>JAFAXD010000371.1 GCA_019241285.1 Xanthobacteraceae bacterium | reverse complement strand
ATGTCGCGCGCGATCGGTCCGTTGACGATGATCACCGGGAAGGCGCCGGCCGAGTCCGCCTGCATGTGCTCGCTGTCCGAGAGCGGATTGAGGAAAGCTTCGACCGCGGCCAACAGGACGGGCAGGTACTCGGGGCGTCCCCCCGCCATCGCCAGCGCGATCGCGCCGGACTCGACGGTGGCAATTGCGCCGCGCGGCAGAAACTTGCCCAGCACGTCGGTGCGCGCCCTATCCGTGCCCAGCAAGATCCAATCCACCCGTTCGGGGGTGGCGGGCCAGATCGGCAAGCCGTCGCTCCACAGGTTGGTGAGACATAGGTTGTTGGCGCTGGTGAGCGCGTCCGCATAGGTTGCTCCGCTCACCTTGATCAGCGGTGGCGCGTCGGACGCGGTGAAGTTCGCCGTGTCACGCCACACCGTGAGCGCATCGTAGAACTCCTGCTTGCGTGCCGCCACCGGCGCGAGATCGCTTCCGGGCAAGAACAACTCGACCGGAAACGCCACGACCGGCATGTCGGGCGACAGCCCCAGGCCGGACACGGCGTTCTTCACCACCCCGAGGAAGTCGGTGCGGCCGAGCAAAACGGTCGGAATACCTGTCTTCTCCAGCTTGGCCGCAGCCCGCCCGAGCGCGGTCGAACAGGATCCGCAGGCGGCATTGCCGACGATCATGGCGTCGACGCCGCTGTCCTTGATCTGCGCAATCGTCGCATCGGCGCCGACGATGTGCTCGCCCTGCGGGAAGGTGTCGAGCGGCAGTACCTCGGCATCCGGAAAATCCGTCTCCAACATGGTCTTCAGCAGCGGAAACGTGCGGTGCGCCTGCCACTGCTCACCGCTCAGCAAGCCGATGCGCTTGCCGTTGAGGCCGCCCTGACGCGCGGCGTAACGATGGGTGATTTCCAATTGCCCGGAGGGATCGAAGAACTCCAGCTCAACCACGGCTTCACCTCAATGGATCGCGGACGGTCGGTCCGCTGCGATGAGCAGCATGATAGGGCCAATCGGATTTTTGTACTGCCGATTTATGGGGCAGGGCATGCTGAAGGCGGCTTCTTGGGCAAGCCTCCGCGTTGAGAGATCGTCCGCAACAACCTCGCCGCGAGCGGGCAACACGGAACTCTGCTCCCGGCTCGGACTTATGTTCCCGGTATTCCTCTCTCAGCGTTAGGGCGCAGCATGTCGCTGGAAACGGCTCGGCGCACGTCTCACCCTGACCCTGATCGGAAGCTTGATCGCCCTGCCGCCAAGCCCGTGCACGGCGCCTTGCTGCTCGCCGCACTCGGGGTCGTTTATGGCGACATCGGCACCAGCCCGATCTACACCTTCCGCGAATGTCTCAAGGCCGCCGGCACCAACAACGCGGAAACGGTGCTCGGCCTTCTGTCGCTCGTGTTCTGGTCACTGACGATCGTCGTGACGATCAAGTATGTGCTGTTCGTCATGCGCGCGGAGAACGACGGCGAAGGCGGCATCATGGCGCTGCTGGGCCTTGCGGCGCATAGCGAGCCCAATCTCCGGCGCAGAGGCGCGCTGATCCTGCTCGGGATGGTTGGCGCGGCCTTGTTTTATGGCGACGGCATGATCACGCCGGCGATCTCCGTTCTCAGCGCAGTCGAAGGGCTTGAAATCGCGACGCCCGCTCTCGGCGCGTACGTGGTGCCGATCTCAGTAGTCGTGCTGCTGGGGTTGTTCCTGCTGCAGCGGCGCGGGAGCGAGCGCATCGGCGCTTACTTCGGCCCGGTGATGGCCGTGTGGTTCCTGGCATTGGCGCTGGCCGGGCTCATGCAAATCATCCAGGCGCCGAACGTGCTCGCCGCGCTCAATCCGCTGCACGCCTTGGCCTTCTTCGGCCATCACGGCATGCCCGGCTTTTTTGTCCTCGGGTCGGTTTTCCTCGCACTCACCGGAGCGGAAGCGCTTTATGCCGACATGGGCCATTTTGGCCGTTTGCCCATCAGGGTCGACTGGTTTGCAATCGTGCTGCCCGCGCTCGTGCTGAATTACTTCGGCCAGGGTGCATTGATCCTGGCGCATCCGGACGCGACCGACAGCCCGTTCTACCGGCTCTATCCGGATTGGCTTCTCTATCCAACAACATTGCTGGCCACCGCGGCGACTGTGATCGCTTCGCAGGCGGTGATTTCCGGCGCTTTCTCACTCTCGCAGCAGGCAATGCAACTCAGCCTGCTCCCTCGCCTCGACATTCATCAAACATCAGAGGAGGCGATCGGTCAGGTTTATGTGCCGCAGATCAACTGGCTGCTTGCGATCTGCGTGATCGGATTGGTTTTGGGCTTCCAGTCGTCTGGTGCGCTGGCTGCGGCTTACGGCATTGCCGTCGTCATCACCATGTTGGTGACCACGTGCTTGTTGGCCGTAGTGGCGCGCCGCGTCTGGGGCTGGAGTATTGTCCTGACCTGCGCGGTAATTGGGCTATTCTTGCTGATCGATCTCGCGTTCTTCGCCGCCAACATCATCAAGATCCCGCAAGGTGGCTGGTTTCCGCTGCTCGCCGGCGCGGTCGTATTTACGATCATGTCGACGTGGCGCCGCGGCCGGCAAATCATTCTCGAACGTATGAGCGATGAGAATAAGCCGCTGCAGCGCTTCATCGCCGAGCTCGACGCGGCGACGCTGCCGCGGGTGAAGGGAACCGCCGTCTATCTCGCCGCGCGCCGCGACACGGTGCCATATGCGATGACCGACAACCTGCGGCACAACAAGGTTCTGCATGAGCGGGTTTTTCTCCTCACCGTCGTCACTGAACGCGCGCCGCATGTTCCCGAGGCCGAGCGGATCACCGTGACCGAGTTGGGCAGGGGCATCACCCGGATGATCGTGCGCTTCGGCTTCGCCGAGCGCCCGGCGCTGCCGCCGGTGTTGTCGCGCGCCCGCGAGCGGATCGGCCTTGATCTGAGCGAAGCGTCGTTTTTCCTGGGCCGGGAAACGCCCGTGCCGGGGGTGCATCCGCCGCTGGCGCGCTGGCGCGAGCGGTTGTTCGCGTTCATGACGCGCAACGCCGTCAGCGCCACGGATTATTTCCAGATTCCGCCCAAGCGGGTGGTCGAGCTCGGAACTCAAGTCGAGCTATGAGCGGCTGGTCTTCTCGTCGCGTTCAGGTCCGCAATGAAAACGGCCGATGCCACCACTCAGAGAGCGCGCTGCGCGTCGCTCGCCCGTCCCGATCACGCCCGCCGGCGCACGCCGCCGCCCAGGCGACCGCGGCTCCGAGCAGTGCGGCCACGCCAATTGCAAATGCAATCAGCACGGCGCTGCGCCGTGCGCGGTTGATGTCGTCCTTTGCCCGGCTAGCAACATCGTTGACCCGCCGCTCCGCATCGGCCTGGGCGAGCCCAGTCCTGGCGCTCACCAAGCGCACGAGGAATGCACGGTCATCCTCCTGTAGCCCGCGGTGGCTTGCTGTCGTGAGCAGGATGCGCGCCGCCTCGGCGCGCGCGTAAGCCATGTCGCCCGTTTGCTGCGGCCGGTCGCTGCGGAACAGGCGGTCGAGGTCGAAGGCGATGATGTTTTCACCTGCCACGGAGGTGCTGGGGCCAGCTTCGTTGGCGGACGGTGCGGCAAGGTGCGTCAAGGCTTGCGCCGCGCTGAGCGCCAGCAGGCCGGCGAGCAAGGTCGCAATGGCCCAGACCAGAATGCCGTGAACGCCGTCGCCATATTCGACGTCGTCCTCTCCTGCCGTCGCGGACAGTCGTGTGCGCAACCGTCCGGCCAGGTAGCCGCCGGCGCCATAGGAGATGAATGCGACCAGGAACAGATAGAGTGCGGAGAGGAGGATCAGTCCGATCGAGGCGTCGCGCCAGGTCGGCGCGGTCGAGCTGACGCCAAGTCCGATCGCCGCCGCGAAGGCGTGCAGCACCAGCGCCAGCGCTGCAGTCACCAGGGCGCCGGCGATGACGGCACCCCATTCGATATATCGCATCGCAAGCGGACCTCTACTTACGGCGGCTGGTATGGGCGTCTCGATGTTGGTCATGACAAAGCCTTCTTGGGTTGGGCGCCGGACTTAAGCGCGCGTCAGCGCAGACCGAAGAAGGACAGGATGGCCATGATCACCACGATCAGACCAATCAGATAGATCAAACCGTTCATATTCGCCTCCTGGGCACAGGCACAGCCCAGGAACAAACGTGGCGTGAAAACAAAGGTTCCGAATATCGATCTTTGTTGCCGATGCGGAACACAATCCTCAACGCCGGGTTGCTCAGGCGCGGATAGCCGAGCAACGGAGAGACCCATGGCGAGCAAGCAAACCAAGAGCAAACAATCAAAAACGCTCCAGGAACTGTTTCACGACACGCTGAAAGACATCTACTACGCCGAGAAGAAGATCCTGGCGACGCTACCAAAGATGGCGAAGGCGGCGCAGAGCGAAGACCTCAAGGAGGCGTTCGAGAAGCATCGCAAGGAGACGGAAGATCAGGTCGAGCGCCTCGATCGGGTGTTTGAAGAAATCGACAAGAAGGCGCAAGGCAAGACCTGCGCGGCCATTGTCGGCATCACCGATGAAGGCGCCGAGATCATGAAATCCTACAAAGGCTCGCCGGCGCTGGACGCGGGTCTCCTTTCGGCCGCGCAGGCGGTCGAACACTATGAGATATCGCGCTACGGCACCCTGATCGCCTGGGCCGAGGAACTCGGCTTGGAAGAGGCCGTCTCACTCCTCGAGGAGACCCTGGAGGAAGAAAAAGCGACCGACGAAGCGCTGACCAAGATCGCTGAAACGGCGATCAACCAGCAGGCGGAAGCAGCTTAAGTCGACGAGCGAACCCGAACGGCTGTGGGATGTTGCGGCACCGACAACATACTCCGCGTCGTCATCGCCGGGCTTGTCCCAGGTCTTGACCCGGCGATCTGCGTTATTGCGAGGAGCGTAGCGACGAAGCAATCCAGTGCGGCACCTCCGCGCTGCATTGCTTCGCTTTGCTCGCAATGACGATGGCCCCGACGAGCCCGGCCATGACGAGCACTGAGGTCAGAACTCAGTCCGCTTGAGCAGGTAATCCAACCCGCCGACCCGGTACCAGCGATAGCCGTAGGCCTCCAGGCAAACGGAATGTCTGCCGTTGCGTGCGGCCGTGCTATGGTCGCCACCCAACAGATTGACCAGAAGCTTCTCGGAATCGGACCGCGAGTTTATCGCGAACGTCACCTCCCGCGGCTCCCTGGCGAGATTGTGCAGGAACAGCACCGAGTTGTTGCGCCAGTCGTAGCGGATGCCGAGAACGGCGTCGTCACCGGTGTCGAGCACGTCAAAGTCTCCCCAGCCGATCTCAGGAACCTCCTTGCGCATGCGGATGATGCGCTCGGTCCAATTCAGCATCGAGTGCGGGTCGCGCCGTTGCTCCGCCGCGTTGACATGCGGGAACCCGTATGGGCCCGCACTGATCACCGGAACGACAGGTTTGTCGGATTTGGTGAAACCCCCGTGCGGTTCGGTTGACCACTGCATCGGGGTACGGCAACAGGCGCGCTCGGGCAGCGAGAGGTCGTCGCCCATCCCGAGCTCATCGCCATAACGAATAACAGGCGTCCCGGGCAGCGTGAACATCAGGCTGTAGGCGAGCTCCAGCCGGCGCCGATCACCTCCCAACATGGGCGCCAGCCTGCGACGAATGCCGCGCTGGTAGAGTTGGTCTTCCTTGTTGGGCCCGAACGCGTCGAACACCCTTTGCCGCTGCGTCTCTGACAATCGCCCGAGATCGAGCTCGTCATGATTGCGCAGGAAGATGCCCCATTGGCCGCTGGCGGGGCGGCTCTTGGTGCGGTGCATGGCCTTGATCAGCGGCCGCGTGTCGGCCGAGGCCAATGCGTAGAACAGGTTCTGATTGACCTGGAAATTGAACATCATGTGCATGCGGTCGCCGGCATCGCCGAAATAATCCATGTCCGTTCTTGGCATGACGTTGGCTTCGGCAAGGATGATCGAATCGCCGACGCGCCATTGCAGGAACTCGCGGAAGTAGCGCAGCATGTCGTATTGTTCGCGCGGCCGGTCGACATCGGGGCCTTTGGTGCCGATCACGAACGGCACGGCATCCATGCGAAAGCCGGAGACACCGAGCTGAATCCAGAAGCCCATGATTTTCAGGATTTCCGCCTGAACCGCCGGATTGGATGTGTTGAGGTCGGGCTGAAAATCGTAGAAGCGATGGAAGTACCAGCGTTTCGCAATCTTATCGCGCGTCCAGGTCGATTTCTGAACGCCCGGGAACACCATTCCTGTGTTGGCATTGCGCGGCTTCTTGTCTGACCAGACGTACCAATCGCGGTACTTCGAATCCGGATTGCGGCGTGCGTCCTGGAACCAAGGGTGCTGGTCCGACGTGTGATTGACGACGAGATCAATCAGCACGCGGATGCCCCGCTGTTG
>JAFAXD010000336.1 GCA_019241285.1 Xanthobacteraceae bacterium | reverse complement strand
GCGGGTCACGTCGGCCGTGCACTGGTCCTGGCCCTGGCGCCGCTTCCGTTCGCGGTAACCTGGATCGACCCGCGGCCCGGTGCCTTCCCGGCCCACATCCCGGGCAACGTCAACTGTGTCGGCGAGACGGAGCCCGTACAAATACTGGCTCGCGCGCCTGACGGCGCGCTCATCGCCATCATGACGCATAGCCATGCGCTCGATCTCGATGTTGCGTCGGCGGCGCTCAAGTCTCGGCGCTTCGGCTATGTCGGGCTGATCGGCAGCGAGACCAAACGTGCGCGCTTCGTCAGCACCATGGGCAAGCTCGGGCTCGCCAAGTCGGATGTTGATCGGCTGGTCTGTCCAATCGGGCTCCAGCAAATTCATGACAAGGCACCGGCCGCGATCGCCGCGTCGATCGTCGCGCAATTGCTGATCGTGCGCGAACATGGTGCCGTGGCGCTCGCCGGGCATGATCATGGTCCGGACCAAGGCACGAGCAAGCATCATGGCTGATCCGGTGGCGACGCGTGTAACGTCGCAGCCGCTGCTCCAGGCAATCGGCATCACCAAACTCTATGGCACCTTCGTCGCCAACGATCACATCGATCTCGATCTGCATCCTGCCCAAATCCACGCGCTGCTGGGCGAGAACGGTGCCGGCAAGTCGACCTTCGTGAAGATGGCTTATGGGCTCATCCAGCCGAACGATGGCGAGTTGCGTTGGCTCGGAAGGAAGACGGTGCTTGCCGGGCCGGCACAAGCGCGCGCGCTCGGCATCGGCATGGTGTTTCAGCACTTCTCGCTGTTCGAGAACCTCACCGTCGCCGAGAACGTGGCGCTCGGGCTGCCGCCGAGTGAGCCCTTCGCCAAGATCTCGGCCGGGATCGCCGAGATCTCGCGTCGCTACGGGCTGCCGCTCGAGCCGCGTCGCGAGGTCTGGCGGCTCTCGGTCGGCGAGCGCCAGCGCATCGAGATCGTGCGCGCCCTGTTGCAAAATCCAAAGCTGCTGATCCTGGATGAGCCGACCTCGGTGCTGACGCCGCAGGAAGCGGATCAATTATTTGTTGTGCTGGAGAGCCTGAAAGCGGAAGGGCGTGCAATCCTCTACATCAGCCATAAGCTCGACGAGGTGAAGCGCCTGTGCGACACCGCGACGATCCTGCGCGGCGGCAAGAAGGTCGCGACCTGTGACCCGCGCCGCGAGACCGCGGGCTCGCTCGCCCGCATGATGGTCGGCGGCGAGATCGGCGAGGTGAAGAGTGCGGCTGGCGAGCGCGTCGGCAAGCCGCGCCTCGTCGTGCAGGATCTCTCGATGGTGCCGGATGATCCGCATGGCATCAGGCTTGATCATGTTTCGGTGGAAGTTCGCGGTGGCGAGATCCTTGGCATCGCAGGCGTTGCGGGCAATGGCCAGGACGAGTTGTTTGCGGCCCTTTCAGGGGAGCGGCTCTCGGCGAGTGATGGTTCGGTCGTGATCGATGGCGAAGCGGCTGGGCGGTTCTCGATCTCGCAGCGGCGCCGGCTCGGTGCGGCCTTCGTTCCTGAGGAGCGGTTAGGTCATGCGACGGCGCCGCGTATGACGCTGTCGGAGAATGCGCTGCTCACCAGACATGCGGTCGGCATGACCCACGACGGGTTCATCAATCGTGCCGCCACCATCAAAGTGGTGGATGAGGCCACCAAAGCGTTCGATATCCGCAAGGCCAAGCGCGATCCCGAAGCCGCGAGCCTCTCCGGCGGCAATCTCCAGAAATTTGTGGTCGGCCGCGAAATCCTGCGTGAACTTGGTGTGCTGGTGGTCAGCCAACCGACATGGGGGGTCGATGCCGGAGCCGCCGCCGTGATCCGCCAGGCGCTGATTGATCTTGCGGCGCGCGGCGCCGCGGTCCTGGTGATCAGCCAGGATCTCGATGAGCTCCTGGAGATTGCCGACCGCATCGCTGTGATCTTCACTGGACGATTGTCGTCGCCCATCGAGTCCAAAACTGCCGACCGTGAGCATCTCGGTTTGCTGATGGGTGGCAGCTCCGCGCAACCTCGGGAAATGAGCCATGCGGTTGGTGCTTGAGCCGCGCGCCGAGCGCTCCACTGCGGCCGCGATCGCCTCGCCGCTAATCGCGGTGGGCTTGACCTTGCTGGTGATGAGCATCCTATTTGGGTTCCTGGGCAAGGATCCGCTCAACGCGCTCGCGGTCTATTTCCTGCAGCCGCTCACTGATTCCTACTCGCTGCAGGAAATGGTCGTGAAGGCCACCCCGCTGGTGATGATCGGCATCGGACTTGCGCTCTGTTACCTTGCTAATGTCTGGAATATCGGTGCCGAAGGCCAGTTCGTGATCGGCGCGGTTGCCGGTAGCTATCTGGCGGTGAAGACGCAAGGCACTGACGCGGGCACCTGGGTCCTCCCGGCGATGTTGGTCCTGGGCGCGCTGGGCGGCGCGCTCTACGCCCTGATCCCGGCGATCTGTCGCGTGCGCTTCGGTGCAAGCGAGATCCTGGTCAGCCTGATGTTGGTCTACGTCGCGGACCTGGTGCTCGATTATCTGGTGCGTGGCCCTTGGCGTGATCCGCACGGCTACAACTTCCCCACGACCGCCGACTTCGACCCGGTCGCCACCGTACCCTCGATCATCGAAGGCAGTCGGCTGCATATCGGCGCGCTCATGGCGCTGGTGGTGGTGGCCGCTGCCTGGACGGTGCTCGGCCGCACCATCAAGGGCTTTGAAATTCGCGTGGTTGGCGCAGCGCCTAAAGCAGCGCGGTTTGCCGGCTTCGATGCGGACCGGCTGGTGTTGTTCACCTTCGCGGTCTCTGGCGCGCTGGCCGGCCTCGCCGGGATCATCGAGGTCGCCGGACCGGTCGGCCACCTGCAGCCCGGTATCTCACCCGGCTACGGATTCACCGCAATCATCGTCGCGTTTCTGGGCCGGCTCAATCCGATCGGGATCCTGATCGCCGGCTTGTTCCTGGCGCTGACCTTCATCGGCGGCGAGCAGGCGCAGATCTCGCTCAAGGTGCCGCTCGATCTTACCAAGGTGTTCCAGGGCATCCTGTTGTTCTTCGTGCTGGCGTGCGATTCGCTCATTCTCTATCGCGTGCGTCTGATCCGAACCCGCAAGGCCGCCGATGCAGTGGCTTGATCTCACCTACCTGCAAGCAATCATCCTGTCGGTGATCGTCGCCTCGACCCCGCTGCTGCTCGCTGCGTCCGGCGAGTTGGTGGTCGAGCGCGCCGGTGTGCTCAATCTCGGCGTTGAGGGCATGATGATCATGGGCGCGGTCTGCGCCTTCGCGGGCGCCGAGCTCACCGGATCGACCCTGGTCGGCACGGCCGCCGGCATCCTTGCCGGCGTGGCGATGGCGGCGATCTTTGCCCTTCTCACGCTCGGACTTGCCGTGAACCAGGTGGCGACGGGGCTTGCGCTCACGATCTTCGGCCTCGGCCTGTCAGGACTGATCGGCGCCGGATTCGTCGGGCAGCGGATCACGCCCGCGCCGCAACTTGACCTCCCGGTGCTCACCGACCTGCCGTTCATCGGCAAGATTCTGTTCGGCCAAGATGCGTTCGTCTATGGCTCGATCGTGTTGGTGATCGGCATCTGGTGGTTCCTCTATCGCACGCGACCCGGGTTGGTGTTGCGCGCCATCGGCGATAATCACGGCTCGGCGCACGCCCTCGGCTACCCGGTGCTGAGCCTTCGCACGGGCGCGGTGCTGTTCGGCGGTGCCTGTGCGGGGCTCGCCGGCGCCTACCTGTCGCTTGCCTATACGCCGTTCTTCATTGCCGGAATGACGGCGGGACGTGGCTGGATCGCGCTGGCGCTCGTGGTCTTTGCATCCTGGCGCCCGGCGCGGCTCGTGATTGGTGCGTATCTGTTCGGCGGGGTGACGATTCTGCAGCTGCATGCACAGGGCGCGGGTCTCGACATTCCGCCGCAGCTGATGACGGCGCTGCCTTATCTGGCGACCATCGTGGTGCTGGTCGCCATTTCGCGCACGCGCGGCGTTGCCGGCTCGGCGGCGCCGGCGTCATTGGGTCTCGCCTTCGTGCCGGACCGTTGAAAACGCAAACAGCGCGCGGGACGGCGGCGCGCCTTTGCGGCATGATGGGCCGTCGGATTGGGAGAGCAAGCCATGAGGAAATTGTTGTTTGCCGCCGCCGCCCTGCTGGCGCTTGCTGCGCCGGCGGCGGCCGAGGATAAGTTGAAAGTCGGATTCATCTATGTCGGCCCAATCGGTGACTTCGGCTGGAGCTATCAGCACGAGCAGGGCCGCCTGGCCATGATGAAGGCGCTCGGCGACAAGGTCGACAGCACTTATCTGGAGAAGGTCCCGGAAGGGCCAGACGCCGAACGCGCGATCGAGCAGCTGGCGCGCTCGGGTCACAAGCTGATCTTCACCACGTCGTTCGGGTTCATGGACGCGACCGTGAAGGTGGCGAAGAAATATCCCAATCTCATGTTTGAGCATGCCACCGGATATAAGCGCGAGAAAAACCTCGCGACCTATTCGGGCCGCTTCTACGAAGGCCGCTACATCCAAGGCGTGATCGCGGCCAAGATGTCGAAATCGGGCGTGATGGGCTACATCGCCTCGGTGCCAATTCCGGAAGTGATCTCCGGCATCAACGCCACGATGATCGGCGCGCAGACCGTCAACCCGAACATCAAGGTCAAGATCATCTGGGTCGGCGAGTGGTTCAACCCGGGTAAGGAAGCCGACGCTGCGAAAGCGCTGATCGATCAGGGCGCGGATGTGATCATGCAGCACACTGATAGCGCGGCTGCTGTTGAGACGGCAGCCAAGCGCGGCATCCCGGCCTTCGGGCAGGACTCAGACATGATCAAGTTCGGCCCCAAGACCCAGCTCACGGCCATTATCGACAATTGGGGGCCTTACTACACGGAGCGCGCCAAGTTGGCGCTCGACGGCAAGTGGACCTCGACCGATACATGGGGTGGTTTGGGTTCCAAGATGGTCGTGATGGCGCCCTATACGAACATGCCTGATGACGTGAAGAACCTTGCGGAAGACACCGAAGCTCAGATTGCCAGCGGCAAGCTGCACCCGTTCAAATGCCCGGTGGTGGCTCAGGACGGCTCCACCGTCGAATGTAAGGGCGGCACGCACCTCGACGACGGCCAGATCCTTGGCATGAATTATTATGTGAAGGGCGTGGACGACAAAGTCCCGGGGAAATAACCCGGATTATGCGCCGCAGGCGGGCAATCTTGCCCGCCCTGCACGCCGGCGTTTACCCAAATCCACAAAAAATCGAGCGGGTTTAGCCATAAATTCATCATCGTTTGACAGTTTGAAGGGGTATCAGGCGAACGGGGACATGGGGCGCCGATGGGGTTGGGATCAAGCGGTAAGATCATTCGTATTGGTGCGTGCACGGTCGTGATCGCGGCCGGGACGGCGGCTACGCTGGCCATGGGCTGGCGCGCCGGTGAAATGTTGCACGCAAAGCTCTCGCATGCCGAGCAGGCAGACACTCAGGAACTTGCCTCGCGTTATCCGGACACCAGCGAGCAGGCCACGGCTGCACAGCCACCGGCACTCGCGAATGCGCTCACACGCAACAAGGATCAGGAGCGGATGGCGCTCGCCGTCTCCAATCCGCCGCAACCGGTTGACGAATCAAAGCCGCGTCAGCCCGAAGTCGTGGCCGCGGCCGCCGACATACCACCGCCCGCGGAACCCGCGCGCGACCCGGCCGCAACGGCGCCTGCGGTGGCTTCCGCAACGCCGGAACCGGCCGCCAAACCGGTCGTGGTCGCAACGGCTGAACCGCCAGTGAAGCCCGTGGTCCATCGCCGGCCCAACGCGGTTCTCGATGATGGACAGATCGCCAGCATCAAGCGGCGCCTCCACCTGTCGCCCTATCAGGAGCGTATGTGGCCGGCCGTCGAGTCGGAACTGCGTAAGCTCGCGGTTGCGGCGCCAGCTCAGCAGCAGGCCAAACGTGGCAAGGAGCCGCCAAAGCTTGAGCTCAGCAGCGCCGACGTGGCGCGGCTCAAGTCGGCAGCCCTGCCGCTCATCATGAGCTTCAATGACGAACAGCGGGGCGAACTGCGCAACATGGCGCACGTCACCGGCCTCGACCGGTACGCTCCGTAACCCGTCGTCTCGAGCCAAAAACCTATCAATTCGTCATGGCCGGGCTTTGTCCCGGCCATTTCGTTGTTTCGTCATTGCGAGCGAAGCGAAGCAATCCAGAGAGAATCCCGGTAGGCATAACCAAATTGGGCGGCCGAGCTGGATTGCTTCGTCGCTTCGCTCCTCGCAATGACGAGTCAAATAAGGGATCGCCGGGACAACAAGCCCGCGATGACGATGAGAGTTAAGTCGAATTGACCGAGAATCGGAATAGTGCCACCGTATCGGGCGAAACACTAAAAAACGCTTGTTGGAATTGGGAGGAATCGCAATGCGTCTTCGGCTTTTCGCCGCGTTGGCGGCTGTCTTGTTGCTGCCTGCGGGCGCGGCCACAGCTCAGCAGCAACCAATCATCATCAAATTCAGCCACGTAGTGTCGCCCGATGCGCCCAAGGGCAAGGCGGCGATTAAGTTCAAGGAACTGGCCGAGTCCTACACCAACGGCAAAGTGAAGGTCGAGGTCTATCCGAACTCCTCGCTCTACAAGGACAAGGAAGAGCTGGAGGCGCTGCAGCTCTCACCAAAATAGGCATCGGCGAGCTCACCGTCGCGGTGCTGCCCTCGCTTGCCACCATGCTGGTGTTCCTGGTGATGGTGACCTACATCCCGGAGATATCGCTCTGGCTGCCGCGCCTGCTCGGTATGCTGGGATAGGGACGCCGAAGTACTGAACCGGGATCGCTTTTGCGCATCTTGTCGACGGACGAGAACACGATTGTCTTAGCCGACAGCGCGTTGCGTGCGCCGGTCACGATCGCTGCCGACCGCTATGGGTTGAATCATATCCTCGCCGAGAATGAGAACGACCTGTTCTTCGCCCAAGGCTTCAATGCTGCGCGCGCGAGGCTATGGCAAATCGATCTATGGCGGCGGCGTGGCCTTGGTCTGCTGGCAGAGGTTTTAGGGCCGGGCTTCGCGGCGCAGGATCGCGCTTGCCGAACCTTTCTGTACGCCGGAGACATGCAGCGCGAGTGGGCGAGCTATCCGGCCGGGACCAAGGACATTTGCGAGCACTTCTGCAGGGGTATCAACGCGTTTGTTGAACGTGTGCGCCAGGGCCAAGCGCCCTTGCCGGAGGAATTCGCCGTGCTCGACTTCGCGCCGAGCTTCTGGCGGGCCGAAGACATCGTCCGGATCAGGACCAACACGATCACGGCGAACGCGGTCTCCGAGCTCAAACGCACGGCGCTGTTGCAGCAGGATCATGAACGGGTTGATCGCCTGCGCGCGGTGCTGCGGCCGTTTCGTCCTCAGCTTCGTGTTGAAGCGACGATTGACCGGCCCGAGGAGTTGATTGCCCTGCTGGAGCTTGCAACGGCGCCGGTCCTGATCACGCGGGAACGCCTACAAGCTGGTTTTGCGGACGTTGAGAAGTGGTCAGATCCCCAGGCGCTTGCATCGGTTGATGTCAGTGTCGCCGGCGTTCGCGCGATCGAGGGATCGAACAATTGGGCGATCGCAGGCTCGCGCACCGCGACCGGCGCGCCCATTCTGGCGAGCGATCCGCACCGCACTTTGCAGAATCCCTCGCTTCGCTACGTCGTCCACCTGCATTGCCCTTCGTTCTCTGTCGTCGGCGCGGGCGAGCCGGCCCTACCTGGTATCTCGATCGGCCACAACGAGTCCGTCGGATTCGGTCTGACAATCTTCCCGGCCGATCAGGAGGATGTGTTCGTATTCGACCCGTCGGCGTCGGAAGCCGAGGAAAAGCTTATCGCGGAGCAAGTTGTTGTTCCGATGCGCGGCGCGCCGCCCCTCCAGGTGGAGTTGGCGCGGTTCGCCGGTCATCCGGTGCTACGGCTCGATCGGCGCGCGGG
>JAFAXD010000088.1 GCA_019241285.1 Xanthobacteraceae bacterium | reverse complement strand
TCGCGAACAGCACGATATCACGGACCTCTTGGCGCACGCGATACTGGTCGCCCTCGCGGGTAAAGAACCGGCGCAGCCGGTCCTCGCTGACATCGGCCTCGATGGCAATTGGGAACCGTCCCTCGCGGGCGATCGCGAGCGCGCGTGCATCGAGATCCGAGCCAAACACCTGGATGGGTGGCCGGATCTCGTGCCGCGCGGCTTCTTCCAGCAACAGAATCGCGATCGTGTAGGCCTCTTCGCCAGTCGCACATCCCGGGACCCACACCCGGATTGGCGCCGCCGGCTCCTTGAGATCAAACAAGCCGGGTAGAACGCCCGCCTTGAGCGCTTCGAAGACTTCGTTATCGCGAAAGAACGTGGTCACCGAAATGAGGAGATCAGCCAGGAGGGCTTGGGCCTCCTCCGGATTGTCGCGCAGGATTTCATAATAGCCCTGCGGGTCGTCGGTGCGCGTCACTTGCATGCGCCGGGCGATGCGTCGCAAGACGGTCGAACGCTTGTATTTGGAAAAGTCGTGCCCGGTACGCACCCGTAGATGCGCCAGGATTCGGCGCACCAGCTCCTCATCGAGCTTACGCGTATCCGTAACGGTCAGAAGATCCTTGTTGGCAATGAGCTCGACGAGGCGCTCGGCAAGTTCACGGACCGGCAGGACAACATCGGCGATGCCGGTCGCGACCGCGCTGCGCGGCATCGATGGATATTCAGCCTCGCTCGGGTCTTGCACCAGAATGATGCCACCGGCCTCCTTCACCGCCCGCACCCCGATTGCCCCATCCGAGCCGGCGCCGGTCAGGATGATGGCAAAGCCGTCGCCGTGCTGCTCGGCCAGTGACCGGAAGAACAAATCGATCGGAGCGCGTTGGCCACGTGGCTCCTCGAACTCGGCGGTCGAAATCTCGTGGTCCGAGATGCGCAGCCGCCGGTCGGGCGGGATGACGTAGACGTGATTGGGCTGCAGCTGTTCGGGATCCCCAACCTGGGTGACCGGCATGGCGGTTCGCGTCGCAAGGATCGCCGGCAAGTCGCTGCGGCTTTGCGGGTCGAGGTGCACAACCACGACAAACGCCGCGCCCGTGTCTTGCGGAAGCGCGCCAAAAAAAGCTTGCAGCGCCTGAACACCGCCCGCGGACGCCCCGATGCCAACCGTCACCGGCTTTGGAGGTGGCTGCTCGTCTCGCGGATTGTTGCTCGCCCCAGCTCCATCACCACTGTTTGTGTCGGTCATGACACGTACTCCGCCCCGGCACACCCGGCGACCACCCTAATAGCCGCAATCCAGGTTGACAACGAAGACGCCGCCAGCGCCGCAGCTTCCAGCACATCGCCAGCGCACGGAACCAACTCATTGCAGCCGCCGTTCCACACCGGGGCCCCGCGGAGACAAGACATGGCCAATCGCAACATCGTGGCCATCGGCGCGTCCGCCGGGGGGGTTGAGGCGCTCCGGCTCCTCGCCAGCAAGCTTCCCCGCGACCTGCAGGCCTGCGTCCTGATCGTGATCCACCTGCCCACCCAGTTCCGTTCCGAGCTCGACATGATCCTGAGCGAGGTTGGTCCGCTGCCGGCGACGTTCGCGCGAGAGGGTGAGACGCTCAAGAATGGGCACATCTTCATCGCGCCCGCAGGTTTTCATCTGCTCGTCCAGGATGACCAGCTCCGGCTCGGGATCGGACAGCGGGAGAACAATGCGCGGCCGGCGATCGATCCGCTGTTCCGGTCCGTCGCGCTGTGTTGTGGTCCACGCGCCATCGGCGTCGTACTCACCGGCACGCTGGGTGACGGCGCGTCCGGTCTCCTCGCGCTCAAACAGTGCGGCGCCATCACGGTGGTCCAGGAGCCGCGCGATGCTCGCTTTGCGGAGATGCCGGCCACCGCGATGGCCCGCTCGAACCCACAACACGTCGTGACGCTGGCGGCATTGCCTGGGCTTTTGGCCGAGCTGGTGCACGAACCCGCCGGAGCGCCGACGGCTGTGCCGAACACCATAAAATATGAGGTCGAGGTCGCAAAGAGTGGACAAGCAAGCATGAGCAACCTCGATCGCATTGGGCGGCGCTCGGTCCTGGCCTGCCCGGACTGTCACGGCGTGATGTGGGAAATCGACGAGGGCGATTTGGTTCGTTACCGCTGTCACGTTGGCCATGCCTACACGGCGGAGCTGATGAGCCTCGCGCTTGACGAAAACCTGACGCGGGCACTCGGCAGCGCGCTACGCGCGCTTGACGAGCGGATCGCCCTCGCCGGCCGGATGAGCCGCCAGGCGGATGAGAGCAATCGCCCGCACCTGGCTCAGTCCTGGAGCCAAAAGGCACAGGAGTTCCAGCGCGAGGCGGACGTCATTCGCGCCGCAATCTCGCGCGTGGACGAACTCGCCGGTGAGTTGGCGCAAGAACCCGATACCCCGCCGCAGCCGGATCGGCAGCGAAAGCGCGCCGCGGAGGCGCCGTCGGATCGCCGCCGCGCGTGAACAAGTTCCGGACTCCAAGCGTCGCGCCGGGCCGGCTACGCTCCCGCGTCGCTGCTATTTGGCTCGATTGAGAACAGGTGGACGGATCCATCTTCGTCCCTGACGCACCACTGGGCAGCGTCCGCGTGATAGATCGCGTCGGGAAAATGCCGGTCGACCCAGCGGAACGCACTCTCGCGCGCCTCGGAGGCGTTCAGAAACCCCGAGGCAATCACGGCGCGGGATGCCTTGTCGAGCCGGGTCGAGCTTCTGCCGCTCACGCGCACGATGTGATACACGGACCATTCCATTGCTGAGAGAGAGACCGCGGAAGCGATGGCCCTTATTCTGTCACGCGGGCGCGTGGCGGCATTCAAACAAGTTAATTTCGCCGCGCAGCGCAGCCAAAATCGTCGCTGCGTCGCAAAAGACGCGAGAGGAAAGCCGCCGCTCGCAGTGGCGTGTCGACACGCGCGTGGACGGTTCCGGAAGCTTCGCGAGTTCGACGTCAGCTGCGGAACTTTGCCCGATCCAAGTCGGTTTGATCTGGTATATTATCCTCAATCGCAGTAACGGCGTCATGCCCATTTCGCTGGTGCGCAAGCTTGAGCAGTTCACCTCGCTGTCGGATCCCGAACGGCGAGCCCTGCAAACTGCGCCAATGCGCGTGCGGGACGTCCCCGCCCGCAGCGACCTCATTGCCGAGGGGGATTGTCCCGGCGATGTCAGCCTTCTCAGCGAGGGTTTTGCCTGTCGCTACAAGCTCCTGGGCGATGGGCGACGGCAGATCATGGCGTTTCTGATCCCCGGCGACATCTGCGATTTGCGCGCCTTCCTCCTGGGCCGAATGGATCATGCGGTTGCCGCGCTGAGCCGGTGTCAGGTTTTGCATATTCCCCACCAGACGCTGTTCGAGATCATCGAGAAGCATCCGCGTATCGGATTTGCCTTGTGGCGCGATACGATGCTCGACGGCGCGATCTATCGTCAGTGGCTGACCAACGTCGGTCGTCGCTCCGCCTATCAGCGCATCGCTCACCTTCTCTGCGAAATCTGGTGGCGATTGCAGGCCGTGGGCAGAACCCGCGGAGATAGCTATGAGCTGCCGGTGACCCAGACTGACATCGGCGATGCGATGGGCCTTTCGGTGGTGCACGTCAATCGGACGCTGCAGCAGCTCCGGGCTGATGGTCTCATTTCGCTGCGGTCGAACGTTGTCGTCGTCCTCAACTGGCGCCAGTTGCAGGACGCCGGGGAATTCGATCCGGCCTATTTGCAACTGCAACCTCAACTGACGCCGGTCCAGCGGACAGACGTTTGAAGCTTTACGACCTGTATGGCCGTGTCCGGCCACAAGCCCCCTGCCCCGAGGCGTGCCCTCCGGGGAGCGCGCGCAATTGGAAGGCGACCCTCTGGTGCATCTATGAGAACTTCAGCACGCACCGCATAATGGCGGTTGCCGCCGGCGTGACCTTCTATGCGCTGCTGGCCCTGTTTCCGGGCATAGCCGCACTGATCTCCCTCTACGGACT
>JAFAXD010000657.1 GCA_019241285.1 Xanthobacteraceae bacterium | reverse complement strand
TTCGACGTCGTGACCCATCTTCTCTCGCCCAAGCACAACACCCGGGTCCGGGTGAAGTGCTCGACCGACGAGATGACGCCGGTTCCGTCGCTGATCGACGTCTTCCCCTCGGCCAACTGGTTCGAGCGCGAAGCCTACGACCTCTATGGCGTGCGGTTCACCGGCCATCCCGACATGCGGCGGCTCCTGACCGATTACGGTTTCGAAGGCCATCCGCTACGCAAGGATTTCCCGCTCACCGGCTTTGTCGAGGTCCGCTACGACGACCAGCAGAAGCGCGTGCTGTATGAGCCGGTCAAGCTAAACCAGGAATTCCGCAAGTTCGATTTTCTCTCGCCCTGGGAAGGCGCGGACTACCCGCTTCCCGGTGACGAGAAGGCAACGCCGAAGGCGAACTGATGGCTGAAGGATCGCTCCGCAATTTCACGATCAATTTCGGACCGCAGCATCCGGCGGCCCACGGGGTATTGCGTTTGGTGCTCGAACTCGACGGCGAAGTGGTCGAACGAGTCGATCCGCACATCGGGCTCCTCCATCGCGGCACCGAGAAGCTGATCGAGCACAAGACCTATCTCCAGAATATCGGCTATTTCGACCGGCTCGACTATGTCGCGCCCATGAATCAGGAGCACGCGTTCTGCCTCGCGGCAGAGCGGCTGCTCGACATTCCGGTGCCGCGGCGCGCGCAGCTCATCCGCGTGCTCTACTGCGAGATCGGGCGGCTGCTCTCGCATCTCCTCAACGTCACCACCCAGGCCATGGACGTGGGCGCGCTCACGCCGCCGCTGTGGGGCTTCGAGGAACGCGAGAAGCTGATGATGTTCTACGAGCGCGCCTCGGGGAGCCGCATGCATGCGGCTTATTTCCGGGTGGGCGGCGTGCATCAGGATCTGCCGGAAAAGCTGATCGACGATATCGAGGCGTTCTGCGATCCGTTCCTCAAGGTGTGCGACGACATCGAGGGGCTGCTCACCGACAACCGCATTTTCAAGCAGCGCAACGTCGATATCGGTGTCGTGTCGCTCGCCGATGCCTGGGCTTGGGGCTTCTCCGGCGTGATGGTGCGCGGCTCGGGGGCGGCGTGGGACCTGCGCAAGGCGCAGCCCTATGAGTGCTACGAGGAGTTCGACTTCGATATCCCGGTCGGCAAGAACTGCGACAACTACGATCGCTACTGCATCCGCATGGAAGAGATGCGGCAATCGATCCGCATCATGAAGCAATGTATCGCCAAGCTGCGCGCACCGGACGGTCAGGGGCCGCCGCACCTGTTGGACACCAAGATCGTGCCGCCGCGCCGCGGTGAGATGAAGCGCTCGATGGAAGCGCTGATCCATCATTTCAAGCTCTACACCGAGGGCTTCCACGTGCCGGAAGGCGAAGTCTACGCGGCCGTTGAGGCGCCGAAGGGCGAGTTTGGCGTTTATCTGATCGCTGATGGGTCCAACAAACCGTACAAGTGCAAGATCCGCGCGCCCGGTTTCGCCCATCTGTCGGCGATGGATTTCCTTTGCCGCGGCTACATGCTGGCGGACATCTCGGCGATCCTCGGTTCGCTCGATATCGTGTTCGGGGAGGTGGATCGCTAATGGCCGTTCGCCGCCTCGCGCCTGAGCATCTTCAGCCGAAGGAGTTTTCCTTCACGGCTGAGAACCTTGCCTGGGCTCAAAACGAGATCAAGAAATACCCGCCCGGCCGTCAGCAATCGGCCGTGATTTCGCTGCTCTGGCGCGCGCAGGAACAATGCGGCGGATGGCTGCCGCAGAAAGCGATCGAGGCCGTTGCCGCGATGCTCGGCATGGCCAAGATCCGCGTGCTCGAAGTTGCGACGTTCTACACGATGTTTCTGCTCTCGCCGGTCGGCCGCAAGGCACACATCCAGGTGTGCGGAACGACGCCGTGCGTGCTGCGTGGCGCCGAGGAGTTGTTTAAGGTCTGCCATCACCGCATCCACGAGGAGCCGTTCCACGTTTCTGCGGACGGCGATTTCTCCTGGGAGGAGGTCGAGTGCCTGGGCGCCTGCGTGAACGCCCCCATGGTGCTGATCGGCCACGACACCTTCGAAGACCTCACCGCAGAGACGTTTGAAAAGGTGATCGACGGCTACGCCAAGGGCAGTCCGCCCAAACCCGGTCCGCAGATCGATCGGCATTTCTCGGCACCGGTCGGCGGCCCGACCACGCTCACCGACCCGAGCCTCTACGCGAAGAAGCCCAGCGCGGGTGAGCCGCAGCAACCGGCGGTCGCTGACGATGATGCGAAGAAGCCGGGCGCCGCGGCAAACGTGCATGAAGCGCCGATCCCGAAGCCGCCGGCCGCAGACAGTTCGAGGGCCTGATGCTCGCAGACAAGGATCGCATCTTCACTAATCTCTATGGCTTCCACGACTGGGGCCTGGAGGGCGCCCGCGCCCGCGGCGGCTGGGACGGCACCAAGGCGATTCTCGCCAGGGGGCGCGATGCCATCATCAATGAAATGAAGGCGTCCGGCCTGCGTGGACGCGGCGGCGCCGGCTTCCCGACCGGGCTGAAGTGGTCGTTCATGCCCAAGAAGGCAGACGGGCGGCCGCACTATCTGGTCGTCAATGCCGACGAGTCAGAGCCCGGCACGTGCAAAGATCGCGACATCCTGCGCCACGATCCGCACTTGCTGATTGAAGGTTGTCTGATCGCCGGCTTCGCCATGGGGGCGGAGACCGCCTACATCTACGTGCGCGGCGAGTTCATCCGCGAACGCGAGCATCTGCAGGCTGCGGTCGACCAGGCCTATGCGGCCGGCCTAATCGGCAAGAATGCTTGCGGCTCGGGCTATGACTTCGACGTTTACGTCCATCACGGCGCCGGCGCGTATATCTGCGGCGAAGAGACTGCGCTGCTCGAGAGCCTGGAAGGCAAGAAGGGCCAGCCGCGCCTTAAGCCGCCGTTCCCGGCCAATATGGGTCTCTACGGCTATCCGACCACCGTCAACAACGTTGAGACGATCGCGTCAGCGCCGGACATCATGCGGCGCGGTGCGGCGTGGTTCTCCTCCATCGGCCGGCCCAACAACACGGGCACCAAAGTTTATTGCATCTCGGGCCATGTGAATAAGCCGTGCAACGTCGAGGATGCGTTGGGCATCCCGCTGCGCGAGCTGATCGAGACCTATGCGGGCGGCGTGCGCGGTGGCTGGGACAATCTACTTGCTGTCATCCCGGGCGGCTCGTCGATGCCGCTGGTTCCGGCCGAGCAGTGCAATGAGCTGAAGATGGATTTCGACGGCCTCGCTGCCGTGAAATCCGCGCTCGGCACTGCCGCCGTGATCGTCATGGACAAGTCGACCGACATCGTTCGCGCCATGGCGCGCATCTCCTACTTCTACAAGCACGAGAGCTGCGGCCAGTGCACGCCGTGCCGCGAGGGCATGGGCTGGATGTGGCGCGTGCTCACGCGCATGGCCGAGGGCCGTGCGCACAAGCGCGAGATCGACATGTTGTTTGATGTCACAAAGCAGATCGAGGGCCACACGATCTGCGCGTTTGGCGACGGCGCAGCCTGGCCGGTGCAAGGCCTACTGCGGCATTTCCGTCCGGAGATCGAGCGCCGCATCGATGAATATGCGCGCAACCCGCATCCCGAGCCGATCCGCGAGGCGGCGGAGTAGCGGTCATGGCCAAACTCATTGTCGACGGCAAAGAGATCGACGTACCGCCCGAGTACACGCTGCTGCAGGCGTGCGAAGCGGCCGGTGCAGAAATTCCGCGGTTCTGCTTTCATGAACGGCTGTCGATCGCGGGCAACTGCCGCATGTGTCTGGTGGAGCTCGTCGGCTCGCCGAAGCCGGTGGCGTCGTGCGCCTGGGGCGTGCGCGATTGCCGACCCGGTCCCAAGGGCGAGCCGCCGCAGGTGCGCACCCGCACCCCGATGGTGCGCAAGGCGCACGAAGGCGTCATGGAGTTTCTGCTGATCAATCATCCGCTCGACTGCCCGATCTGCGATCAGGGCGGCGAGTGCGATCTGCAGGACCAGACCATGGCGTACGGGGTCGACGCCAGCCGCTTCCGCGAGAACAAGCGCGCGGTCGAGGACAAATACATCGGCGCGCTGGTCAAGACGTCGATGAACCGCTGCATCCAGTGCACGCGTTGCGTCCGCTTTGCGACCGAGGTTGCAGGTGTTCCCGAGCTCGGCGCGATCAATCGCGGCGAGGACATGGAGATCACGACCTACCTCGAAACCGCGATGACCTCGGAGCTGCAGGGCAACGTCGTCGACCTCTGCCCGGTCGGCGCGCTGACCTCCAAGCCCTATGCTTTCGCGGCGCGTCCCTGGGAGCTCGCCAAGACAGAATCCGTCGATGTGATGGACGCGCTCGGCTCCGCCATCCGCGTTGATACGCGCGGACGCGAGGTGATGCGCATTCTGCCTCGCGTCAATGAGGACGTGAATGAGGAGTGGATCTCCGACAAGACACGGCACGTGGTTGACGGCCTGCGCACGCAACGGCTCGACCAGCCATACTTGCGGGAGGGAACGCGGCTGCGTCCCGCCTCCTGGAGCGAAGCTTTCGCCGCCATTGCCGCCAAGGTCGGCGCGGTTCCCCGCCAGCGGATCGGCGCGATCGCGGGTGACCTCGCGACCGTCGAGGAGCTGTTCGCGCTCAAGGATTTGATGACGCGGCTCGAGGTCAAGAACATCGATTGCCGCCAGGATGGCTCGCCAGCCCTTCCGGCTTGGGGCCGCGCGACCTACACCTTCAACGCGACGGTTGCCGGGATCGAGAACGCCGACGCTTTACTGATCGTCGGTTCGAACCCGCGCCGCGAATCGGTCGTGCTCAACGCGCGGATTCGCAAGCGTTGGCGCGCCGGCCAGTTCCCGATCGGACTGATCGGCGAGCAGGCGGATTTGACCTACGCGTATGAATATCTCGGTGCCGGGCCTGACACCTTGGCGGAGATCGCGAGCGGGCGGCATCCGTTTGCGGAGCGCCTCAAGCAGGCCCAGCATCCAATCATCCTGGTCGGGCAGGCCGCGCTGTCGCGCCCCGACGGGAAGGCGATTGCGGCGCTGGCGGCTCGTACCGCCGTTGAACTGGGCGCCGTCAAGGAGGGCTGGAACGGCTTCAGCGTGCTGCACACGGTCGCTTCGCGGGTGGGTGGGCTCGATCTCGGGCTTGTACCGGGCGAAGGGGGAATGGCCGCGCCGGACATGGCAGCTCCCGGCGCGCTCGATGTGCTGTTCCTGCTCGGCGCTGATGAGATCGACGTCGCACCCGGCGCATTCGTCGTCTACATCGGCACACACGGTGACCGTGGGGCGCATCGCGCCGACGTCATCCTGCCGGGCGCGGCCTATACGGAAAAGACCGGCCTGACGGTGAACACGGAAGGCCGCGTCCAACTCATCAACCGCGCCGGTTTCCCGCCCGGCAATGCGCGCGAGGACTGGGCGATTCTGCGTGCGCTCTCCGACCAGCTGGGCACCCGGCTTCCTTATGATTCGCTCAACCAGCTGCGGGCGGCCTTGTTCAAGGCCCATCCCGCGCTCGCGCGTCTCGACGTTGTCGAGCCGAGCGATGCCGGCGATATCCGCCGCCTTGCCGACTTGTCGGCAGGCGCGGTGGATCGTGCGCCCTTCCGTTCGCCCATTACGGATTTCTATCTGACCAATCCGATCGCTCGCGCCTCCGCCATCATGGCGGAGTGCTCCGCGCTGGCGCGGCGCGCGGCCCCGGCGATCGCGGCGGAGTGATGATGTACGATTTCTTCTGGAGCTACGTTTGGCCGGTCGTCATCATCGTGGCGCAGAGCGTGCTCATGCTCGTCGTGCTGCTGGTTGC
>JAFAXD010000562.1 GCA_019241285.1 Xanthobacteraceae bacterium | reverse complement strand
AAAGCCGAGCGCGATGCGCAGGCCGGTGAGGATGGCAGCGAGCGATGCCGGCAGTTCGATCGCATAGAAGATGCGGGCCGGCGGTGTGCCCATGCATTCTGCGCTCCAGACCAGCACACGCGGCACCGCCTGCACGCCGTGATACGCGTAGACGAGCAGCGGAAGCAAACACGCCAGCATCACCGAGATCATGTCGGTCGTCGCCCCGATGCCGAACCACAGGAAGAACAGCGGGATCAGCGCGGTCTTTGGCAGCGAGTAGGTCGCCTTCACCAGCGGCCCAAGCAGACTGTCCGCCACCCGCGACTTGGCCATGAGCATGCCGGCGGGCACGCCGATCAGCAGCGCGAACGCCAGTCCGCCGAGGCTCGTCAGCAATGTCTGGCCGAGGTTCGACCAGAGCTCGCCACCGCGGAGCAGATCGAGGCCCGCAACCGAAATTGTGTAAGGGCTGGGCAGAAAGTCGGCATTGACGAACCCCAGGGAGACCGCAGCCTGCCAGAGGACCAGCAACACCGCGATTGGGGCCGCGCGCGCTGCCAGCGCGCTCATCGCGCTCAAGCAATGTCTCATAGCACCTGATGCCGCACCGAGAGCCACACTGCGTTCCGGATCGATGTATAGGCTTCGGAGAGAACAAGCGCCTCGCGCCCGGGCTTGCGATCGAGCACGACCTTGAACTCCTCGACAATGCGGCCGGGCCGCTTCGACATCACGCAGACGCGGTCGGAGAGATAGACCGCTTCGTTGACGTCGTGGGTCACCATCAACACGGTCATCCGGCTCGACTGCCAAAGCCGCAGCAATTCGTCCTGCATGATTTCGCGGGTCTGTGCGTCAAGCGCGCCGAACGGCTCGTCGAGCAACAGGATCTCCGGCTCATAAACAAACGTGCGCGCCAGCGCCACGCGCTGCTTCATGCCTCCCGACAATTCGCGGGGAAACCGTTGCTCAAACCCGGCCAGACCGATGACGTCGATATAACGCTGCACCGTCGCCTTGATCTGCTCGGGCGGTCGCTTCAGCATGCGCAAGCCGTAGGCGATATTCTCGTATACGGTCAGCCATGGAAATAGCGCATATTCCTGAAACACAATGCCGCGATCGACGCCCGGCTTGCGCACCGCATTGCCGTCGACCAGCAACTTGCCGCCACTCGGCGGCAGAAAGCCACCCAGCATATACAGCAATGTGCTCTTGCCGCAGCCGGAAGGACCAACAATGGAGACAAACTCGCCGGCATTGACGGCAAGATCGACACCGGCGAGCGCCGTCACTGCGTCCTTTGTGCCGAAGGTCTTGCTGACCGCTTCGACGCAAATCTTGACCGCCGGCACCATCTAGCGAGTTACGCGCACCGGCCGGGTAGATACGACAAGTCGAGCTGCTTCGACATGTCGACCGGGCCAGTCAGCAGACCTTCCTGCACCATAGCGTCAGCCACGGATTGCAGCGACGCCGCTGTCAGGCAGCCGCCACGATCGCGGTAGTAATCGTTATTGTCCAGCATGAAATAGGTGTCGAGCGCACTCGCCGGTGACTTGGTCAACGCGGCGGTGATTTCGATTGCCTTGGCCCGGTTCGCCGCTTGATAGAACCAGTTGAGGCCGGTGACATAATCATCCAGGAACGCCTTCACGGCTGCGGGGTTCTTCGCCAGGAACTCGTTGCGCGCCGCCTGGTAGATCGTCGCATAAGGGCCCGGGAAAGCCTCGACCGCGCGCGCGATCGGGCGCAGCCCGCCCTTTGCCTTTTCGGTCGCCATGAACGGCAGGACCAGGACGCCGCAATCGACGCGCTTCTCGCGGATGGCGGTGCCGATCGCCGGGAACGCGATTTCAACAATTTGCACATCGCTCTTCGGATCAAGGCCCGCTTTCTTCAGCAGGATGCGCAGCGGCAGGTCGACGATGGTGCCGTAGGCGTTGACGGCAACCTTCTTTCCCTTCAGATCGGCGATCGACTTGATCGGGCTGTCCTCGGGCACGAAATACGCGTTGGCCGCATAGCCCGGCACGCCGTCGTCATAGATCGAGCAAATCACCTTGGCCCCATCCGGAATGGCGTTCTTCAGCACGGCCGATGCCAGGATCGGCGTTGCCAGAGTTGCGATGTCCACCTGCCCCGCTGCCAGCAGGGTCGCGGCCTCCGCGGTGCTGCGGGCGAAGGTCATGCTGAGGGTGTAGTCCTTGCCGTGGCGCTTGAGGACGTTCTCGCGCATCCAATCGAGGAAGATCACCGTCTCCATTTCATTGGGTCCGATGCCGCCGCCGGTCGAGTAGCGGATCTCCGGCGGCGCCGCCATCGCGTGCCGCAGCACGGCGGGCGCGCCGAGGAAAGCCGCCACGCCGGACGCCGCGCCGAGGAAGGTCCGGCGCGAGGGGCGCACATCACTACGCTGCATAGCAATCTTCCTTCGCTATCTTGTGGGACGTCACGGGGCCGTGGCCAGCAAAAGTGGGGCCAATGTAACGATTTCACGCTCATGGACCGATCGCGCTTGCAAGAATGAGCCTGACGCCCACTCAAAAACCTGTGCCCAGACTCAAGGCAACCGCCGCCCGCATTATTGGCAAATCACGCGTGTTGGCAATTTTGACATCGGGCGAGCCAACCGCAAGAGCTCGGATTGCTGAGCAAGCCGCATTCGCGCGACACGCGGGCCGCACTGATCGAGGTTACCGATGCAGAAGGTCCGAGGCGCGCGGATGCAAAACCATCCTCGCGAGCGTCTCGCCGTCAATAGCGTCATTATTCCGCTTTTGCTCTTGCGGCGCTCGTGTGCAGAGCCTTGGTGATCTGCGCGTTGTTTTCCGGGTCGCAGAGCTGATCGTCCAGGAATGCCTGCTCCGGTTGCGACATCCACCAGCTCACCGACAGGTCACGCATCGTCGTAGCAACTTTCGCGCTCGCAGCGTTTACGGTGCGCCGGGTCCGGCACAACCGACCGTCCATCGAGGTGAGATCGCGGACGGCGACATGGAACAAATGATCATCGCCAACAACTGACTTGGCGTATTCTCTGTCGCCGAACTCGTGACCGGAACGCGTATCGTAGAGCGCCCGCCCGATCGCGGTGAAAGTCTCAAACAGTGTCGAGCTCTCGGGCGTGGGAAGGCGCAAGTCCGGCTGATCCGGCCCACGCAACCGCGAGCCATCATTCTCCGGCTCCGGCTCGTTGGTGATTAGAATGATGACCGGATTGAGATCGACCTCCTTCAAGGTGTCGGCGACGTCGGCTGCCGTCGCGAGCCCGTCATTTTCGAAATATCCGCCATCAACGATCCGATCGATGACCTTGTCGTTCCCTTTGCGCAGATTGCCGTGCGGTGAAATCACCGGGAAGCGCGCGCTCATCGTGAACGCAGTCGAAAGCCTGATGTCAGAGGTTGTATCTGCATCCGCGCAAGGTCCGTCCGACCTCACCTCGCACAAATCAAAGGCCAACGGAAACAGGCTCTTTGCGCTATGCGGCCGGTGCGACGCAGCTTTCACTTCACTTGCGATGATGCGCTGTCCCGTGGCGACCGAGGTGCCGTTGATAAATAAGAACGGCTGCCACACACCGGTCGCGGCCGGATCCGGACGATCGCCCAGATGCCGGCACAGCCCGTCGTGCGTAGTGCCGCTGTCCGGGCAAGCTTCCGCTTTGCCAGTCACCATGAGCTTGTAACGTCGCTCCATGGCCTGTTCCAACAAGGCGGCGCGATCGCCCCACAGGGGTTCGCCAGTCCACAGATTCGGCACCGGGAACGTGTCGCGATAAATGAGACCCACGAGCACCGGCGACAGCACATCGCCCGCCACGATTTTTTGCAGGCAGTCGCGCCAGGATGTGTTCTCGGAGGTCTTCTGCGTCCCGGCGAACCACGCCCGATCGGGCAAGCCGTCCTTGCAGGGCGGCTGGTCGGGGCGTTTGAGCTCCTGGGCATCATGCAGCGCTGCAGCAATCACGGCGGCCGCAACCGAGCTGCCGGAAACGGTCGACAGCCCGAAAATGCGCTTGCGCACACCCTTGGCATCGGGGTCACCGGCGTTTTCGAGGTCCAGAATGGCGCCGAGCACGGTCGCGGTCATGAATGCCGCGCGGCTACCGCCGCCCGAAGCCGCAATGATGATCGGCGACGGACACGTTTTTCCGTCAAGGCAATCATTTGCCAATCGCCATTGCCGGATGGCCTCATCCATGCTGATCCGGCTCGGACCCCCCGCATGCGCGACCCAACGCACGTCGTGAAATCGGTCGTTGCGCCAGGATAGGATGGCGCCGGCGAGCACGAACAGCAGCAACAACGGAACACGCCAGCGCATCGCGTAGGCGCCGATCTCCGTCAGCAACAGCACGCTGCTGCCGAACACAAACGGGACAAACAGTGCGCGCGGCAGATGCGCGCCGATCCAGTGTGGAATGAAGAGTGAAACCACAAAGGCCGCGGTCACGGCGACGGCGATGACCGCAACGATGAGATCAACCCATGCCATGCGCTGCATGTGCGCGTCACAGAATTGGGCGCGGAGACGACGGAAATCGAGGAAGATTGCCTCGTGACCCGTCAGCAGCGGCGGGTCCGCCGCCGGCCATTGCAACCGGCCCTGCATCCTGCCGCTGAGCCAATTGCTGATGTGCGTGCGCTGCCAGACCAAGACAAGGAATAGAATGCCCAGGACGACCGTGATGCCAAACAGCCAGCGCAGCATTTCCATCGCATTCGCTGCTTCCGGGACGGCTCCCGCGGGATCGAGATTCGTGTAGGTTCGCCGCAGCGCCAGCGCGACACATGCGAAGACCGCAGTGCCAAGCAGCCGTGGAATCGCCACGGCCGCACACCAATAGGTGTCCTGCAGCTCGATTCGGCGGGCGGGCGCAATGCCGCCGGGGAGATGCGCGTCGGGAACCCAATCATCCAGACGCAAGGCGTGGCGCCCGGCCCAATGCACGATCCAGGCCCATGCGAGAACGAGCGCGAAAAAGCCGATCCACTGCCACCACTCCAGGCCAAGATCCGCAAACATGTCGCGCGTCTGGGAGAGGTAGCCGATGAAAAACCCGCCGCCGATCGCGCTTACCGCCGGCACGCGGCAGACCCAAAGAACGCGCGGGGCGCGCAAAATCATTTTTCCGAGGCAGACGAAGAAACTCCGCATCGCCTTGGCCTCCATCGCGTGTTTCAGCGCAGGGCGTGCAGCAAAATCTGCCAGCCGCCCCACAGGAGCAACAGCAAGAGTTGCAGGGCGGCGACTGCGACCGCTGCAAACTTGAACTTGGTCAGAGTCTGGGCGATGGCCACGGACCGGTCCGTCACCGCGCGTGGTGAAAGCAGCAAGCGCGCGAGCCAGGCGTTCTCGATCAAATCGTCTGCCGCGTACAGAACCGGAAGGATTGCAAGAATCCAAACCAAGTCGCCGTCCCAATGCAGCGCGCGCGCCGTCGCGATCGATGCGATCGCGAACAAGCCGGCGAGCGCGGCCAGGAACAGCAGATCGAGCGGGAACAGGATCGGGTAGACGTAACGATGCGCTTGCACCGGATACGTCGACACCCAGGTCCGCAGCCCGTCCGCCGTGTAGTCGGGGGTCACTTCCAGGAATCGCTTCGCCACATCGGGACCGCTCGATGCGGCCGCCATGTTGGCGATCAGCGCCACGACCACCACTGCAAGAAAGAGCAGGAGAAAACTGAGCGCCATCACGGGTGTCCCTCGTCAGCCACGGCAGCTTGGACGGGCTGGGCCGCGGCTGCCGCCGCCGTCGCGGTTGCAGATGTGGTGACCGTTGCTGCCGCCGATTCGGCCGCCGCCACTGTGGAACCGGCACAAGTCAGGACGGTGCGGCCGGCGTCCTCGACGATCACATCAAAAGCCTTTTCACTGATCATGTAGACTGCAGCCACGATGAAGTGGCCGGGAATTTTCGGGAATACGGACGCGTCAACGACCCGGAGACCCTCGGTGCCGCGCACCCTGAATCTGCTGTCCAGCACCGCCATCGGATCCGTGCTTGGGCCGATCTTGTTCGTGCACGACGCGTGATGGCCCCAGGCTTCGTTCTTGATGAAATCCATCAGGTCGGCTTGCGTGGCGTGGCCCGGCCCGGGAACGATCTCGTTGGCAAAGCGCTTGCCGAGCTTGGCGTTCATATTGCGGACAAATTCAACACCTTCGACCAGGGCGGAGAGATCGTGTTGGCATTCATCGCTGCCCGTATCGAAATAGTTGAAATCGACACGCGGACGCTTGGTCGGGTCGGTGCTCTCGAGTGTCACCCGCCCCGCCGTATTGCTGGTGTAGGCCTTGAGGATGATCCATGTGAACCGGGTGCGAAGCCGCTCAAATATCTGGGAGTAGCCGCGAAAGTATCCGCGGAAAAATCCGGGCAAGCCGAAAATGAACAGATCCGGTTCCTGCAGGTCGGGGCGAGACCGCCGCAGCAGCGCAATCAGCGAACCCGTCGAACAATAAAGGCCCTTGCCTTGCGCCCAAAGCTGCAGGAATGGATCGGGCGCCGCGTTTCCGACAGGCGGGGTAAACGTTGCCTCCGGCGGCAGCAACGCAAACGGCTTGTCGGACTCGCTGACCACGGCGATCTCGTAGCGGTCCTGCAGGTTCGCGCCCACGCCGGGCAAATCGACGACAACCGGAATGTTCAGTCGCGCGAGCTCTTTCGCCGGTCCGATACCCGACAGCATGAGAAGCTGCGGGCTGTTGAAAGCGCCCGCGCACACAATCACCTCGCGGCGCGCCCGGTATTCTTTTGCCGTGCCGCAGCGACCTTGGTACTTCGGCGACGCTTCATAAAGCGCAGCATCAGGGCCGCCGCTGAGAGCCTCGACGCCAACTGCGCGCTTACCTTCGAAAATGATGCGCGTTGCCAAGGTGTGCAAAAGAATCGTGAGGTTATCCGGCTTTTCCCGCAGCGTGCGGATCAAATATTCGCGCGGGCCCTGGCGCTTGCCGGCACGCGTCGAGAGCGTGGTCAGCACCACCCCTTCGGGACCGTCCTCCGAGTTGCGGATATCGTTGACGTCAAAAGCGCGCAGCGAGCGGAACCACACAACGCCAAGCTTGATGCAAATCCAAAGCGTATTGATCAAGATGCCGACGATCCGCCAATCGCTGAGCACAAGTGTTGGTCTTGGCCGCTCAGTCGACAGCCAGCCTTTGAAGCCATGGCCGGACGACCACATCATCCAGGTCTTCGAACCCGTCACGAGCCCGAGTGCTGACGTAATCAACCGGTTGGCGAGATAGCCCAGGGTCCAGGGCCGCGACCGGTATCTGCAGTCCTCCAGCCGGGTAAAGTATCTGTACATATTGTCCGCACCCCAGCTCCAGTCGCCGGTCTGGTGCGCGATGGTGTCCCAGTCGATTGCCTGCGGGGTCACGGTGATCATGGCGTTGTGCACCGTACAGCCCCCGAGCGCCCCGACGCGCGGATACCAAACACCCTGGCCGGCGCAATCGTATTTGCTGTCGCGTTGCTCCCGCTGAGGGTCGCTGTAGTGGTGCACGAAATAGTTCCAGCTGCACCTCTCATCCTCGCTGCACAGCCCGTGAAATACCGGCGCGGAATAGAGAAGACGGCCGGTGTCATCCGTCTCCATGAGATCGCCACCGGCTTCGAGGAGGAGAACCTTGAACCCGTGTTGGGCCAAGTTTGCCGCGAGCGGGCCTCCGCCAGCTCCGGAACCAATAATAATGTAGTCCGCGTCAGCCATATGCACGCGCCCCCGCCGAGGCATGGAGGCAAACGCCGTGGAAAGGGACTGACAGCAACCGAAGTCGGTGGACGCTAAATTGCCGGTCCGTTTCCCGCTGCTCCCGCCGTGATCCTAAATCTACTCCAACACGATGATCAAGCATGTGAGCTAAGTCACACGCTTGAGGCAACGTCGAAAGATCACACGATCATGACAGAGAGCAGAACAATGTATTGCGCAGGTTGCATATTCGACCTGCGAGCGAAATAACAGTTAAAGCCCTCACAAGTTGACGCACGCCGAATGAGCTCACTCGCAACAGCAAACAAAACTAGTCACTCACTTTAATTAGGATTATATTGTATAAATCCTAACCATAGGACACGGAACATCCCTTAGGCCAATGAGCGACTTGCGGCAGTGGCTCGAGAGCCTCGGCCTTGGCCGTTACACCGATGTCTTTGCCCAAAATGACGTTGATCGCGAGACGCT
>JAFAXD010000484.1 GCA_019241285.1 Xanthobacteraceae bacterium | reverse complement strand
CGGATCGCGCGCTCGTTGTCCTGATTGACCAGCAATTCGAGACCCGCCGGCGCGATGCGCTTGGCTTCATCGAGAAGCGCAGCCGCGACTGGCGATCCCCAGGCTTCCGGCGCGACCAGGATCTGGTCGAGGTAGCCGGTGGCATCGACCGCGACGAATCCCGCCAGGGTGCCGTTCTGCTCAGCGATGACGATACGCGCGGCCGGCACCAACTCGTCACGCCAGCGCGCGCGCCACCATGGCACCCGCGCGGCAAAGTCGAGCTGCGGGTAGGCCTGCTGCCAGGTGCGTTGCCAGAGCGCGATCGCCGCGTCTTCGTCGCTCGGCGTATAGGGCCGTAGTCTGAGAGTCTCGTCAGCGACGGAAGCCACGGGTTCCGGTCACCGCTCCGTCAGCTTGAGCTCGATGCGCCGGTTGCGCCGATAAGCGTCTTCGTCCTTACCCGGGTCAAGCGGCTGATACTCGCCAAAGCCTGCGGCAACGAGGTGCTGGGGCGATACGCCTTTGCTGATCAAGTACTGCACGACCGAGATGGCGCGCGCGGCCGACAGCGCCCAGTTGGAGGGAAATTGAGCATTGGCTATCGGGCGCACGTCGGTGTGGCCATCGACGCGCAGCACCCAATTGATCTCCGGCGGGATCTGTCGCTCCAGCTCGAGCAGTGCGTTCGCCAGCTGGTCGAGCTCGGTGCGACCCTCCGGATTGAGCACCGCCTGGCCGCTGTCGAACAGCACTTCGGACTGAAACACGAAGCGGTCGCCGACGACGCGGATATCCGGTCGATTACCGAGGATCTCGCGCAGGCGGCCAAAAAAGTCGGAGCGATAGCGACTCAGTTCCTGCACGCGCTGGGCCAAGGCGACGTTGAGGCGTTCACCGAGATTGGCGATCTGCGTTTGCTGGTCCTTGCCCTTCTTCTCCGAGGCCTGCAGCACTTCCTCGAGCGCGGTCAGCTGCCTGCGCAGTGCCGTGATCTGCTCATTCAGCAGATCGATCTGCGCGGCCGCGCGCGCCGAGATTTGCTTTTCCGCCGCGAGTGCGCTGTTCGTTTGGCTGAGCTGCTGTTGCGCGGCTGCGGTGCTCTGGCTGGCGCCGGATGCGGAATCGCGCAGACGATCCCGTTCGCCTTCAGCTGCCGCGAGCGACGCGCGCAGCCGCGCCAACTGCTCCTCGATGTCGGCTTTGCCCGTCTTCTCCAGCGAGAGCAGGTCGGTCAGCTGTGCGATCTGCGCATTGAGGCGGGTGAGCGCCGTGTCCTTACCGGCAACCTCCTGCGACAGGAAGAACTGTACGACGACGAAGACCGTCAACAGAAAGATGATACCGAGCACCAATGTGGACAGGGCATCGACGAAGCCCGGCCAATAATCGACAGGGCGGCGGGAGCGGGCGAGTGCCATGGCTAATTGCTCCGCGTGTTTTCACGAGCGATGATTTCCAGGAGCCGTTTCACCTCGCCGTTCTGCTCCGCCTGCGCGTCGGCCCAGTTCCGGATCATCTGCTGTTCCTGGCGCATGTGGTGGACCAGGCCCTGGATCGCTTCCGCGAGATTGGCCATGGCGTTGGTGGCGGCTTTGTTTGATCCGGTTTCAGCAATGGCCTCGCGCAGCTTGTCCATGGCGCCGCGCACTTCGCTGCTCAGCCCCGGTGTGGCGGGCCCAGTTGCGGGCTGCTCGTCGCCGAGATTGCGAACCGTGGTGGACAGCCAATCCTCGAGCTCAATGTAAAACCGGTTCTGCGCCTTACTCGACTGCAGATCAAGAAAGCCGAGCACCAGTGATCCAGCGAGGCCGAACAGCGACGATGAGAACGAAATCCCCATGCCGCCAAGCGGGGCGGCCAAGCCGTCGCGCAGCGAATCAAACATCGTGTTGGCATCGCCGCCGACCTTGAGACTTTGAATGACGGTGCCGACTGAGCCCACGGTTTCGATCAGGCCCCAGAAGGTTCCGAGCAGTCCAAGAAACACGAGCAGGCCGGTCATGTAGCGGGAAGTGTCACGCGCTTCATCAAGTCGCGTTGCAATCGAGTCGAGCAGGCTGCGCATGATCTGCGGTGAAATGGCGATGCGGCCGCCGCGATCACCGAGGATGGAGGCCATCGGCGCGAGCAGGACTGGCGACCGGCGCGCCACGCTCGGGTCCGCCACTCGGAACCCATTGACCCATGCAATCTCGGGAAACAGTCGCAACACCTGGCGGAACGAGAAGATGATACCGATCAGCAAGACGCCGATGATGAGGCCATTGAGGCCCGGATTGGCCATGAACGCGCGCTGGATCGGCTGATAAAGAATGAAGGCCAAAAGCCCCAGCAGGATTAGAAATACCAGCATCCCAAGCAGGAACAGCTGGGGTGATGACAAACGGAAAGGATCTATATCGCTACGTTTATTGGCCATGGCCGCATGCTCTCAGGCCCCAATGCCGCCGATTTCAAGTTCCTACACCATTGCCAGTACTCGATTGCCGAACCATGTCCAACTCATTCGCGACGCCTGTACGGAATCGGAGCCCGACTATGGCACAGGCCGGGCGCTCGGCGTAACCCGTCATTTGGCCGCCCACAGCCACTTCATTTGCCGCCCTTGAGCAGCGTGAGCAATTCGTGATGCATGGTCTCGTTACCGGCAACGATCGAGCCGGTCTGCATCATCGTGTCCTTACCGTCGACGTCACTGACAAACCCGCCTGCCTCGCGCACCAGCAGGAGACCCGCCGCGATATCCCAAGGCGAGATGTTTCGCTCCCAATAGCCATCGACGCGGCCGGCGGCGACCCAGGCGAGGTCGAGGGCAGCGGCGCCGAACCGGCGCAACCCGGCAACCTTGTCCGCAATCGCCTCAAACTCACTGCGGAACAATGCGAGATCGCCGCGTCCACGGTGCGGCAGGCCGCAGGCAAACACCGCCTCGCCGAGATCGCGCCGTGCCGCGACGCGCAGGCGCTGGTCATTGAGGAAGGCGCCCTTGCCGCGCTCGGCGGTGAACAGCTCGTCGGCAATCGGGTTGTAGACCACGCCGGCGACCATCGTGCCCTGGCGCTCGAGGCCGATCGAAATGCAGAACTGGGGAATGCCGTGCAGGAAATTGGTCGTACCGTCGAGCGGATCGACAATCCACGTGTGGGTCTTGTCGCTTCCCGCAACCAGGCCGCCCTCTTCTCCCAGGAACCCATATCCTGGCCGGGCTTTGGCAAGCTCCTCGCGCAGGATCGCTTCGGCGCGGTGATCGGCGGCGCTGACGAAATTGCCAGGCCCTTTGACCGAAACTTGCAGCTTTTCGACTTCGCGGAAATCACGCGAAAGACTGCGCGCGGCCTTGCGCGCCGCGGCGACCATGACGTTGAGCAGCGCGGACCGGAGCATACTCCGGTCTGCCCGCCATGGTGCGGCGCGTCAAGAGCGGGACATCGCGATGGCTCTGACCCAGGGCCGTGCGGCCGCTTCGGCCGCGGTACGGGCCTCGGCGCTTTGCTTGCTTGTGTATTCGTCGAGGGCTGTGTCGGCGAGACCACCGGCTTTGGCGATGATGTGCCACTTCATCGCGGCGATTGGATCAACCGCCACGCCGCGTCCGGACATGAACAGGTGCGCCAATCGATTCTGCGCAATCGGGCTGCCTTGCAGCGCGGCGCGCCGCAGAACCTTTGCGGCGGTTGCTTCGTTCTTCTCGGTTCCGGTCCCGTTGAAGAGCGCGATTCCGTATTCCACCTCGGCATCGAGGTTATCGGCCAGCGCCGCTGCCTTGAGCAGGCGCGTCGCCTCGTTGTCGTCCTTCGGGACGCCGCGGCCCTCGCGATACAGAACCGCCAAGGCATAGGCGGCCTCCGGGCTGCCGGCCTGGGCGGCGGCGCGAAAGAGTTCGGCCGCACGGCCGTAGTCCTGGGGGAACTGACGGCCCTCGAGATACAGGAGACCGAGATCATAGGATGCCGCAGCGTGGCCGAGCTTGGCAGCCGCCGCGAGCAATCGCACCGCTTCGTTTTTGTCGCTCAGTCCTCCGCGGCTCGTGACATGGAACGTGGCGAGGGCGAACATCGCGTTCGCATCGCCGCGGTCTGCCGCGAGCTTGTACCATTCGACCGCCTTGGTATCGTTGCGCGGAACGCCGAGGCCATTGGCGTACAGCTCGCCCAGCAGCGTCATCGCTTTGGGATCGCCGTTCGCATCGATCCGCTTCGTCGCTTCGTTGAATGCGGTGAGATAGTATCCGCGTTGAAAGGCGCCGAAGGCGGGATCGGGCGGTCCTGCCGGTGCCGGCGCCGCCGGCTTCGCGGCCTCCGCGGGCTTGGGCGCAGCCGGTTTTGCAGCCGCGGGTTTGGTTGGTTTCTTGGCCGGTTTGGGCTCGGCGGGTTTGGCCGCGGGTGCCGTGTCCTGCTGTGCCCCAGCGCCGCTTGCGCCAAGCAACAGGCAAGCCACCGCGCTCAAGACAAGCAAACGCCGGGGGCCGAGAAAACTCATGCGGTGACCTGCGCGCGCGCCTGCGCCAGGGCGGCCGCGCACCCCTGTGGGTCGGCGAAGGCCGGTTCGCCGATCGCGATAAAATCCGCCCCCGCGGCGCATAATTCGCCCATATCCCCGAATCGCTCTGCGTAAGCGACACAAGGAATTTCGAACAGTTCCGACCACCACGCAACCCGCTCCGCAATCGCTGCAAGCGACGGCCGCTCGCCGCGCGCGTCGGGATCGCCGAACATCACGTAATCGGCGCCGGCTTCGGCCGCGATCATGGCGTCGTGGCGGGTCGGCAGTCGACCCACGCCGGCGATGCGCTGCGGCTTGAGTTTGCCAATCCCGCCCAGCAGGGCGTCGGTGCCAAGGAAGTGAGCGCCGTCCGCGCCTGCGCGAGGAACGAGGTCCGGATGTCCCTCGACCAGCAGGGCGACATCATGCGACTGCACGGTGGTCGCCAGCGTCTTGATTCGATTGATCAGGCTGCGTTCGTCGGCCGTCGCGAGGCGTAGCAGGACAGCGGCGGTGTCCGTGGCCGCGAGCGCTGCCTCAAGTTGGTCGCCGATCGCCGCCGGATCGGCGACGATAGGCGTAACCAGATAAAGCTGCGGGGCAGGGCGCGCTGGTTGGTGGTTGCTCGGCATGGCTCCCGATTGTCGCCCCATTCGGGCGGAATTGGGAGCCTAATACCGAACGAACGGCTCGATAGCGAACCTTTAGGCCGCTTTCCGCTCGAGGTCAGCCTTCCATTGGCCAAGGGTGGCAAGGCTGTTCATCAGTGCCCGGTGCGTGAATGCGCGTTGGGCAGCGGCTACATTTTCGTTCTTGCCGCTCCAGGCCTTTTGTGGCGCGGCCTGCAAGGCACGTCCATAAGAAAAGGTGAGCCGCCAGGGGAGATCGCCGTGGCGGTTCATGGCATCGAGGTGCGCGGTCGCCTCTTCGTCGGACTGGCCGCCCGACAGGAATGCAATCCCCGGAACGGCGGGCGGCACGCAGTTCTTGAGCAATTTGATGGTCCGTTCCGCGACCTCTTCCACGGACGCTTGTTTGCTCGATTTCTTGCCCGGCACGACCATATTGGGCTTCAACACCATGCCTTCCAGGGCGACCTTTTGATAGTAGAGCTGCTGGAACACTTCCTTGAGCACGAATTCCGTGACCTGATAGCAGCGGTCCATGTCGTGGTCGCCGTCCATCAGCACTTCCGGCTCGACGATCGGCACAATGTCCTGCTCCTGGCACAGCGCCGCATAGCGGCCGAGCGCTTCCGCATTGGTCGACACGCAGGTGTAGCTCGGAATTCCTGGGCCGATGTCGATCACGGCGCGCCATTTGGCGAACCGGGCGCCCAACTGGCGATATTCGATGAAGCGTTCGCGCAGACCATCGAGGCCCTCAGTGATGAGCTCGCCCGGACAACCAGGCAGGGGCTTCGATCCCTTGTCGACCTTGATGCCCGGAATAGACCCGGCCTGCTCGATTAGCTTGACGAGCGACGTGCCGTCCTTGGCTTTCTGCCGGATGGTCTCATCGTACAGAATGACGCCGGAGACGTATTTCGACATCGCCTCGTTCGAGCGAAATAGCAATTCGCGATAGTCGCGGCGGGTGTCGGTCGTCGATTCCACGCCAATCGCGTCGAAGCGTTTCTTGATCGTGCCGGTCGACTCGTCGGCCGCCAGAATGCCTTTGCCCGGTGCGACCATGCCACGGGCAATCTTGTTCAATTCGGTGAGGTTCATGAGCTCCTCCTGAACGTCAACAACAATGCGCTATCCGGCGGGCGCTATTTGGGTCCGCAATATCTCGACGCCGGGCAGCCGTTTGCCCTCGAGCCATTCCAAGAATGCGCCGCCGGCCGTTGATACATAGCTGAAGCGGTCCGTGACGCCCGCCGCATTGAGCGCCGCGACCGTGTCGCCGCCTCCGGCGACGGTGGTCAGTCGATGCGCCTGCGTCAGCTCGGCGGCTGCTTCGGCGACCTCGATCGTACCATTGTCGAACGGCTCCTTTTCGAAGGCGCCGAACGGGCCGTTCCAAACCAGGGTCTTGGCGCGCGCCAGCGTCGACACGACGTGCTCCACGCTGCGCGGCCCAATATCGAGGATCATGTCGTCGGCGCCGACGTGGTCAATATCAAGCACTTTGGAGGGAGCGTGCGCCTCGAACTTTTGCGCCACGACGGCATCGATCGGCAGGACGATTTCGCGTCCAAGGGACTTGGCCTTGTCCATGATCTCACGGGCTGTGTTAGCAAGGTCGTGCTCGGCCAGGGATTTTCCAACCGGCTTGCCGAGCGCAGCGAGGAAGGTATTCGCCATTCCACCGCCGATCACCAGCTGATCGACCTTCGACAGAAGGTTGCCGAGCAGATCAAGCTTGGTCGAGACCTTGGCTCCGCCGACGATAGCGACCACCGGCCGCGCTGGACTATCGAGCGCGCGCGACAAGGCCTCGAGCTCGGCCTGCATGCTGCGGCCCGCATATGCGGGAAGCCGATGTGCGAGCCCTTCGGTCGAGGCGTGCGCGCGATGCGCGGCGGAAAATGCATCGTTGACATACAGGTCGCCGAGGGCGGCGAGCTCCGCCACGAAGGCCGGATCGTTCTTTTCCTCGCTGGCATGAAACCGTGTGTTCTCGAGGCAAAGAATCTCGCCGGGCCGCAGCTTGTCGACGGCCGACCGAGCAACGGGTCCGACGCAGTCGTCAGCGAACGCAACCGGCCGCCCGATGATGCGGGCAACTTCCGCGGCGACCGGCCGCAGCGAATCTTTCGCATTGGGTCCCTTCGGGCGCCCCAAATGCGACAGGAGGATTGCCTTGCCGCCTTTGTCGACGATCTCGACCACTGTCGGTGCCTGGCGCTCGATGCGTGTTGCGTCCGTAACGCGCCCATTCTCCATGGGCACGTTCAGGTCGAGGCGGCAAAGCACGCGCTTACCGGCGAGATCGGCTTTGTCCAACGTGCGAAAGGCGCTCATCACGTCACCCGATACGGGCGCGATCTACATCAACCGCCCCATGGCGACGGCGGTGTCGACCATGCGGTTCGAGAAGCCCCACTCGTTGTCGTACCAGGACATGACGCGGACCAGGTTGCCGTCCATGACCTTGGTCTGGTCCATGTGGAAGATCGACGAGTGCGGGTCGTGATTGAAATCGTGCGACACGTTCGGCGCATCGGTGTAGCCGAGAATTCCCTTGAGTTGTTGCTCGGCGGCGCGTTTGACGGCGGTGTTGATCTCGTCCTTCGTGGTCGCGCGTTTGGCGACGAACTTGAAGTCGATGAGCGACACATTCGGCGTCGGCACGCGGATCGAAACGCCATCGAGCTTGCCGTTGAGCTCAGGCAGAACCAGTCCGACCGCTTTGGCAGCGCCAGTTGAGGTCGGGATGAGATTCATGGCCGCGGCGCGCGCCCGATATAGATCCTTGTGCACCTGATCCAGGGAGGGCTGATCGTTCGTGTAGGAGTGCACTGTCGTCATGAAGCCTTTTTCGATTCCAACTGCATCGTGCAAGACCTTCACGACGGGGGCGAGACAGTTGGTGGTGCACGACGCGTTGGAGACGACGATGTGCTGCTTGGTGAGCTTCTCGTGATTGACCCCATAGACGACCGTAAGATCGGCGCCGTCGGCCGGCGCCGATACGAGCACTGCACGCGCACCGGCCTTGAGGTGCGCCGAGGCCTTTTCCTTGGAGGTGAAAATACCGGTGCATTCCAACGCCAGGTCGATATCAAGCTCCTTCCACGGGAGCTGCGTCGGATCCTTGATCGCGGTGACGCGGATCTTGCCGGTGCCGCAGTCAATGCTGTCGCCGGCGACCTTCACCTCGCCGGGAAAGCGGCCGTGCACGGAGTCAAAGCGCAGCAGGTGTGCATTGGTCTCAATGGGTGCGAGATCGTTGATCCCAACCACCAAAATGTCCTGGCGATCGGCCTCGACGATGGCCCGCAGAATATTGCGGCCGATGCGGCCAAATCCGTTGATGGCGACCCGGACAGACATGCTGAGTGCTCCTTAACTTCAATAAGCGGCGCCCAGCGCTGGGCAGGGCGGACGCGACCGGCGGGAGTGCGGAAAATCGCACTGGTACGACATAACCACGAGGTTCAAGCGCGTGGTAACACTTTCGCGGCAGAGTGCTCAACACTCTGCATAATACTTGCCCAATGCTCAACGCTTAGCCAATGCGGACTGCGCAGCCTCCGCGACCTTGTCGGGCGTAATGCCGAACCGGCTGAAGAGTTCCTTGTAGGGCGCACTGGCCCCGAAGTCCGTCATTCCCACGAACAAGCCGTCGGAGCCGATCACCGCGTCCCAAGCCTGGCGCACGGCGGCCTCGATCGCGATTTTGACGGGAGCGGTCCCGATGATGGCGGCGCGCTCGTGGTGCGGCAGCTCGAGCAGCAGCTCGATACACGGCACCGACACGACTCGCGACGAGATGCCGCGCGTGGCGAGAATACGCTTCGCTTCCGCCGCGATTGCCACCTCCGAGCCGGAGGCAAAAAGCGATACCTGCGCTTGCCCGCCATCCGCGGCCAGCAGTTCGTAGGCGCCGGAAACACAGCGATTGCGCGCCTCGGCGTCCTTGCGCTGCAGGGGCAGGTTCTGCCGGGTAAGCGCGAGCACACTCGGCCGCGCGTGTGCCTGCAGGGCGAGCTCCCAACACTCCATGGTCTCGATGGTGTCGCAGGGCCGGAACACCAGGAGATGCGGGATGGCGCGCAGCGCGGCGAGATGTTCGACCGGCTGGTGCGTCGGGCCGTCTTCGCCAAGACCGATCGAGTCATGTGTCATCACATGAATGACACGCTGGTGCATCAGCGCGGC
>JAFAXD010000468.1 GCA_019241285.1 Xanthobacteraceae bacterium | reverse complement strand
TTCTCAAACCGCAAGTCGAGCCCGTAGCGCTCCAGGAACCGCCAACCGAAGCTCGCCATCCGATCGGCCACCAATGCTGCGGCCGCGTCCTCGCGCGCCTCGATCTGGGCGAAACCTCCATTGCGCGAGAGCAGCTGCTGGGCGCCGGTCAGGACTTGCGCTTCGTAACCCTCGACATCGACCTTCAGGGCAATCATTACGTCGCGCAGCGGCACAACCGCATCGAGCGCCACCGACGCAACCTCATAGCCGTCGCCGGCGCCTGACTCGATCCGTGACATGCCGCGGTTTGCTGCATCTGAAGGCACCAACCTCACGGTGCCGGGGGCATTGCCGGCGGCGGCCTGCCGCGCCTCGATGACATCAGCAAGCGCGTTGAGCGCGATGTTGGCTTGCAGCCGCGCGAAGTTCTCACGATCCGGCTCGAAGGCGATGATGCTGGGCACCAACTTGTGGCGGCCGAGCACGCACGAATAAAGACCGATGTTGGCTCCGACATCGAGGAAGATCACCGGCGCAAGGCGACGGCACGCGTCGATCATCAGCTTGAGCTCGCGCCATTCGAACCGACGAATGGCAATCTCGTAGCCAATGACATCGTCGAGGTCGACAATGAACTGCGTGTCGAAATAGCGGCACTTGACCGTGCGCGAGCGCGCCCCACACAGGTCTCGCAACCAGAGGCGGCGTTTTTGCAACGAGGTCGACAGCTTTTCGACAAGCGATTGTCGATGCGAAAGCGCGAGTGTGTTCGGTGGCACGTTACGCACAACGCGCGCCTGAGCTGGCGCGAAGTGATCGACGGGTCGTCATTTGTCCCGCAGATCGAGACGGATGTGGAGCTCGCGCAATTGCTTGGCGCTCACGTCCGAGGGCGCTCCCATCATCAAATCCTCGGCGCGCTGATTCATTGGGAACAGCACCACCTCTCGCAGGTTCTCCTCCCCGCACAGTAACATCACAATCCGGTCGATACCGGGGGCAATGCCGCCGTGCGGCGGTGCGCCCAGCGACAGCGCATGCAGCATGCCGCCGAATTTCTGCTCCAACACGTCTTCCGGATAACCTGCGATGGCGAAGGCCTTCTTCATTACGTCGGGACGATGATTGCGGATGGCACCGGAGGAGAGTTCCACGCCATTGCAGACGATGTCGTATTGAATGGCCTTGATGCTGAGCAACTTCTCGCGATCGCTCGGATCAAGCGCGAGGAACTCCTCCGCCGACATGTTGGGCATCGAGAACGGATTGTGCGAGAAGTCGACCTTCTTCTCCTCTTCGTTCCATTCATACATCGGAAAATTGACGATCCAGCACAACTCGAACCGTTCCTGATCGACCAATTTCAATGCTTCGCCGATGCGCGTGCGCGCAAGTCCGGCAACCTTGACGAAAGCCTTCGGATTTCCGGCGAGGAAGAAGACCGCATCGCCAATTCCTAGCCCGAGTTGCTCGCGAATGGCGCTGGTCCGCTCCGGGCCGATGTTTCTCGCCAATGGCCCAGCACCGCCGTCTTCTCCCTCGCGCCAGAAAATATACCCGAGCCCGGGCAGGCCCTCGCCCTTGGCCCAATCATCCATGCGGTCGCAGAACGCACGATTGCCGCCGCCGGGCGCTGGCAAGCCCCAGACTTGAGCGGCTGGATCCGACGCCAGCATGTTGGCGAACACCTTGAAGCCGGAGCCGCGGAACGCCTCGCTGACGTTGTGCATCCGGATCGGGTTGCGCAGGTCGGGCTTGTCGGTGCCGTATTGCTGGATCGCGTCTGCGTAGGAAATGAGCGGGAATTTCTGCGTGACCGGCTTACCCTCAGCAAATTCCTCGAACACGCCGCGCAACACCGGCTCGACCGCTTCAAATACATCGTCCTGAGTGACGAAGCTCATCTCAATGTCGAGTTGATAGAACTCGCCAGGCGAGCGATCGGCGCGCGCGTCCTCGTCGCGAAAACAGGGCGCGATCTGGAAGTAGCGATCAAACCCCGAGATCATGGTCAATTGTTTGAACTGCTGCGGCGCCTGCGGCAGTGCATAAAACTTGCCCGGGTGCAGACGCGACGGCACCAGGTAATCGCGCGCGCCTTCCGGACTGGAAGCCGTCAGGATCGGAGTCTGGAACTCAAAGAACCCCTGCTCGCGCATGCGCCGTCGCAGCGAGTCGATGATGGCACCGCGCTTCATGATATTGCGATGCAGCCGCTCGCGCCGCAGGTCGAGGAACCGGTATTTGAGCCGGATCTCTTCTGGATATTCCTGGTCGCCGAAGACCGGCATGGGCAATTCGGCCGCTGGTCCCAGCACCTCGATGTCGGTCGCATAGACCTCGACGGCGCCGGTCGGCAGTTCCGGGTTTTCAGTGCCGGCGGGGCGGCCGCGGACCCGCCCGTCGACCTTCACAACCCATTCCGAGCGCAGGGTCTCGGCGGTTCGGAAGGCGGGCGAATCGGGATCCGCCACCACTTGCACCAGCCCATAATGATCACGCAGATCGATGAACAGCACACCCCCGTGGTCGCGAATCCGATGGCACCAGCCGGACAGCCGGACGGTTTGGCCAATGTCGCTGGCGCGCAGCGCGCCACACGTATGCGAACGGTATCTGTGCATTGTTCAGCTCTTGAGGGGCGGGGGAAAGGCGCACGCGAGTCCCGATTTGTCAAGGCAACCGCCGATCTCAGGCTAACGCCCTGCCCCCTCGACAGAACCGTCCTGATCTGCACATTGCGTAGTCAGAATGGCTCAGTCAGTCCGCGCAGAACCGATGACGACGGCGGACGCAACCGTCGCATCTCTCATCGCCCACGGGATCGATACGATGTACGCCCTCCCCGGCGTACATAACGACCACCTGTTCGAGGCGCTGTTTCAGGCCTCCGCCGCGATTCGCGTCGTGCACACGCGCCACGAGCAGGGCGCGGCCTATATGGCGCTCGGGGCGGCGCTGGCGACGGACCGGCCACAGACCTATGCGGTCGTGCCCGGACCGGGCCTCCTCAATACCGGCGCGGCGCTGCTGACCGCCTATTCCATGAACGCGCCTGTCCTGGCGCTGATTGGCCAAATCCCAGATGCCGACATCGGTCGCGGCCTCGGCCATCTGCATGAAATCCGGGACCAAGCCGGCATCATCGCCCGGCTGGTCGACTTTTCCGGCCGCATCCGCGGGCCGGAGGCGGCATCGGGCCTGGTCGCCCAGGCCATGGCGGCGATGCGCCGCGGCCGGCCGGGTCCGGCCGCCCTGGAATGCGCCATCGACGTGTGGGGGCGAAAAGGGGCGGTTGCCATGGAGCCGCCTTTGGCGACCTCCGCTCCTGCGATCGACGAGGATGCCGTGAAAGAGGCCGCCAAGCGCCTGGGTGCGGCCAAACGACCCCTGATCGTGTGTGGCGGTGGCGCTCAGGGCGCCTCGACCGAAGTGACCGAGCTCTCCGCCGTGCTGCAGGCGCCCGTGCTGGGGTATCGCCGTGGCCGTGGCGTGCTCGACAGCCGCGATCCGCTCAGCGTCACGCTTCCGCTTGGGCACGAGCTGTGGGCGCAAGCCGATGTAGTGCTTGCGGTTGGGACGCATCTGCCGCAGCAGCGGCAATGGGGCATTGATGACCAGCTCGCGGTCATTCGCATCGATGCTGATCCGGAAGAACCGGCGCGCGTCCAGCCCCCGGCTGTGGCGCTGATCGGCAACGCGGCGCCGATCCTGCGCCGCATGATCGATGCGCTGGCGACCCGTAACACCGCCCGGAAGTCGCGTAAAGACGAGATGGAGGAGCGCCAGGCACACTGGACCAAGCGGCTTGGCAAGCTTGCCCCGCAGCTCGGATTCCTCGCCGCGATTCGCGCCGAATTGCCCGAAGACGGGATCCTGGTCGATGAGGTGACTCAGGTCGGGTTTGCGGCTCGCCTTGCCTTTCCGATTTATCGGCCGCGCACATTCATCTCACCGGGCTACCAGGATAATCTCGGCTGGGGATTCGCGACCGCCCTTGGGGTCCAGGACTCCCGGCGCGACACCCCGGTTATCGCGATCAGCGGCGACGGCGGATTCATGTACACCGCGAACGAAATGGCAACCGCGGTGCGGCACAGCATCCCGCTCACCACTATCGTGTTTGTGGACGGCGCCTTCGGCAACGTGCGGCGGATTCAGGAGGAGCAGTTCGGCAATCGACTGATTGCCAGTGATCTTGTTAATCCCGATTTCGTACGCTTCGCCGAGAGCTTCGGGGCGGCCGCGGAGCGGGCACGCAACCCCGACGAGCTGCGGGGTGCGCTACGGCGCGCGCTTGCGCGACGCGACGGCCCGACATTGATTGAGGTCCCCGTCGGGCCTATGCCATCTCCCTGGGAGTTCATCATGATGCCGAAGGTGCGCGGATAATGAGTGGTCGGTCGCGGCATGCCATCCAGGATGGCGCGCACGCACTCAGTGCGGCAATCGAGCCAATCACCACGACGCGCGACCTGGTGTCGGCGTGCGCGCGGCTCGCTCGCTATCCGTTTGTCACGGTCGATACCGAGTTCCTGCGCGAGACGACGTACTATCCGCTGCTCTGTGTCGCGCAGATCGCCAGCGCCGATGAAGCCATCGTCATTGATACGCTGGCGCCCGGTTTGGACCTGCAGCCGTTCTTCGACCTGATGGTCAGCGAGCACGTGCTCAAGGTCTTTCACGCGGCCCGCCAGGACATCGAGATCGTCTGGCACATGGCCGGCCGCATCCCGCACCCGATCTTCGACACCCAGGTCGCCGCCATGGTGCTGGGCTATGGCGATTCAATCTCTTACGATCAGCTGGTGCAGCGAATTACGGGCGACAGTCTCGACAAGTCGAATCGATTTACCGATTGGTCCAGGCGGCCCCTGTCCAACGCGCAGCTCGCCTACGCGATCTCCGACGTGACGCATTTGCGCGACGTTTATCTGGCGCTGGCCGCCGATCTTGCGCAACGCGGGCGCAGCGAGTGGGTCGGCGAGGAGATGGAGATTCTCACCTCGCCAGACACCTACCGGGCCGAGCCGGAGAACGCGTGGCAGCGCCTGAAGACGCGCGTACGCAAGCCCAAGGAGCTTGCGGTTTTGATCGAGATTGCCGCGTGGCGCGAGCGCGAGGCACAAACCCGCGACCTGCCGCGCGGCCGCGTTTTACGCGACGATGTGCTCGGCGATATCGCCATCCAGGCACCGACGTCTTTGGAGCGGCTCTCCCACGTGCGCTCGCTGCCCAAGGGGTTCGAACGCTCGCGTTGGGGGCAGGACGTGATCGATACGGTGCAGCGCGGGCTCGCGCGCGACCCAAAGACCCTGCCCCCGATTGATCGGCCGAAACCGATCAATGCGAATGGCGCCACTGTCGAATTGCTGAAAGTGTTGTTGCGCATGACCTCGGAAGAATTTGGAGTCGCGGCAAAGATCATCGCCACCGTCGACGATCTTGAACAGATTGCGGGCGATGATGCTGCCGATGTCGCAGCGATGCGCGGCTGGCGGCGCGAGCTGTTCGGCGAAAAGGCGCTGGCGCTGAAACACGGGCGACTGGCGCTGTCGATCGAACGGGGCCGCGTGGTGGCACGCGAGCGCACCAACTAAGCTAAGCGATCGCGATGATGGCCTCGCGGCCGATCAAGCGCGCGAGCTGGCGTAGCCGCGCGTAGACGCGCTCCCCATCGTAAGCGGCGAAACGGCCAGTCAATGTCAGCTTCAGCTTGCCGCGCTCGACGATCATCGGCGTATGCGGGAGCACGCCCGGCATCGCCGCCGACGTCACGTACGCAACCCGCATGGCGGCGCCCAGCACCCGTGCGCGATCGAGCATGCGGGTGGTGGCGAGCTCGCGCACATGCGGGGACAATTCCTCGTCGATCAATCCCACGTGTCGGTAGAACACCGACAACGCAATGAACGCACGTCCCGGGTGGTCGATGCCGACAAACGCCGCGTTGGCGATGATGTTGAGCGACTGCTCACCACGATAATCGGGATGCGCGCGCCAACCGATATCAGCCAACAAGCAGGCCGCATGGCGCAAGCGCTTCTCCTCCGCGGTCTCATCGAGCCCTGACGTGCTCATGAACCGGTCTGTCCACTCGATCAGCTCTTCACCGTGCCGCGGCGAGCGCGAACGCAGAGTGTTGAGCTCATAGGCGGCCGCGAGCAGCGCGTCCTTCTTCTGCTCTTCCTCATCAAGCAGCTCGTAGAGCAGACCTTCGCGCACGCCGAGCGCTGAGAACACGACCTGCTTGGGCCGCGCCTTGCGCACCAATTGCTCCAACACGATGGCCGCATAAGCCAGTAGCGGGCGCCGCGCGTCGGCGACGACTTCGATCTTCGACAGCGTGTTCGCGTCGACCCGGCGCACGAGCCGCGCGAACTCGAGCACCTCCTTGGCGGGAACCGAATATCCATGCGCGACGTGCAACGGATAGCCTGTCTGCCACATGTACAAGCGCGCGATCGCTCGCCAAGTGCCGCCGACCGCATAGAAATTGCGCTGCGCACCGATCTTCAGGGAAGGGATGCGCGCGAGTTCCCGGGTGACGACCTTCTCGGCATATTTCAATGATTTCTTCGAGATGTCCTGCAGGGCGAGACCGCCGAGCGGCAGCGTGGCGCCGGCTCTGATCCGGCGCCCGCGCACATCGATCAATTCCAGCGAACCGCCGCCAAGATCTCCGACGATCCCGTCCGCGTGATGAAAACCCGACACCACGCCGAGCGCCGAGAGCATCGCCTCGCGCTTGCCGGAGAGAACGTCGATGGTCGCCCCACAGATCTGCTCGGCGGCCGCGATAAACTCGGGCCCATTCTCAGCATCGCGACATGCGGCGGTGGCGATCGCCCAGATTTTCTTGACCCGGATGGTCTCACATAGCTGGCGGAAGCGGCGCAGTGCGACCAGCGCCTTGTCCACCGCGTCCGGCGCCAGCAACCCGGTCGATTGCACCTCGCGCCCGAGACCGGCGAGAACTTTTTCGTTGAAAATCGGCGTGAGGCTGCGCGAGAGGCCCTCGTAAGCGACAAGCCGGACCGAGTTCGAGCCGATATCGATCACCGCGACGGGCGGGCCGCGGTCGAGCCGGCCTTGTGCCGGGCTACTGGGCTTGGGTAGGCGATTTAGCACGTTCGATACGTCGGGTGAGGCTTCGGGGCGAGGACTCCTTGAGCGATTTACCGCGCCCTGACAAGCTCGGATTTGTCATGAAATATTTGTGGGCGTTGAACGGCTCCTCGCCTTCAGCCGGCTTGATGCGGAGCGTGGTTCCATCCGGAAGATAGGACCAGCTCTGCTCGTTATCCTTGAGGTTTGCGAGCATGATCTGATCCAGGACCTGCTCGTGCACCGTCGGATTGAGAATCGGACATAGCGCCTCGACCCGGCGATCAAGGTTGCGCGGCATCATGTCGGCCGAGGAGATGTAGACTGCAGCCTGCGGATGCGGCAGCCCATGTCCGTTGCCAAAGCAATAGATGCGCCCGTGTTCGAGAAAACGCCCGACGATCGATTTGGCGCGGATGTTATCCGACAGACCTGGGACGCCGGGCCGCAAACAGCAGATGCCGCGGACGACAAGATCGATCATGACGCCCGCCCGCGACGCCTCATAGAGCGCGTCGATGATGTCCGAATCGACAAGCGCATTCATTTTCATCCAGATCGCCGCCGGCCGCCCCGCGCGCGCGTGCTCGATCTCGCCGGCGATGTGGTGCAGGATACTGTCGCGCAGGCTGAGCGGCGACACCGCCATGCGCTCGAGTTCGGCAGGTTCCGCATACCCGGTGATGAAATTGAAAATCCGGGCAACGTCGCGCGCGAGCACGGGGTCGGCGGTAAAGAATGATAGATCCGTGTAAATGCGCGCGGTGACCGGATGATAGTTGCCAGTCCCGACGTGAACATAGGAGCGCAGCGAGCCCCCTTCGCGACGCACCACCATCGAGAGCTTGGCGTGAGTCTTGAGCTCGATGAAGCCATAGACGACTTGCACGCCGGCGCGCTCGAGGTCGCGCGCCCAGCGGATATTCGCTTCCTCATCGAACCGCGCCTTGAGCTCGACCAGCGCGGTCACGGACTTGCCTGCCTCCGCAGCCTCCGCCAGTGCGTGGACGATCGGGCTGTCCTTCGAGGTTCGATAGAGTGTTTGTTTGATCGCAACGACCTCGGGATCGCGCGCCGCCTGGGCGAGAAACTGCACCACCACGTCGAATGATTCGTAAGGGTGATGGACAATCAGATCTTTCTGGCGAATTGCGGCGAAGCAATCACCCGCGTGGTCGCGAATTCGCTCCGGAAAGCGCGGGTTGTAGGGCACGAACTCGAGATCAGGCCGATCCACCGCCATGACCTGCGAGAGCTCGGCGAGCGCCAACATCCCGTCGACCAGAAATATCTCGTCATCAGCGACGGCGAGTTCGTGTTGGACGAAGCGGCGCAGCTCCGCCGGCATCGACGCCTCGAGCTCCAGCCGAATCACGGATCCGCGCCGGCGCTGCTTGAGCACGGTCTCGAACAAGCGCACGAGATCCTCGGCCTCTTCTTCAATTTCGATGTCGGAGTCGCGGATCACACGGAAGGCGCCCTGCCCTTTCACCTTGTATCCGGGGAACAGGTTGGGGATGAACAACCCGGTCACCTGCTCCAGCATGATCATGCGCACGGCGCCGCCGCTCTCCGCCGTCCCCGGCAGGCGAATGAAACGCTCGACCTTCTGCGGAACGCGGATCAGCGCGTTCATCGGCTTACCGTCGCGCGCGCGGACGAGCTGCAACGCGATCGAGAAACCGAGATTGGGAATGAACGGGAACGGATGCGCCGGGTCGATCGCGAGCGGCGTCAGCACCGGAAAGATGTGCTGCAGAAAATATTCTTCAAGCCATGCCCGCTCTTGTTTCTTGATGGCGTTGCCATCGACAAGAATGATGCCGACGCTAGCGAGCTCGCCGCGCAATTCCTGCCAGCGCTTTTGCTGATCGCTCGCGAGCACCGAGACCGCGTCGGTGATCCGTGCCAGTTGTTCAGCCGGGCTCAACCCATCAGGACTCGCCGTGGTGATCCCCTCGCGCACCTGTCCTTTGAGTCCAGCGACGCGAACCATGAAAAACTCGTCGAGATTGTTCGCCGAAATCGACAGAAAACGTATGCGTTCGAGCAGCGGGTGATTGGCGTTTTGCGCCTCCTCCAGAACCCGGCGATTGAATTGAAGCCAGGACAACTCGCGATTGATAAACCGCTGCGGACTGTCGGCGAGGTCCATAACGCTCGCCGGGACTGGCGCGGCAATCTGCTCGCGCGCAGTTTCTTCAGGAGTGACAATAGCTTGTGCGCGCTCGGCCATGGCGTTTTAAGGGCTCGCTCGGGATTCGAAATCACAATAGCAGGCGGCGATGGTTCCGCATCAGCCATCAGATACCAGAATCTTCAACCCAAATACCAGTTGGGGGTCACGGTTCGGTTAGCCGCCATTTATGACAGGCATAAGTTCGGCGGCGAGTGCCCGCGTCACCGGACGTTGCTGGCGCAATGCTTCGCGGTCAAGCAACGCAACGACCGCTCGCGCCGCGGCGAATGATCGCTCGATCCGGGTGATCAGATACGCGATCAGGCTCTCATCCACGGCGAGCTGTCGATCTGAAAACAATTTGATCATCACGGCGCGCAACAGGGCGTCATCTGGCGCAGTGAGCTCGATGATCGGCAGTGCGCGGACCCGCGAAGCAAGGTCCGGCAACCGGATCGGCCAGCGCACCGGAACGTCGCGCGCGCTCAGGAGCAAATAGGCGGTTTGCTCTCTGGCCAGATTGAGCAGATGGAAAAGCGCGATTTCATCGACACCTTCGGCGATGTCTTCGACCGCGACAGCGCCAGTCGCGATGAGTGCGGGCACTGCAGCCTGTTCGAGCGATGCGGCCGTAAGCCGCCGTCCGCCGGCTTTGCGCACCCAGACCTCCGCGAGGTGGCTTTTGCCGCTGCCTTCCGGCCCAACCAGAACGACGCTGCGGCCAGGCCAATCCGGCCAACGCTCGATCAGGGCAAGCGCGGCAGCGTTCGACGGGCCTTCCAGAAAATCCTCGCGGGCAAAACTCACCGCATGCCCAAGCGCGAGAACGAGCTGTTCCGGCGTAGTCACGGCAGCGCTTGTCCCGGGCGACGGACGCGCGCGCCGCCAGTCATCCGGAGCCTTGGCCTGCACCGCCGACGTGACGAACCCATTCCTGCAGGTAGACCGCAATCGAAAGCAGCGTCAACACGGCGACCAAGCCCATCAGTGCGTTGATCCCCCCGGCGATCTGCCACTGGAACGCACGCGCCGCGATGACGACCCCGCCGAGCAGGATTTGTGCGACGGTGTTGAGCCGCGACACCGTCGCAGGCTTGATGGTGATCGGATCGCCGAGCACCCAGGACAGCATAATGCCCCCGACGATGAGGATGTCGCGTGAGACGACCAGAATGACCAGCCAGCGGGGAATCGCCTCGATGATGCCGAGCGAGACGTAGATCGAAACGATCAGCACCTTGTCGGCGAGCGGGTCGAGATAGGCACCCACGGCGGTCGCCATGCCGAAGCGCTTGGCGAGAAAGCCATCGACGCCGTCGCTGATTCCGGCAATGAGGAACAGCGTAAACGCGGCCGTCATCTGGTCGGACGCAATCGCCCACACCATGACGGGAACCAACAGGATACGCGCGAGCGTGATAAGGTTCGGAAGACTCAAGGAAAGCCCCGGCGGGTCGGCCTCTGCGGGCCGCCACATTATCGCGCGGGGAGCCAATGCCAAGCCGGATTGCGAATGGGCCGTGTCTTTGCCATCAGTTGCGGGTCTTGGCGCATGCGTGCGCACCCCAATACGCGGATGAATCATGGCGGATGACCGGCTGACCTATGCCAAGTCTGGTGTGGATATCGATGCCGGCAACCGGATGGTCCAACTTATCAAGCCGCTGGTAAAGCAAACCGCGCGGCCCGGCGCTGACGCGGACATCGGCGGATTCGGTGGCCTGTTCGACCTGAAGCGGGCGGGCTTTCGCGACCCCGTCCTGGTGGCGTCCACCGACGGGGTCGGGACCAAGGTCAAGATCGCGACTGCGGCGGGCCGCCACGACACCATCGGCATCGATCTCGTGGCCATGTCGGTGAACGACCTCGTGGTACAGGGTGCCGAACCGCTGTTCTTTCTCGACTATTTTGCCTGTAGCAAGCTCGATCCCGACGTGGGGGCCGCCGTCGTCGCCGGCATCGCGGAGGGTTGCCGGCAAGCCGGATGCGCCTTGATCGGCGGAGAGACCGCGGAGATGCCGGGGATCTACCAGGATGGCGACTATGACCTCGCGGGATTTGCCGTCGGAGCGGCGGAACGCGATCGCCTTCTGCCACGGAAGGATATCGCACCGGGTGACGTCGTTCTGGGGCTTGCCTCCTCGGGGGTTCACTCCAACGGCTACTCGCTGGTACGCAAAGTGGTCGGGCTCTCCGGGGCGAAGCTCGACGCGCCGGCCCCGTTCGACAGCGGGCGCAGCCTGGACGAGGCTTTGCTGACCCCGACCCGCATCTATGTCGCGGCATGTCTCGCGGCTTTGCGTGGCTCGACAGGCGTAAAGGCCCTCGCCCACATCACCGGCGGCGGCTTCCCGGACAACATTCCACGCGTGCTGCCGGAAGGCATTTGTGCGCGCATCGATCTCGCGGCCGTGCCGGTGTTGCCCATTTTCCGCTGGCTGGCGCAGGCCGGGCACATCGCCCAAGCCGAGATGCTGCGCACCTTCAACTGCGGGATCGGCATGATCGTCGTTGTCGCCGCCGACCAGGCCCGTGCCGTCGCGACGATCCTGCAGAACGCCGGGGAACACGTCGTCACCCTGGGCGATCTCCAAGCCGGCGAGCGGGAAGTTGCCTTCGACGGCCAACTTGATCTGAGTTGATGCGCAAGCGCACCGCCATCCTGATCTCCGGGCGCGGATCCAACATGTCCGCGCTGATCGATGCAGCCAAAGCTCCGGACTATCCGGCGGAGATCGCCCTTGTCGTTTCCAACAATCCCGACGCGCCCGGCTTGGCGCGGGCACGCGAAGCCGGGATTACCACTGCGGCAATCGATCACCGGCCATTCGGAAAGGACCGTGCAGGGTTTGAAACCGCGCTGCAGAGCATCCTCGATGCGCACGGCATCGAGCTCGTCTGCCTGGCGGGATTCATGCGCCTGCTCACGGCTGAATTTGTCGCAAAGTGGCAAGGCCGCATGATCAACATTCACCCGGCGCTGCTGCCAGCCTTCAAGGGCCTCGACACTCACGCCCGCGCCATTGCGGCCGGTGCGAAGACCCACGGTGCAACGGTTCATTTCGTGGTGCCAGAAATGGATTCCGGCCCGATCATCGCCCAAGCGGCCGTGCCGGTTCTCGCCGATGACACGCCTGAGAGGCTGGCCGCGCGCGTCATCGTCGTCGAACACAAGATCTATGCCGCGGCGCTACGGGCAGTCGCAGAAGGACGAAACCGAGTTGAGGAAGAGCCGGATTGATCCAACAAAAAACCCCCGGCAGGAACCGGGGGCTACGGGAAACACCCGTTGCGGACCGCTTACGCGACCCTGAGGTTCTCCGCGGACGTCTTGCCGCGATTGCTGACGAGTTCGTACTCGACCACTTGTCCCTCGTTCAGGGCGCTGAGCCCCGCCCGCTGAACCGCCGAGATGTGGACGAACACATCCTTGTCGCCGTTCGCCGGCTGAATAAACCCGTAGCCCTTGGTCGGGTTGAACCATTTGACGGTGCCCTTTTGCATCGTCTGTCTCCTAAGTCAGTCTACGACGTTGCTGCGAAAAGGCGGCACGCATCGCTGCGAGCCGCGCTACAAACCGGGTTTTGTGAAGATCCGATACGATTGCGTGCACAACGCTCAGCGGCCGGAGCCGGTCAAAATCCGATTGTGTCTCGATGAAGCCATTCGAATGCGGCTGAAGCAAGGCTTTTTGCTGGTGGGGTGCGCACCGCACCGAAGAGATTCTATTCTTACGTTCTGAGCCACACCCTGTTGTCGTGGAACGCTGCGCCGCCATATGGCGCAATGGAATCGGCCCCGGTTATCGTGTTGATGCCGCGCCCGTCCACAAAGGCATCGTTCGGCCACACGCCTTCGGAGATCAGCACGCCACGACGGACACCGGGAAAGACGCGCGCGTGCAATCGCACCTCGCCCCGCCGATTGCCGAGCGTGACCTCGTCGCCATCCTCGATGCCGATAGCACGCGCGTCATCCGGATGGATCAGAACCTCCGGGCGTCCCTGCAGGGTGCGCGAGGTCGGGGTCTCGTTGAAGCTGGAGTTGAGAAAATTGCGCGATGGCGACGTCGCCAGCCGAAACGGGTGGTTTGCATCGGCTTCTTCGATCACACCCCAATGATCCGGCAACGTCGGCATGTCGGCGACCGGGCCGGCATGCCATGGGCTGCGGAACGGCACCTTCGGCCACTCCGGCTTGAAGCGGAACTTCTTGTCCGGCCAGGCAAAGCCATCGACATAATGAGCGGTGGCAAAATCCGGCTGGCAATCAATCCAACGATTCTGTTCAAGCTCGCCGAGCGTACCCCAGCCCGATTGCTGCAACGTCCAGTCAATCAGTTCGCGCGCCGACATGTCGAAGCCGGGATGCTGCGCACCAAGACGCCTCGCCAGCGCGCAAATCACCTCATGATTGGAGCGGCACTCACCGGGCGGCTCGATCAGCTTCGGCCCGAGCAGAATATGTTGATGCCCGCCGCCCTGATAAATGTCGTCATGCTCGAGGAACATGGTCGCCGGCAGCACCACGTCTGCCATCCGCGCCGTCTCCGTCATAAACTGCTCATGTACGCAGGCGAACAGATCTTCACGGGCAAAGCCGCGTTTCACCAATTCCTGCTCAGGACAGACGGAAACCGGATTGGTGTTCTGGATCAGCATTGCCGTAACAGGCGGCCCACCTGCGAGCGCGGCAGGCTCGCCGGAAAGAATTGGACCGAAGCGCGACTGATCCAACACCCGAATCGATGGATCGATCACATCGAGGCCCTCGATCATGGTGCGCTTCCAGTGAAAGATCGCGCCATTGTTGTGAAACGCGCCACCGCCCTCGTAGCGCCAGGCACCAACGACCGCGGCAATGCAGCTCGCAGCGTGCATGTTGGCAGCACCGTTGCGTGAACGCGAGAAACCGTAGCCGAGGCGGAAAAAGGCGCGCTTGCGCTCACCGATCAGGCGCGCGAACGCCTCGATTGTTTCAACGTCACAGCCCGTGATCCGTGCCGCCCAGGCCGGATCGCGCGTGCGCAAATGCGCCGCCAGCTCATGTGGCGCATCGGTGTAGCGTTCCAGAAACTCCCAGTCCGCCTTGCCATCGCGAAACAGGCAATGCATCAGTGCACAGGCCAGCGCGCCGTCGGTTCCGGGCCGGATCAGCACCGGGAGATCTGCCTGGCGCATCGTACCATTCATGTAGACATCGACCGCCGCGATCTTGGCACCACGCTCTTTGCGCGCGCGCACCGCGTGGGTCATCACGTTGACCTGGGTGTTGACCGCATTGGTTCCCCAGATCACAACGAGGTCTGACTTCGCCATCTCGCGCGGATCGGGACCGGCGAGCCGGCCGGTACCAGCGACGAACCCGGTCCAGGCCGGGTTGACGCAGATCGTCGAATGGAAGCCCGAGTACTTCTTGACGTGACGCAGCCGATTGATGCCATCGCGCATCACCAGGCCCATGGTGCCGGCGTAATAGTAAGGCCACACAGCTTCCGAACCGTGGCGCTGCTCGGCGCACACAAACGCCTCGGCCACGAGATCGAGAGCATCGTCCCAGGAGATCGGTTCGAATTCACCTGATCTCTTCTCACCCTTGCGCCGCATAGGCGCCAGCAGCCGTTCTGGGTGATGCGCGCGCTCGGCATAGCGCGCGACCTTGGCGCAGATCACACCGGCCGTGTAGCTGTTGTCCTCAGCTCCATGAATACGGCCGATCGTGCGCTCATCGAGGATCTCGACATCGAGCGCGCAGGTGGATGGACAGTCGTGCGGGCAGGCCGAGGCGCCGATGCGGATCGGAGCATGCGTACCGCGAACGATCTCGTTCATCGCGCCTCTACTCTGCCGCGGACACCTTTCCTTGCGCCGCGTGCTCCTTGTTGTCGTCTGCCGCGCCCTGCTTGGAACGCCGCCACAGCCCGCCGACGATCAGCACCAGGATCGCGCCGGCCAGCGCAGCAAACAGCGTGACGTAATGATAACCTTCCGGCCCCAGCCGCGGCAGCAGATAGCCCGAGATGACGGGGTCGGTTGCGATCGTCTCGCCAACGATCCAACCCAGCAGCGCGGCCCCGGCCCAGACCAGGATCGGGAAGCGCTCCAGCAAGGACATGATCAACGCTGCGCCGGCCACGATCAGCGGAACGCTGATGGCAAGCCCGATCAGGATCAGGGCGAAATTACCCTCCGCCGCCGCCGCGATCGCGATCACGTTGTCGAGACTCATGATGATGTCGGCCACGGCGACGATGCGAACGGCGCGCCAGAGATGCTGGACCGCCTGGACCTCGTCCTCGTCCGGGTCTTCCGGCACCAGCAGCTTCGCCGCGATATAGAACAGCGCCAGCCCGCCGACGATCTTGAGGTAGGGCAGCAGCATCAGCTGGGCGATGACGACGGTGAAGATGATGCGCAGTACGACGGCGACACCCGCGCCGAGCACCATGCCCCACAGGCGCTGCCGCGGGGGTAGGCCAAGGCACGCCATCGCAATGACGACCGCGTTGTCGCCGGACAGCAGGACGTTGATCCACATGATCTTCAGGAGCGCGACCCAGAACGTCGGTTGGCCGATATCGCTCCAGCCGCTCGTGACCATGGCAAGCCACGTGCTCGTATCCGTCATGTGCCCGATCGATCCCAAAGCCTCTTCCTCTCAGATCGCATGGGCGTTCAGACCGCCCGTGTCATTGTACTCGTCATTGTAAGCATGTCATTGTCAGCGCGAGCAATCTACAGGCCCGACGGGGGTCATGGCCAGCGCGCGGTTAGCCTAAAAATGTGGCCCCGCCGATGCTCAACCGACGATTTCGTTCTCGGAAAAGAATTGGGCAATTTCCTTGACCGCCGTTTCCGGCGCGTCCGACCCGTGCACCGAGTTTTCGCCGATGGACTTCGCGTGAGATTTCCGAATCGTACCGGCCGCCGCCTTGGCGGGATCGGTGGCGCCCATGATGTCGCGGTAGCGCAAGATGGCGTTGTCGCCTTGCAGCACCTGAACAACCACCGGGCCCGAGACCATGAAATCGACGAGCTCACGGAAGAATGGGCGCTCCTTGTGGACCGCGTAGAACGCTTCCGCCTGATCCTTGGTAATGCGCACGCGCTTCTGCGCAACGATCCGCAGGCCCGCCTGTTCGATCATCGCATTGATGGCGCCCGTGAGATTGCGCGCCGTGGCATCGGGCTTGATGATCGAAAACGTGCGCTCCATCGGCATTGGGAAGGCGTCCTTGGTTGAGGTTGCAAGTGCAAAGAACTGCGCGGGCTTATATCGGCGGGTCCAAATCGGGGCAAGGCCGTGAACGGTATATGAACAAACCGGCATGACCCGGTTCAGCTTGATAAACGCTTGCAAACCAGCGGCTCAGTATTCATTCAGGCCGTCTACACGAAGATCCCCCAACTGCATTGGCAGCACACAAACAGCGCCGGGCGCATCGGCCCGGCAAGGGAGATCGACCATGTTGCACAAGACCATCCTCGCACTCACTGCGGCAGCGACAATCGGCGTCGTCAGCTTACCGGCAACGCAAGCTTCGGCCTGGTCTCGCGGTTGGCATCACTCGCACTATTCTTGGCACTATGGCTGGCACCGGCACTATGCCTGGCATCGGCACTACGGCTGGTATCATCATTGGCACGGGCGTCGCGCCTGACCGGAGTTGAGGATACTTGCACCAGCGGCGCCGGCCTTACCGGCCGGCGCGATAACCGCTTCTTAAGCACTGCACGCTTAAGGGGAAGCCGTGCAAGGAGCTGGCGATGCGTGGCCTGACCGCATTTCTCCTCGGTATTGTGGCAACCGTGGGCTACGCCTACTGGCATGATCGCGGTATCGACGACCCCTCCAAGAAGCTGGTGAACTGGGAAGTTGCTGGCGAAGTGACGCGGACGGCAGCGACGCGCGCCAAAGAGGAATGGAATCGTCTGACCGCCAATTAGCGGAACTAACCACGCACCCCGCACGCCGCAACTGACAAATCCACATCCATCGTTTCGCGACACCGTGCTATCCTGGTCCCCAATGAAAATGCGAGGCCGAGGAAACGAGCATGCGTGCCGCGTACTATGAGCAGAACGGCCCCGCGAGCGACGTGTTGCGCGTTGGTGACGTCGAGGCGCCCTTGCCTGGCCCGGGCGAGGTCCGCGTCAAGCTGCACACCTCCGGCATCAATCCATCCGACGTCAAAGGCCGCGCCGGACTGACCCGCAAGATCGCGTTTCCCCGCGTCATTCCGCACAGCGACGGCGCGGGAGAGATCGACAAGATCGGCGACGGCGTCGCCCAGTCGCGGCTCGGCGAGCGCGTGTGGACCTTCAACGCGCAATGGCGGCGTCCGTTTGGCACCGCGGCGGAGTATGTGGTTCTTCCGGCCGCGCAGGCTGTGGCGCTGCCGCGCAGTGTAAGTTTCGAAGTCGGCGCCGGCATCGGCATTCCGGCGATGACCGCGTGGTATGCCGCGAGCCTCGCACTGCCCCGGGAAGGCGCTACCATCTTCGTTCCGGCGGGCGCCGGTGCGGTCGGCAACTACGCGATTCAGTTCGCCAAGGCGCGGCAGGCGCTTGTGATCACCAGTGTCAGTTCCGAAGCCAAGGCCGCGCTCGCCCGCCAGGCCGGCGCCGATCACATCATCAACTATAAGAGCGAAGATCTGGCTCAGCGCATTGCCGAGCTCACCGACGGGCGCGGCGTCGATGCCATTCTCGAGGTCGACCTCGGCGCCGGAGCCAAATACTGGCCAAAGATACTGCAGCCGCACGGCACGGTGGTCGTCTACGGCACCAGCGCGCCGGAGCATGTCATTCCGGCAGCGTTCTGCCTGACCAACAACATCAGGATCAGATTCATCCTCGTGTATGAGATGAGCGCGGCGGAAATCGAGAATGCGGTTGCGGCGATCACCAAAATGCTGACCGAAGGTCGCCTTGTGCACAACATCGCCTTGACCTTGCCGCTGGAGCAGATCGTGAAGGCGCACGAGGCAGTGGAGCACGGCGCCGGCGGCAAGGTCGTGCTGCAAGTTGTCTGAAGGCGGGGGAGTCCATGAAACTTCTTCTGTTAGCGATAGGCGGGGCGATGATGGCAAGCTTGCCGCAAGCCGGAGCACAAGCACCGGCGGCCGAAACAGCCGACCCGGACGCGCCCATCTATGTGGTGCGCTATATCGATGTGGTTCCGTCGATGAAGAAGGCCGCCAGCGCGGCGCTCAAACAAGTACGCGAGGCCTGCCGCACGGATCCCGGCAACGTGCGCTGCGAGATCGCCGAGCGGCTCGAACAGCAGAACCAATTCGTCGTTCTTGAGATCTGGAAGGATCAGAAAGCGCTTGATGCGCACGGCACGAATGCGGCGGCGACCGCCGCGCACGACAAGATCAAGCCGATGCTGGAGAGCCCATATGATGTGCGAATCCATCGCGGGCTCTCCGTCGCGCCACCACAGTCGCCGCCCAGCGGGCGTATCACCTACGTGGTGACGCACGTGGACGTGATCCCGCCTCGCGCCGCCGACGCCGTAAGCCTGTTGACCAAGATGGCGGAGGCCAGCCGCAACGAGGCCGGCAATGGGCGACTCGAAGTGCTACAACAACTCAACCGGCCCAATCACTTCTCGGTCGTGGAAATCTGGCCGAACCGTAAAATTTTCGAAAACCACGCTGCGAGCCCGGCCATCATTGCATTTCGCAACGAACTGCAGCCGATGGCCGGCGCACTTTACGATCAGCGGCTGTACAAGGTGCCGGACTAAAACTTCTCAACCCAGGGGCGCAGCTCGATCTCCCAAGCCCAGGCACTACGCGGCTGCTGAATGAGGTGCAGGTAGCTCGCGGCGATCGCATCGGGATCGAGGAAGCTCGCAGGCTTGTCGGGCGGGTCCTGTCGCGCCGCGCTCCTGATGCCGCCATCGATCACGACATGGGCCACATGGATGCCCTGCGGCGCCAATTCACGCGCCATGCTCTGCGCGAGCCCGCGCAAGGCAAACTTGCCCATCGCAAAAGGCGCCGACTGCGCGTAGCCCTTCACACTCGCCGAGGCACCCGTGAAGATGATGGCGCCGCGTTTCTCGCGCAGCATGCGGCGCACCGCCTGCTGTGCCACCAGAAAGCCCCCGAACGCGCTGACGGCAATCGCGTGCTCGACTTCCGCCGGCACAAGATCGACCAGCGGGCCGCGCGCCCGTGCGCTGGCATTGTAGACGACCACATCGGGCGCACCGAAATCGCCGTCGAGGGTGGCAAACAGCTTCTCGACCTCGGCTGGCCTAGCCGCGTCGCACGGGAAGAGCTTGGCGCCCGTGTCCTGGGCAAGCGCACCAAGATCAGTGGTCGTGCGCGCGGCGAGAGCGACCTTTAGTCCCGCGCCAGCCAGGGTGCGGGCGAGCGAGGCACTCAATCCAGCCCCGGCGCCGACGATCAAAGCTCGTTTGAAATGACTGAAGTCATTGTCGTTCATTTTGAATTCCCTGCAGCCTGAGGTTTTTGCGTCCGTCCGTTGCGGAGATCATGTATGGCACGCCAGCGCGAAGTGGCACGTGCCTTGCTCGTAAAAATTCGGTGACAAACGGCGGGGCAGTGATCAAACTGGCGGCCAAGCGGAGTCAATCCGAATGGCGCAAGCGGCCTAGATCGCGGCGCCACCGCCCGGAGGAGAAGTTCATGCAAGCTGTTCGACCTGCCCCGATGCCACGCGTGCTCCCGACCGGAGGGCCGCAACGATGATGGCCATGGCGCAGGGACCCATCCATCCCATCGATGCCCCACCAGCCATTTACCAGCATGGCTACCGCGGTGGGCTGACGGTCCGACAGGGCTCGCTCGCGGAAGTCGAGCACTTCTGTCACACCATGCACGGGATTGTGTCGCAGTATCGGGCGCTCGGCTGTTCCAAAGTCGATACCCAACGGTGCTTCGTCATGATCCCCAAGATCGGCGGGCCGATCACCGCCAGGATCCAGGCGCAAATCCGCGCGCACGAGATGGCACACTGCAACGGCTGGTCGGCGGATCACGCGCACTAGCCCGACGGCCGCGGCGCGGGCGGCCACAAAAGCCCGTGTCACCAGTGGGCTCGCCCTCACCGTAATGAGAGGCTGGTATTGCGGCCGCCGGCCCACGCCTCAATATAGCGCCCTCCCAAGGTGACTGGAGGGGCGGCATGCAAATCACCTTCGTGGGCTCCGGCGATGCTTTCGGCTCGGGCGGCCGGTTCAACACGTGCTTCCATGTGGCAACTGAATCGACCCGGTTCCTGATCGATTGCGGCGCGTCCTCGCTGATCGGAATGAAGCGGCTTGGCATCGACCGCGCCGCGATCGATCTCATCCTGCTCACACACTTCCATGCCGATCATTTCGGCGGCGTTCCATTCTTCGTGCTCGACGCTCAATTTGTTGCCAAACGTACGCGACCGCTGACGATTGCCGGCCCGCCCGGCGTCGACGCCTGGTACGAGCGCATCTTTGCCGCAACCTTTCCCGGCGAACGAACCCTCCCGTTCCCGCTCGAGTTTCGTGAATTCGAGATCGGTCAGCTCAACCAGATCGGCGAGCTCGAGGTCACGCCATTTCATGTGCGCCACGACGATCGCGCCGGGCCTTGCCTTGCCCTGCGCGTGCGCGCCGGCGGACGCACCATCTGCTACTCCGGCGACACCGAGTGGACCGACACCTTGATCGAGGCCGCCCGAGGCACAGACCTGTTTGTGTGTGAGTGCTATGTCTACGACCAGCCGGTCCGCGCACACCTCGCGCTCACGACGTTGCGCCAGTATCTGCCCGCGATCGGCGCTAAGCGTGTCATCCTCACGCACATGAGCGACAGCATGCTCAACCACCGCCCCGAGGTCGAATACGAAATGGCCGACGATGGCAAAGTCATCGAGGTCTGACCCGCCGGTCCCATACTTCGCGCCCACCGACTTCGGCCTCGGATTGCTCGCACTTGCCTCCGGCAGCACCGACGTCATGTCGTTCCTGATGTTGGGAAATACATTTACGTCAGCCATGACCGGCAACACGGCGCTGCTGGCAATCGCGATCGGCCAAGGCCAGCTGGCCTCCGCCCTGCTCTCCTTCCTGGCCCTGGTCGGCTTCGTATTCGGCGTCGCCGCCGCAACGGCGATCTACAATCCGAGCAAAGGCGCGACGCGCGCGGTGCTGCGTCCGCTGTTTTTGCTGGAGATTGCCTGCCTCGCCTGCTTCGTCGCGGCTTGGTATTTTGTCGACCGCCAGGCCCAAAGTGTCGGGCTCGATGCGCTGATCCTGTTGTCGGCGACCGCCATGGGGGTCCAGGCCGTCGTCGCGCGCCACATCAACGCGCCCGGTATCAACACGATCGTGTTCACGAGTACACTGGTATCGATCGTCATGGCTGTGGCGGGCGCGCTGGCACGACCTTCGCTGCATTCGCCGGTCGGCCGCAACACCTTACGTCAGATCGAGATATTTCTGGCCTACGGGTTGGGCGGTCTCGCCGCGGCGTTTGTGGCTTGGCGTCAGATTCCGGTGATTCAGTGGATTCCCTTCACCGCCGTGCTCGCAGCCATCACGTGCTGTGAACTGACGCTCACGGCGAACAAAAAATAGTTTTCTGCCGGAACGCCTGCTCCTCGCAACTTTCGTTTCGTGACCGGACCGCAGGTTAGACTTTGTTGCCTCATGCCCGCCGCACCGGCGGGCGCAGCCAGCGCGCGCTGCCTCGACCCGCGGATAGCTCGACTTGACATAAATTTACTCTATTAACATTATCGACTATAGGGAGTGCTTGATGACTGTGAGTTCGCCGCCTGGATCGTTTGCCTCGCCGGATCTCCGGCACGTGGCGACGCGCTCGCGGCCTGGTGTCCTGGCCGCGCTCACCTGGAAGCGCGTACGCCCGCGGTTTTGGCCAGTCGCGCAGTTTCTGCTGCCGGCGGCCTTCCCGCTCGCAATCCTGATCGCCTGGCAAGTGACCACAGCGAATAACTGGCTGCCGGTGCAGATTCTGCCTACCCCGGCGACCGTGCTCTCGACATTCTGGGATCTCGTCACCGGCGGCGACATCGTTGTCAATCTTCAGATCAGCTTCTGGCGAATTTCGCTCGGGCTCGCGGTGGGTGGGCTCGCCGGGCTCGCGTTCGGCACCGTGTTAGGCGTATCGCGCGCCGCCGACGAGATGCTCGGACCGCTGTTCAAGGCGTTGGCGCAGGTTCCTTCACTCGGCTGGGTGCCGATCCTGATCCTGATCTTCGGACTCGATGAGATGCTGAAAATCATCATCATCGCCAAAGCCTGCTTCGTTCCGATCGTGCTGGCCACCTCCGAAGGCATTCGCAATGTCCCCCGCCCCTACCGCGAAGTCGCCCAGGTGCTGCGGCTGCGGCGCCGTTCCGTGCTCACCAAGCTGCTGATCCCCGCGGCTTTGCCCACCGTGTTCGGCGGCATTCGCCTGGCGCTCAGCCATGCGTGGATTGCGCTGATCGTGGTCGAAATGCTCGCCGCCGCCGAAGGCGTTGGATACATGATGGTGTGGGGCCGCACCCTGTTTCAAATTGACATCGTCATCGTCGGAATGCTGATCATCGGCGGGATCGGCCTGCTGATGGACGCCGGACTGGCCCGCATCGAACGCGGTATGCGACGCTGGGAGCCGGCCCGTGCCTAGCTCCGTCGCCGCTACGGGTTCACAGGACTCACACATTAGACCGGGCGGGCCGGCGCTGCGCCGCGGGTTACTTGTTCCTGCCCTGCTCCTCCTCGCCTGGATGGCCGCCAGCCATAACGGACTGCTCCACAGCAGTCTTCTTGTCCCGCCCGAACGCGTATTGATACTGCCGTTTGGCGATGAGGCCGGCCAGCAAATCTGGGCCGCGCTCGCAGCGAGCGTTGCCCGCATGCTGGTGGGGTTCGCGATTGGCGCGATCGCGGGGATCGGGTTCGGCCTCGCACTCGGAATGTCGCTCACGGCGCAACGCGCCTTTGCACCGTCATTCAACGCGCTGCGCCAAATTACATTGTTTGCCTGGATCCCGTTGCTGACCGCATGGTTCGGCAACGGCGACAGCGCCAAGATCGTCTACATCGCACTCTCGGCGTTCTTTCCACTGGCGTTCAACACCTACGAAGGCATCAGGAACATTCCGCTCGCCTACGTGGAGGTCGCGCGCGTGCTGCGATTCGTGCCGCGCCAGCGCGTTACCCGGCTATTGCTGCCAGGCGCTCTCCCGTCGATCTGCATCGGCGTGCAGGTCGCGTTGATCACCGCCTGGATCGGCACGGTCGGAGCTGAGTACGCGATGGGGGCCGGCCGCGGCCTCGGCGCCTTCTTGCTGGCCGGGCGCGAACAGTTCCGCATGGACGTCGTGCTGCTCGGTGTCTTCATCCTGGCCCTTGTCGGTTACGTGATAAACGTCGGCTTCCGCCGGATTCTCAAACCTTTCCTGTTGTGGCAAGGCGAAGCAAAATGAGCCTGAGCCACGGCGTCATCGACGATCAGGGGGCGCTCGCGATCCGCGCCGTCAGCAAGTCCTATCAGGTCGACGGGCGCGCCTTGCAGGTCCTGAAGGGCATCGCCCTCGACATAGCGCCGGGAGAATTCGTGAGCGTCGTCGGCGCCTCCGGCTGCGGCAAGTCCACGCTGCTGCGTCTGATTGTTGGTCTCGATACCGCATACGACGGCGCCATTCTGCTGGACGGTCGTCGTATCGAGGGGCCGGGACCTGACCGCGGAATCGTATTTCAGGATCACCGGCTGTTTCCGTGGCTGACGGTGGCGGACAATATCAGTCTTGGGCTCGAAGCCGCGAATGTGCCAATCCCCGAGCAACAACGACGCGTGGCCGAGAATATCGCGCTCGTCGGACTCGATGGTTTCGAAAACGCCTACCCGCATCAGCTTTCGGGCGGAATGGCGCAGCGCGCCGCGATCGCGCGCGCGTTGGTCGGCGAGCCGGAGATCCTGTTGCTGGATGAGCCGCTCGGCGCGCTCGATTCGCTCACCCGCGCCTACCTGCAGGAAGAACTGTTGCGGATTTGGCGCCAGGGTGGCGTGACGATGATCATGGTCACCCATGATGTCGAGGAAGCTGTCTATCTGAGCGACCGGGTCGTCGTCATGGAACCCCGCCCGGGCCGCATCAGCGCCGTTCTCCCTGTTGATCTTCCGCGTCCGCGGGATCGCGCAGCCGCAGAATTCATTCGCCTCAAAGAGCGCATCCTGCGCGCGCTGTCGCGCTGAGCACATTGTACTGAAAGGACACCCATGGGCATGAATTGGTCAAAGCCGCTCGCCATCGCCACCCTCATGGCGACATTGGCCGCAGTGCCAGTGCGTGCCGAAACTTTGCCGGACACGATTCGCTTCGGTGCATTCGGACAAGGATACGGCCAGCCATTCGGCGTTGCGCTGCTCGCCATCGCCCATGTCAAAGGTTTCATCGCCGACGAGTTCAAGGATACGCCGGTGAAGCTCGAGTGGAGCTACCTGACCGGAACAGGACCAGCCATTAATGAGGCGATCGCCAACGGGCAGCTCGATTTTGCGCAATACGGCGGATTGCCCAACATCATTGGCCGCGCCAACGGTCTGCCGACGCGCATCCTAATGTCGTATGGGCAAACCACAATCGTCGGAGCGGCGCGGACCGGCCTGCCGATCGATTCGATCAAGGACCTGAAAGGCCACAAGGTCGCCTTTCAGAAGGGCACGATCCTGCATTGGGCGTTCCTGAAAGCGCTGGAGGCGAATGGGCTCTCCGCCAAGGACGTCACCATTGTGGATCTCAAAACCGCCGATCAGCTTGCGGCGCTGGCGGCGGGCAGCATCGATGCGAGCATCGGAACAAGTTCACTGTTTCCGCTGCGCGACCAAGGCGTCGTCAAGATCTTCTACACGTCGCGCGATGCCGGACCCAAGGCCGTCGGCTTTGGCGGGATTCTCGTCAGCGACCAGTTTCAGAGCAAATATCCGGAAACGACCCAGCGTGTCGTCCGCGGGCTGGTACGGGCCGACGAATGGCTCAGCCACGAGGAGAACCGCGAAGAAGCGCTGCAGATCTGGACCAAGTCCGGCACGCCCTACGCCGCGCTGAAGGAAGAGTTCGCGGGCCTGTCGCTCAAGGAGTCATTCAATCCGCTGATCGATGATTTCCTGATCGAGCAGTACCGCGATGCCACTCAATTCTCGAAGGACGAGAAGCTCATTCGTCGTGATATCGACCTGCAGCAGTGGTTCGAGCCGAAATACCTGAACGCGGCGCTCAAAAGCCTGGGACTCGAGCACTACTGGCCGCACCGCACGGCCGATGGCGCAGCCATCAACTGACAATTGTATCAAATCCGCAAGGAAGAGCCTCATGACACAACGACAATCGGATCGCACCAATGTCGCTCCGGGATCGGTTGATCTCACGGCCGACGTGCTGGTGATCGGCGGCGGCCCGGCCGGCACCTGGGCGGCCTGCAGCGCGGCCTGGCGTGGCGCCACAGTCGTTCTTGTCGACAAGGGTTACTGCGGAACCTCGGGCGCTACCGCTCCATCAGGGACCGGTGTGTGGTACGTCCCGCCGGATCCGGCAAAGCGTGTAGCCGCCATGGCGAGCCGCGAGAAGATGGGCGGCTATCTGCAAGACCGGCGGTGGATGCAGCGCGTACTCGACCGCACGTACGAGTCCGTCAACCTGCTGGCCGAGTGGGGCTATCCGTTTCCGACCGACGATAACGGGCAATCGCGCCGCACGTCGTTGCAGGGCCCTGAATATATGCGGTTGATGCGGCGCCGCGTTGGTCGCGCCGGTGTGACCATCCTCGACCATTGCCCGGCGCTCGAATTGCTGATCGACGAGAGCGGAGCCGTCGTCGGAGCCACGGGCGTGCGTCGCCAGCAGAATGACACCTGGGTCGTGCGCGCCAAGGCGGTTGTTCTGGCAAGCGGCGGCTGCGCGTTTCAGAGCAAAGCCCTGGGCTGCGACGTGTTGACCGGCGACGGTTACTTGATGGCGGCCGAGGCCGGCGCGGATCTCTCGGGCATGGAATTCTCCAACGCCTACGCGATCGCGCCCGCCTTCGCGTCGGTGACAAAAACGCTGTTCTACAACTGGGCGACGTTCACCTATCCGGACGGCACCGAAGTCCCCGGCGCGAGATCACAAGGCGGACGCTCGGCCATCGCGCGGGCTTTGCTCACACAGCAGGTCTATGCACAAATCGACAAAGCCGATCCCGAACAACAGGCGGTGATGCGTTTGGCACAACCGAACTTCTTCGTGCCGTTCGATCGGCGGGGTATCGATCCGTTCAAACAGCGATTTCCAGTGACCCTGCGTCTTGAGGGCACGGTGCGCGGCACGGGCGGGCTTCGCCTTGTCGACGACACATGCGCAACTGGCGTGGCCGGGCTCTATGCGGCCGGCGATGCGGCTTCACGCGAGCTGGTCTGCGGCGGCTTCACCGGTGGCGGCAGCCACAACGCCGCCTGGGCCATGTCGTCAGGGTTCTGGGCCGGTGCGGGCGCGGCGGACTACGCGGGCCAAGCCAAGGTTGGGGCACGGGCGCGGCCGGCTGGCGGGATCGCCTTCAACTCGGAAGGTCATGGCGAGTTCGATCCCGCCAGCTTGGTGCGTCACGTACAAGCTGAGGTGTTCCCGTTCGAGCGCAACTATTTCCGAACCGGAGCGGTGCTGAGCGATGCGGTTGGCCGCCTCGACGCCCTCTGGGAAAGCGCCCGTCAGAAGCGCGCATCCTCGCGCGAGCATATCGTCAAGGCGCGCGAAGCCGCCGCAATGCTCGCGACGGCGCGTTGGATGTATCGCAGCGCGCTCGCGCGCACTGAATCCCGCGGCATGCATAAGCGCTACGACCATCTGCAGCAGGATCCGGCGCAGCGCGCCTATCTTACCGTCGCCGGTCTCGACGACATCCACGTCGAGGCACGGCCCGCACCAGCATTGCCACCGGAGGCATTGGCCGCATGATCGAGATCGTCAGCCTGGAGCGGTGCGTCGCCTGCGATCTGTGCGTTCAGGTGTGCCCGACCAATGTGTTCGATGCAGTCCCTGATGCCGCGCCGAAAATCGCGCGCCAGGCCGATTGCCAAACCTGCTTCATGTGCGAGCTCTATTGTCCGGTCGATGCGCTCTACGTGGCGCCGGATGTGCAGCAAACGTTGAGCGTGAGTGAAGAGGTTGTCGCCGAGCAGGGGCTGCTCGGCAGCTACCGGGCCTCGATCGGCTGGAGCCGTGGCAAGCGCAACCGGCGCGGCAGCGACCAGACATTCAAGCTCATCGCCTCCCCACACTGAGGTACGCGCGTTCATTATCGCCGGAACGGATTGACGTGAGGGGTGAGTTGATATTATCTACATACTCTATAGAATTTAGTAGAACGTGCTCCCATGCCGCTGCCTTATGGCAAAGAGATCATCATCGTCGGAGGCGGCGCCAGCGGGACGTTGCTGGCGGTGCAATTACTTCGCGATCCGTCAGCGCATGTTCGCGTGACGCTCGTCGAAAAGGGGCAGCAACCCGGATTGGGCCTGGCCTACAGCACGTCCAATCCGTCACACCTGCTCAATGTGCGCGCCGTCAACATGAGCGCCTTTCCGGACGATCCGGATCATTTCGTTCGCTGGCTCGCAACGGATCGCGCCGCGGACGACCTGGGCTGTGCTGACCGTTTCTGCTTCGCCCCGCGCAAGATCTACGGCCGTTACATCGCTTCGCTGCTCGAGCCGTTCTTGCCGTGCGAGGGGCGTCCGAGCCGGCTGCGTATCGTGCGGCGTGAGTGCACTGCCATCACTGAAACCGCCGCTGGGGTCGAAGCGCTGTTTGATGACGGTACGCGCCTTGCGGGCGAGATCGCGGTGCTGGCGACCGGCAACGAAGCAACTCGTGCGGCCGGGCAGGCTGGCGCTATCCAGGATCCATGGGATGCGTCGGCACGCGAGCAAATTCCCAAAGACGGACGGGTGCTTATCCTCGGCACTGGTTTGACCATGGTCGACACGGTCCTGTCGTTGTTGCAGAGCGGGCATACTGGATCCATCGTCGCGCTCTCGCGCCGTGGACTGCTCCCGCACGTGCACCGAGAGGTCGTCGCAAGGCCCATCACCGCGGACGAGGTCCCGTTCGGGGTCAATGTCGCACACCTGCTCCACTGGCTACGCATGCGCGCCGAACAAACACAAACACGTGGCGGCGACTGGCGCAGTGTGGTCGATGGCCTGCGCCCATTCATTGCCGAAATCTGGCGAACCTTGCCCGCGCCTGAACGGCGGCGGTTCATGCGCCATGCCCGGCCCTGGTGGGACGTCCACCGCCACCGAATGGCGCCACAGGTCGCAATGCGGATTGCGAACACGCTCGCGGAAGGCCAGCTGAATATCATCGCCGGCAAGGTCATGTCCGTTGTTGCTGAAAACCAAGATGCCACGGTTCACTACCGGCGCCGTGGCGGCAAGCAAATTGAAACGATGCCGGTCGCAGCCATTGTCGATTGCACGGGCATCAGCAGCAGCCCACGGCACAGCCCCAACCCGCTCGTTCGTGACTTGCTGAGCCGCGGCATCACCCGTCCCGACCCGCTCGATCTCGGGCTCGATGTGACCGAGAGCTGTGCTTTGATCAATCAAACCGGCCACGCGTCGCAGCGGCTATTTGCTGTCGGACCCATCACGCGCGGCCGCTTCTGGGAAATCATGGCCGTGCCCGACATCCGGATCCAATGCGCCAACCTGGCCGCGGCAATCATCGGCTCCGATCAGCTCACCGGCAAAGAGCCGTGCCTTAAGATGGCGGTCTGAGCGTCACTGCCCGCTATTTTCTGCTCCATGGCATCGCCCGGCTCGCGCCAGCCCCGGCCAGCGTTCGTTGGCGATCGTGCCGAAGTCGAGCAGCGCCGAGGCGGCAACCAGCTCGGCAAAAGACACTGGCAAGTCCGGGGGTGGCCAAACCGGCTCTGGCGTCGCATGAGCACGCTCTCGACGTGCGCGCAACCCGCGCGCACGCAATATTCCCGCCAGGGCGTTGCTGATAAACCGCTGGTCCATTACCGCTATCCCGATCTATTTCGTGTGAAATACGAGGGTGCGCAGCTCGATGCTCTCGCGCGGCGGCGCATCGGGCGGGGTGGTCGGATCGACGAATGCAGTGTGCGGCAGAAACCGTGCCCGGCCATCGAGCTCCGAGTCGTAGCACTTCAGCAGCAGCACCTCGTCGGTGCGCATCTCCGGAATGTAGAACCACCGGTGCGCCGGGTTGTACTTCACTCCATAGGTTTCGCCGACCCGATGCGGATAGATCAGATCGGAAGGGACCAGATCGTCAGGACTGACCGTCTGCGCATCGCACACCGCGAGTGGCGCGTCGCGTAGCGGCCCGCGAATCGGACGCCACAAGTTGATGATCTGCACCCGCCCCCGCAGCAACTGTTCGGCCTCGTCAGGCAACCAATCGCGCACGCGTTGCGGCCCCGACTTGGCGGTGTGATCGACGTGGACGCGGGTTGCGGGTTGACGCGGACCCGTGCGCCGGTCCTCAGCGCCGGGGACACGGCGACGGACCGTATGGTCGAAAATGAAGACCCGATCAGCGCCAGTCGCTTGCTTGAGCGCCTGCTCGGCTTCCGGATAATAAACTGCACGCACCTCATCGTCGTCATAGAAATTCTTCACCGCACTCTGCTGCTCCAGCAGCTCGAATCCTTCGCTGTCCAAATAGACGGAATCCAAAATGGGACGCGCGTTGCGGATGCTGACGGTGTGCGGTTCCGGCAGAGCGGTGCTCCATGGTTCGCCCGGTGGCGGCTCGAATGTGTAGGACCGCGGTCGTTCAGCCGTTGGCAACAAATAATTCAACTCCGCTTCGACAGCGCCCAGCACGCGTGGGTCGGTGTGAACATTCATGATGACCTCCAAATCAATCTGATCGGCGCATGGCCGACGCTCAAACCCAGTATAATCCTCTAAATGAGTAGACTAAGCTGAAGCCCGTTCACGTCATGATGAACGTCGCTCAGGGCGCGAATGGAAGTCCCGAACTGCCCTTCCTCTCTAGAAATCATTTCCCCGTAGGGTGGCGGAACAGAGTGCGTTTCGTTTCCATGCGTGCAAAGCGGGGCTACTCTGTGAAAAGAACATCAACGGTTCAGCGCCTGCCCCTTCGCACATGATGTGATGGATGAGCGGCTTCGGCATGCGACGCGAGCGGCGTTATGACCTGACCGCGAACCTCCCCTTCAGGGTGATTCTGAGTGTCGATATTGATGTACCATTCACCATCCGCAAACTGCCGGGCTTGATCCGGGGTGAGCGTAGCCTGCCCGGTGTTCGGGCTTCCAACAGAGCCTCCTTGTTTGACCAGCGCGATTGTAGGAGGACCAGTCTTGCTCGGCTGCGCCGGCCCGTGGAACTCAGCAACGGTGATCGGGCCGGAGAGGTCCGTGTAGGAGAGCGTCCAGGTTACGACGCGCGTCACTGGGTCATATGTCAGATCAGCCGTGGCAGCGCCCGCCGGAAACACAGGCGGCACTTCCTGGCCTCCGGACAGCGGCACTTTGAACGATACGGGAGCGCTGTAAGCCATCTCCAAGCAAGACAGTACCACGACCGCGACGATCGCTATTTGCGGCAACAGGACTTTGCGCATCTTGCCTCCTCCTGGACGACAGCGGCAGCTCAAGTTGGGCAGCCGATAATAGAGAAGGTTTTCCTGCCTTAGGTTCGGCGTTGGTTCGAAATCGCACACAATTCGAGCAATCTCACGCACAAGAGGCCAAGGCTCGGCCACAGCGCTAAGGAACGGCAGGGGATCGACGCCGAGTTCCGCGCCCGCCAGGAACAAAAGGTCAACGCTCTATTGGCTGCTGGCGTGCTCAAACACAGCCAGTGTGACGCCCTCCAGCGCGGCATCGAAGTAGCTCGCCATTCCAATCGACGCGCCATCAATGCACGACCCCCAGCCACTCCAGCAGCTGCCGGCGCAAGGCGACAAATGAAACGCTGCTCCGCTGACGCGGCCGCACCAGATCGACCCGCATGGCATGGGCTATCTGCCCGTTGTGCATCACCAGGATCCGATCCGCCAGGAGGACCGCTTCTTCCACATCGTGGGTCACGAGCAGCACGGCGCAGCCGTGGCGTTGCCACAGCTCGGCGACGAGATCCTGGGCCTTGATGCGGGTGAGCGCATCGAGCGCGGCAAATGGCTCATCGAGCAGCAACAGATCGGGCTGCCGGACGAGAGCGCGCGCCAGCGAAGCGCGCTGCGCCTCGCCACCAGAGAGAACCTTCGGCCACTGATCGGCGCGGTGCGCCAGATTCACTTCCTCCAGCGCCGCCATAGCCACGGCCCGGTCAGGAGCACCGGGCAACCCAAGCACCACGTTGCGCCAGACTGACTTCCACGGCAGCAAGCGCGGCGCCTGAAATGCGACCGCGCGGCGTGCCGGAACCACGACCTCGCCCGCAAAGTCGTGATCGAGATCGGCCAGGATGCGCAACAATGTGCTCTTGCCGCAGCCGCTGGCACCGAGCAGCACCACGAACTCGCCTGGCGCGATATCGAGGTCGAGACCGGCGAGAACACGTTGCGCGCCGAAGGTGCGCCTGAGATTGCGTACCCGCACGGCCGTGGAACGCCCGGCCGCCACCGCGCCCGTCCCCCCTGGCCCGGGCGGCACAACAGGATCGATCAGGTCCCGCTGAAGGCTGGTCGCCATGACAGCAAGGTCCTTTCCAGCACGCGAACGATGAGATCAACCGTGATGCCGAGCAGCGCATAGACCACGAGGCATACGACGATGACCTGAGTCTGAAAGAACTCGCGCGCGTTGCTCATGAGATAACCAATGCCCGCGGTCGCGTTGATCTGCTCGCCAAACACCAAGGCGAGCCAAGCGACCGCAAGGGAATAACGCAGGCCGACGAGCGCGTTCGGCAAGGCGCCTGGCAAGACCACATGGCGGATCAGACCCGCCTGCGAGAGACCGAGCGTGCGACCAGCCTCGACCAGCGTGACATCGACGTTGCGAATGCCGGCATAGACATTGATGTAGAGCGGGAATGCCGTTGCCAGCGCGATCAGCGCGATTTTTGGCGCCTCGCCGATACCGAACCAGATGATCAACAAGGGTATCAGCGCGATGCTCGGCACCGTGCGCAGCATCTGCATCACGGCATCGACCAGATCCTCCCCGAGCCGAAACAGGCCGGAGATGGTCGCGAGCGCCACCCCAACGCTGCCGCCGATCAGAAGACCCGTCAGTGCGCGGTAGAGCGACGTCCAGATCGCCGCCTGCAATTCGCCGCTCGCCAACAGTTCGGCGGTGCTCGACAGCACGGTCGCAGGTCCCGCCAAGACGGTGTCAGGCAGCAATCCAGTCACTGACAGAACGTGCCAGAGTAACAACAGCAACAGCGGCCCGCTGGCCCGCCGGACGAGCCGCGGCACCCCTCGGGCGCGCGCCGCCGCCGGCGCGATCGTAATAAGCTGCATCTCATCGTTCGCAGCGAGGGCGACGACGGCACCGCGCGGCTTCGGTGCAGCAGCGCGTATGAGCTGCGCGATCATGTCCCGATCTTGAGCTCTCGATAAACGTATTCGCGCAAATCAAGGTTGCCCTTGAGAACACCGGCCTCGACCCAGGTGGCGAACACCGTCTGCAGCTGCCGGGCGAGTGCGTCATCCGCCGCCACGCGCCTGCAGGATGCTTCCTCGTCATACAAGAACTCGGCTGTGTCCTTGTCCTGCTTGGCGAAGCTCTTGTACCAGGCGAGTTGTGCGTCCTTGTTCGCGCGCGACCAACGATATCCGCGCTCGATGCGATCGGCGAAGTCGGCGATGGCTTGGGTTTTCCCGGGATCGGCCAAGGCGGCCCGGCTTGCCGGCAGTACAAACAAACCGGTGATGATGCCCTCACCCGGAACCAGGACCCTCGCCTTCAAGGCGCCGAGCGCGCGGGCGCGGTAGACGCCCCAGATGCTCCACGCATCGATACCGCCGGCCGAAAAGGCGGCAGCGGCATCGGTTGGCGCCAGAAATGCGAGCGTGACATCGGCCGCCGCCAGCCCGCCTTGTTTGAGCGCGCCGATGACCAGATATTGCCCGATGCTGCCGCGCGTCGTCGGCGAGATGGTTTTGCCGCGCAGATCAGCGATGCTTTGCGCCGAACTGTTGTGCGGGACGATGAGGTCCACACCCTTGCCGCCGTTGCTCCATGCAGCGGCGACCTGAATCGGCGAGCCGCCGGCGATCGCGCTGATGGTCGGTGCATCGCCGGCAAGTCCGGTATCGATCGCTCCGGCTTTCAGGGCTTCGTGCAAATTCACGGCCGCGGCATAGACCGACCACTCGATTTTGTAAGGTACGTCATCAAGCAAGCCGGCCGCCTTCAGCTTGGATTGCGTCGCCCCGGTCTGGTCGCCGACCCGCAGCGTGACGTTCTTGAGGTCGGCTGCCTGCTCGGCAATTGCCCTTCGAAAGCCGAGGCCAATGGCCGACGCGCCGATGGCGAGGGCGCGACGCCGGGATACGGATTGCTTCATGTCACCAAAGCTCCATGCCTGAAGGTGCGTTCACAGATCCATGCGCTCATCAGCGTCGTTCGTTCATCTCGCGGGCGCGCAGGAACACGCCGTCCATGCGCCAGTGTTCGTTGCGATAGCGCGGATCACCGGCCCATTCGCCCCAACCGGAGTCGCGCCGGAATTGACCGAGCCAGCCCGAGGCCAGGATCTTCGCTTCATCTGTCGGCTCCGCATGCTCGCAGTCGGGCCCGACAAACAGCGCGTCTGTTGGGCAATAGAGCTCGCACATGAAGCACGTCTCGCAATCTTCCTGACGCGCGATGCGAGGTGGCGCGTCAGGAACCGCGTCAAACACGTTGGTTGGGCAGATGTCGACACAGGCGTCGCAACGCACGCAGCGCTCGGCGATGACAAGCTCAATCATGACGCGGCGCGCTCCAGCTCCGGGACCGGTTCATCGAACCTGGTCCAGATCCAATCCGTGCCCCCGATGAGCAGACGGCGCGCGAACCGTTCGTCGAGCTGCGGCGCGTCCTCTCGCTGATGCATGCCGCGGCTTTCCTTGCGGATATAGGCCGCCGCCGTACACCAGCGTGCGCTGGCGACCAGTGCGGCCGTTTCGCGCGCCTTGGCCAAGGCGAGACCGCGCCCGCCCAACGAAGCGCGTAGATCGCGCCAAAGATCGTCGAGCACGGAGAGCGAGTGCTTGAGCTTGCCACCGGAGCGGAAAATGGCCTTGTCGAATGGCAGCATCTCGCCCTGCATGGCGGCGATCGCTTCCGCCGCAGAGGGGCCGGCCGCGGCCGGCTGGCGCGGCCGCAGGCCCGCGCCCCCGATCGCTCCCACTGGGCGCTCACTGCCCTGCCCGCGCTCACGCGCAAGTCGCGCGGCACCGCGCCCGGCCCAGAGTCCGGAGGACAGCGCCCAGGCCGAGTTCTGCGCACCACCGCCGCTCGTCGCGCCGGCAACCCGCTCGCGTGTTGCGGTATCGCCTGCCGCGAACAGCCCGGGAACCGTGGTGCGGCAATCATCAGCGATGACTCGCAGTCCGCCGGTGCCACGAACCGTGCCTTCGCCGCGCAACGTCACCTCAAACGGCTGGCTGAACGGATCGATGCGGCGGCGCACGAACGGCAGCATGAAGTTCGGTGAGATCCGTGTGAGCACGGCGCGGATATCATCGGGCATTCGGCCCAGATGACAGAACACCGGCCCTTTCAGCAACTCGCGCGCCAGCGCACGCGTCGAGTCCGGTCCTTGCGGGATCGCGAGTTCGCGTCCGGCCGCGTCAAGATAGGTCGCGAACGCATAGGACATCGATCGCGTCATGTTGGAGAAAACGGGTGCCACGGTGTGGTAGGTGGAAAACTCCATCCCGGAGAGTTCGGCGCCGGCTTCGGCCGCCATCAATTGCCCGTCACCGGTATTGGTTTGGCTGCCAAGCAACTTTGACATGAACGCGCAGCCGCCGGTGGCCAGCACGACGGCTCCGGCGCGCACCGTCCATTCTTGTTGCTCCTGTCGCCGCAACCCACGCGCACCCGCGACCGAGCCGTCATTGTGCAGCAACAATTCAAGCGCGGGACTCTGGTCGAGGATGCGCACCCCGGCGTCCTCGGTGAGCCGTCGCATCGCCCGCATGTATTCGGGACCGCGCAGGCTGCGATAGTGAATGGCGCCGCTGTCGTCGACCGAGAAGTCGTAGTAATTGGCAATCGTCGGCAGCGTCCGCCAGGTAGTGTCGAGAATGCGCGCCATCCAGTGGGAATCAGCAAGCCCGAAGCTGGTGAGCTGACGGCGGCGGATCGCCTCTGCCCGCAACTGCGGATCCGGTGGGACCCACCAATGACCAGGACCGGCGGTGGCGGTGACCCCGCTGGTGCCGCAATAGCCTTTTTCCGTGAGCACGACCTGGGCGCCTTCGCGCGCCGCCGCGACCGCGGCCCAGGTACCCGCAAGCCCGCCACCGATGACAAGCACATCGGCGCTCAGCGCGGCCTCGGAGTATGTTGAACGACCCGTCATATCATCGATGCGCTTCGCGCTTGCCTACCAGGTCGCGTCCAAGCCGAGTTGCGCCAACACCGCGTGGCGCAGCTCTGCGAGGCGGGGATCGCCCCGGTGGCGCGGGTATGGGAGGGCGTTGACAATCTCTGTCTTGAGGCGCGCCGGCCGATCGCTGAACACGATCACGCGCTGTGCCAGGAACAGCGCCTCTTCCACATCGTGGGTGACCAGCAGCACCGTAAATCCCGCGTTCTGCCAGAGCGACACGAGCTCGCTTTGCATGGCGATGCGTGTAAGCGAATCGAGCTTTCCCAACGGCTCATCGAGTATGAGCAGCTGTGGGTCATTCACCAGCGCGCGCGCCAAGGCGACGCGCTGCGCCATGCCACCCGAGAGCTGGTGCGGATAGGCGTTCTCAAACCCAGTCAGCCCGACGAGCTTCAGCGCCTCGGCGACACGGCCGCGTTTGGCCTGCAGGTTGCCCTGTGCCTCGGGCCCCAGCGCCACGTTGCGCCAGACGGTCCGCCAGGGATAGAGCGTCGGATCCTGGAACACGACGACTCGCGAGGGATGCGGACCCGCAATCAGCTCGCCATCGATGAACAGCCGCCCTGCGGACGGAGGCTCGAGCCCGGCCACGAGTCTCAATAACGTTGATTTGCCGCAGCCGCTGGGACCGAGCACGGCAACAAACTCGCCGGCAGCAACCTGGAGATTGACGCGCTCGAGCACCGCAAGCGGCTCTCCGTGCAATTTGAATTGATGGCTGACATCCTGGACATGCAACGCACTGCCCGCGGTTGGTGCTGTCGTCGCTTCGACCCGGATCGCTGCCGCTACCATCGAACCAATCCCCTCTGCCAGGCGAGGAGGTGATCGCGGAACCGGAACAGCAACGTGATCAATCCGGAGCAGGCGAGCGCCATCACCAGCAGCGCTGCGTACATGTTGGCGTAGGCGGCCCAGCCCTGCGCCCATTGCAGGTACCAGCCTAGACCCGACTTGACGCCCAGCATCTCGGCCACGACCAGCACGGCGAAGGAATTGCCGAGCCCCATGAACAATCCCACAAACACATGCGGCATCGCCGCCGGGATGGCGACCTTGAACACCAGAAACGCTTTGCTGGCGCCCAGCGTCCGCGCGACATCGTAGTAGGCCGTGGACACGCTCGCGACGCCTGACCAGGTGAGCACCGTGACCGGAAAACCGGTAGCGAGCGCGATCAGGAACGTGCTGGCGCTGAGACTCGAGGGAAAGATGAAGAACGCGAGCGGGAGCCATGCGGTCGCTGGCAGCGGCCCGATGAAACGTAAAATCGGGTGGATCCAGTAGCCGAAGGCGGGCGACCAACCAATAACGACCCCGGCCGTAAAGCCGATGGCGGCACCGATCAGATAACCGCCGGCCAGCAAGCGCAATGATGCGAGCGTGCTAGCCCCGAGCTTGGACCAATCGTCGATGAACACCTCAAGGACCGCCTGCGGCGGCGGAAAGAACGGCAGCGGCAGCAAGGCGAGCTTCGCCGTCACGATTTCCCAAACACCGATGAACACAGCGAGCACGATCAGCCATGGAGCAATCCGGCGTACCCGTTGCATGACGGGGACGAACGCGGAGCTCAGCAATCCGGCGACCGCCAGTGCCCCGCCGAATGCGGCGAGGATGATGGCCAGATCGCCGGTGTGAGCCCAATCGCTGTCCGGCGTATCCGGCCAGAACCGCACGACCGCAGCCACCGCGAGCCAAGCGGCGCTCGCCACCACGATCGTGATCGAAGGCCGGGCGAACCCTTGCGACGCCCCGATCTTGGCGCGTGACGTGACCGGGACCTCATTCGCAACGGTACTCATCGTTTGTCCGCGCGCCGCTCAGCTCAGCACGTCGGCGTAGACGCGCTCAGCGAATTTCGCCGTATTGGTGCTGGGTTTGAACACGTTCACCAACTTGAGCTCATCGGCATAGAGCGCGATTTGTTGTTTGAGGTCGGAGCCGACCGGATGGTCATGGTGCGTGTGGCTCCTGAGCATGGCGGCGAGGTCCTCGACCGATCCCTTGCCGCCGTAAGCCGAGAACACCGCGGCGGCATCTTCCGGCTGGTGCGCCACGTGATCGCCGGCCTCCAGAACCGCATGGGTGAGCGCAGCGGCAACCTGCTTGTCATCCCGGATCAGGCTGCCGCGGATCGCCAGGACGCAGCAGGTCCGGCTCGCATATTCACCCGACAGGTTGGTGGCGAGTTCGTTGAGCTTGCCTTCCTTGAGCCACAGGAACGTGAGCGGATCGGCGTCAGCCAGCGCTTGCGCTTCGCCCTTGTCGACTGCGAGTGCCAATAGGTTCGACGGATATTGCCGCCATTGGATGCTCTCCGGATCAATGCCGCGCTTGAGCAACAGGATGGAGAAGAAATTCTTGGTCGGGCTCGCCTGATCGCTGATCGCGATGGTCTTGCCCTTCAAATCCTCGAGGCTGTTGATTCCTGCCGCCTTGGACCCCAGCACTCGCATGCAGCCACCGTGAACGCCGGCGGTAATGCGCACATCAAAACCTTGCTCGAGCGGCTTGAGCCAGCGCAACGCCATGCCGATGCCGGCGTCCGCCTTGCCGGTGGCAATGGCCTCGAGCAGTTGCTCCGTGGAGCCGCCGAAATTGACGAACTCGACGTCGAGCCCATGCCGGGCAAAGATGCCGCGCTCTTTGGCGACTGGCGCGGCGGACGTGCAGATAGCGGTCGCGTTCCAGGCAAGCTTGAGGGAGCGCGCAGGACCTTCATTGACGGCGCTCGTCGCGGCGACCCGGCAGATCGGGAAGTCGTCCCCGCCCCCAGGAAAGCTAGAGCTCCTGCTCCCGAGGCCCGTCAACGCATTCGCCGCGTGAAACAACCCGAATGGGGCCGCGAAACTAAGCGCACCGGCGCCCGCGAGCAGTGCCCGACGCGAGGGGCGCGAATGGGGCGTGTCGTCGGCAGGCAATAGATTGGAGTCGCTGGCCATTGAATGAACTCCTTGCGTCAGATGCAATTACTCGGCGGCGTGCGCGGACCTGCGGATGCGCTCCGCTACGCGCTTGCGTGTGAGAGGGATTAAGTCGCGGCCGTATTCGGCGGCGTCGGCAAGTGGATCAAAGCCGCGAATGAGGAATGTGCTGACGCCGAGTTCGTAGTAATCGAGCAACGCGTCGGCGACTTGGTCCGGCGTACCGACCAGCGCTGTCGTGTTGCCCCGCGCGCCGGTCTCTGCCGCAACCGCAGTCCACAGGCGTTTGTCGAGGCGGCGTCCTTGGGCAGCCGCCGCCAGCAACCGCTGTGAACCGATATTGGCAGGTTTGGCCGGTGCACCGAGCCCGGCACTTGCACGGACCTCGCGCACGCGCGCAAGAATCGCCTCCGCGCGAACCCAGGCCTTCGCTTCGGTTTCGCCAAGGATCGGGCGGAATGAAACGCTGAACCGGGGATATCGTCCGTAAGCCGCTGCCGCCGCGCGCACCCGCGCGATGGTATCGCGCACTTCGGCCAGCGGCTCGCCCCATAGCGCATAGACGTCGGCATGCTTGCCTGCGACCGCAATTGCGGCGTCCGACGAGCCGCCAAAGAACACCGGGATATGTGGTTGCTGGACCGACTTGACCTCGGCGAAGGCGCGATCGAACCGGTAGTAGTGGCCGACGTGGTCAATGGGTTCGCGACTGGTCCAGATCGCGCGCAGAACATCGAGGTATTCGTCGGTGCGCGCGTAACGCTCATCATGGCTGAGATAATCACCATCCTGGCGCTGCTCGGCATCGTTGCCGCCGCTGATAATGTGGATCGCGGTCCGGCCGCCGGTCAGCTGATCAAGCGTCGCGAATTGGCGCGCCGCCAAGGTTGGCGTGGTGAAGCCCGGCCGGTGCGCGATCATGACGCCGAGCGCAGGTGCAGCCCAAGCCGCATAGGCGGCAATCAGCAGACTTTCCGGGCTCGTCGAATGAAATGCCACGAGGGCGCGATCAAACCCCGCCGCTTCATGCGCCCGAGCGCTGGCCTCGATATAGGCGCGATCGACGACGGCGCCCGCCGGAGGAAAGATCTCGGAGGAATGGCGCGACGGAACGTAGCCAATGAATTCGACTGACATGATGCTGGCCTGCAGCTCCGCTGGGGTGCCGGTAAACCGTTTGTGACGCTGTCGATTTGGCCGACAATAGTATATTAAGTCAATAGATTATAATCGCATAAACGAGGTCTTACCGAGCAACGGATTCTACAAATGGTCCTAGCGCCGCGATTCCTGCTGCTTTCAAGACGCTGTCGCTCTGTGGTGAGTGGACTCGGGCGCACAGAACATCCCGCAAATGCCGTTCGAGCGGATGCGCGCGCGTCAGCGCCGGATTGCCGATCAATGCACTCGCCTTCTGCACGATTTCAATCGCGCTCTCGGAGACGAGGTGCTTGACCAACCCCGGCTCTTCGGGGCTCAGCTCGGCGGGAGTGGTATCCGCCTTGCGCGCGGTGGAGGCCAACATTGTTGCGGCGGTGGTGCGCAGCGCCTCAATCTCGCCAATCGCGACTTGCATACGCTCGAGCGTTGCCAATGGCCGGCCGAGATTGGTCGGCGTCCGCGAACGCAGAAATCCGATCAGCCAGTCCCGCGCCGCATCGGCAATGCCCAGATAGATCGCCGATACGGTGAGCGAAAACCAGGCGGCGTGCAGCGGGGGCACTTGTCTCCATGCGCTCGCCGGCCGGACATCGACTGCATAATCTTTCGGCACCAGCGCGTCTTCGAACACGACATCATGGCTGTCGCTGGCGCGCATTCCCAGATGGTCCCACGCCGCCTCGATACGTGTGCCCGGCGTTCCGGCGCGTACCAGGAAATAGCCGACTTGCGGGTTGTCGCTGTCCGTGCGCGCGAACACATTGTACCAGTTGAGAACCGAGGCGCCGGTTGAGTAGATCTTGCGTCCGCTCAGACGCCATCCTTCCGGCGTAGCGCGTGCAGTCGAGGCTGGAATGCCGCCGCGCATGACCGTCCCAAGTTCAGGTTCAACGCGCAACGCATTGAGCAACCCGCGTCCGGCGAACGCGTCTCGCACGACCTCGCGATAGACCCGCTCAGGCCACCGCCGTTCCATTGCGACGTGTGCATGCTGGATCCAGGTCATGGCGAGGATCAAGGTTGCTGCGGGATCGGCCGCGCCCAGGCGCCGCGCCACGCTGGCCGTTTCCGCGAGCCCCGCCCCCAAGCCGCCCATCGCGCGCGGCACTGTGAGAGTTTGCAAACCGGCGCGCGCCGCGACGTGAAGGCTCTCGTGCGCCACGGTCCCGAGCCGGTCATGCTTTTCTGCGCCGGCCGCGAAGGCGTCCACGACCCCGACGAACGGGTCTTGTCGGTCGATTTTGGTGGTGATGACGGTCATGATCGAGCAATCGTATACTTTTTTAATAGACTTTTCCACCAAGAAAGCAAGCTGTTTCCGCATCACATAGATAAACGTCCGCTCGACCCACGCGTGACAGCGTCTCGAGCGGAGGCAATCCAATTCTTGGTGAGAAAGCGTTTGACAAGATTCACGCAAAACTGATGAGTAATTTTCCGATGAGCCGCAGTTCTGCCGCGCTATCGCCACGGGCAACGGCCAAATGATCTTTCGCAAAAATGCTGCCTTACGAAAAACGTCGCCGCGGCTCCGCATCGGGGTTCCTGCAATCCCCTTCTCGAGCCGCTGGTCGAGACACGAAATGCACGACGTCACCTATGCGAAGGCACGTCATCTATGCGAGCAGCGTCATCTATGACAGCGGGTCGCAATTCTTCGGTCCAGCTTCGGCATTGGTTCGAAAGCGCACACAATTCGAGCAATCTCACGCACGAGAAGCCAAGGCTCGCCCGAGGACGTTAATAAAATTTCACCTACCCGCAATCTCTACGCAGCCAAAAGCTCCTAACGTCTTTTAATCTAACCAACCGAACGAGACAAAATGGCAGAGCAAATCGAAGCGAATTTCGATCCAGACACGCTTGCGCTGTTGAAACGAGTCTTGGTCGAAGCCGAACAAAGCATTCCCGTTGAGGCGAGAACATCTGCGCTGAAGGTTCAGATCGCCTTTCGTATTCTCAAGGCTGCTCGCGCGGGTGAGCGAAATCCTATTCGATTGCGATCGGCCGGTCTGTGCGGAATCGATCCACGGATCATACGCTCGCCACTCGAGATAGCGCCCACGCCGACACGAAATATTTGACAATCAATTTGCAAAACTGATGAATCCGTCTCGGCGAGCCGCACGGCTGCGCCGGGCTGTTTGACTTTGTGAATCAGAGAAAGCGCACGCCTGTCGACTTGCGGATCGCATTCAGCACCATCCGTGCGCATCGCTGTCATCTATGTGTAGAGTGTCATCTATGTGCAGGGTGTCATCTAAGTATCAGACCTCGCCGACGTGGGTGTCATGTATGGCGTAGCGAGGTCATCTATGGCATTGGCGTCATCTAAGACGTGACCTCGCGGGGGGTGTCATCCCGGGACGCCGCCGTAATCGGCAATTTGCGAGCTCGGGTCCTGAGAGCTGCACGGCCGGCCGGCGTGGCATTGCGACGAGGGAGCAAATGGCTGAGATCAGCGACTATATTCCCACGAACGGGATCCGCTATGACGAGGCTTTTGAGCGCCTTTTCGATATGGATCCTCGGGCTGCCGAATTGCGGGCGATGCTCAATGAGGGTACCGAATCGGACAGCGCAATGGATCAGTGGGAAAGCACGCGCAAGCGAGTGGATCTTGTCCTGCGAACTGAACTCAGACACGGCGCCTTGAACGCCTACCAGCGGGATCTGTACACGGGAGAGCAACTACGACTTTCGGCGAAGGATTGGGAAGGTGTAGCCATCCTGCCCGGAGAAGAGTTGTCGTTTCCGCCGATATATTTCGTGAAATCCGAATTCGAAACTTGGCTATCGACAGCGTCTGATCGCTTTCGCAATGTTCAAAGACAACCAACCCAGCCGGCTTCGAACTCTTGAGCGTCAGGGCCAGTGCTGAACGGCCGCTAGGGAGACGGTCGTGAGCCGCAAGCCTCCGTTTCGCGCCGATCCATCGTTCCTTGCAATTTTGGAATGTTCTGAGGGTTTCAAGCGGCAACGAGCTTGGATAGACTCGCCACCCGTCCACCGCCAGGAGGAATGCATTCATGTTGAAGTTCTATTACAGCGGAGCCCCCAATCCGACGAAGGTCGCGCTCTTCCTCGAAGAATCCGGACTTCCCTACGACCCCATCCCGGTGGACACACGCAAAGGCGAACAGCACAAGCCGGAGTATCTCGCGATCAATCCGAACGCGAAAGTGCCTGCAATCGTCGACGATGGCGCGGTGGTCTTCGACAGCAACGCGATCCTGCTCTACCTCGCCGAGAAAACCGGAAAATTCCTTCCCGAGAATACGTCCAAGTCCCGCGGTGAATTGTTGTCATGGCTGATGTTCGTCGCTTCCGGGGTGGGCCCCTATGCGGGCCAGTCCGTCCATTTCAACGCATACGCACCGGAGAAACTGCCCTACGCAATCAACCGCTACGCCTTCGAGGCGCAGCGACATTTCAAAATTCTCAACGATCGCCTCGCGGACCGGAAATACATGCTGGGCGACACGTACACTATCGTCGATATGGCGGTTTGGGGCTGGGCGCGGCTCGTGCCGAACGTCCTGGGCGAGAATGCCTGGGCCAAGCTTCCAAATCTCAAGCGCCTGGTGGACGAGATCAGCGCCCGGCCGGCGGCACAGCGGGCTGCCGCCCTTAAGGACAAACACAAGTTCAAGACCGAGATGGATGAGGTTGCCTTCGCAGCGATGTTCCCGCACATGAAAGAGAAAGCGGCCTGAACTTTGGGCGCCTGCGAGCGTCGGCTATCGCACCCTGGCCAAACCGCTCGCGGGCGCCGGCCCGCACGTGTTCGATCTCACCTCCACCATCCCGCCTAAGCCTGACGCGCGCCTCCGTCGGACCAGCGGTTGCCCAAAAACTCCCGCAAATCGCCTCACCATGGAACCAATGGGTCTGGTCGCGCGTAATTACCGTCGACCAGAGTGCCCTGCGGCGTCGGCTCGAGCATCGTCCGCTGCCGCCCGAGGTACGCTGTTGGATTGCCGTGCTGGAGGAAATTGCACATGGCCAAGCGAACTATTTTGGATGCGGCGCAAAAGACCGTTGTGAAAGCCGCGAAGGTTGGCGCCGAAGGCGTCAAGGACGTGGCGACTGACGCACTTGGTGCAGCCGCCTCTGCTGCCGCAGGCGTCGTGCTCGGACGAGTATCGGACGCGCTAGGCAGCGGCCAGAAGAAAGCCGATGAGGCTGCACCGCGCGTCTCGCAGGCACTATCGACGGATACGACGCCGTCGGGACGGAAGCCGATGAAGAAACGGTCCCGCACAAGCGAACGCGTTGCCACGCCCCGCCGGGCCAAAACGCAAGACACCGGGAAAAAAAGAACTGGGAGCAAGCCGAATAGAAGCAAGACGGCAGCGGCGACGAGAACAACGCCTCGCAAAGGCGGGACCAAAAAGAAAGCGGCTCGCGGGCGTAGGTGATCGACAATCGGTGATCGACCGGGCGCAGCGGCATTAGTCTCCCGCGCGCTGAAGAATTTGTCACGAGTGATGTTGAGCTGATTGTCCAATGGCCAATCAATTGGCACCTTTTCCATTGACTGAGCGAAGTGTGCATCTTTGCGTGGACGTGCAACGGATCTTCTCCGCCGACGGTCTCTGGCCATCTCCATGGATGGAGCGAGTTCTACCTGTGATCACCGCTTTGACGCGTCTCCATCCGGAGCGCAGCGTGTTCACTCGATTTATTCCGCCCGAGCGGCCGGAGCAAATGCCGGGCATGTGGCAACGCTATTATACGCGCTGGCGAGCCGCGACCCGCGCGCACCTCGATCTACGCCTGTTAGACCTGATGCCGCCGTTGGCAGCCCTTTGTCCCCCGGCGACTGTTATCGACAAGAGCCGCTATTCCGGCTTTGCCGAGCCCCGCTTGCTCGCCCATCTGCAGGAACGGCAAGCCGATGCGTTGATCGTCTCCGGATCGGAAACCGACGTATGCGTGCTGGCTACAGTTCTCGGGGCAGTCGACATCGGATATCGCGTCATTGTGGTTCGCGACGCGCTGTGCAGTTCGTCAGACGAAGGTCATGACATGCTCATGCGCTTGTACCACACGCGCTTTTCGGAGCAGATCGAGACGGCCGATGCCGAGACGATTTTGTCTCGCTGGCAATGAGGTCCAGGGAGCTTTGAAGTCAGCAAGCTTGTTGTGGGCAGATCCGGCTAGCAACTGGTGGCGACATCGTGACCAAATCGGATTTCAGTAGCCGCCGGCCCTCCGCGCCGCCGCGAGGCGCGAACTTAATGCAATCATAGGATGCCGAATTCAACGATGCCAAAGCGGCGGAAGCTCTATAAACTGAACTTTGAGCAGCCACGGTCCACATCGAGCAAATCGAGCCTCGTCAAAGAGAGCCCGTCAGAGACAGCTAAGGAGATCCTGATGAGTGATGCAACGACACTCATGCGACCGGCAGAGGGGATGAAGCTCGCCATATCGTCGGCCAAGGAGGCTCACTATGTCCCTGGTCGACGTCATTTCTTCCAATATCGCGACCTCGGAGTCACCGAGGCCACCAACGGGAAGATGCGAGCCCAGGTGACGTCGGCAAAGTCGGCCATGGATCGCGCAACCGGCTGGCATTACCACACCTGTGACATGCAGTTTGTTTACATCCTCAGGGGTTGGGTCGATCTCGAGTTTGCCGGTGGTCGCAAGGAACGGTTTGGCGTTGGCGACAGCGTGATGATTCCAGGGGGGCTGCCGCATCAGGAGATTGCCACGTCCGACGACCTCGAATTGGTCGAAGTCTCGGTGCCCGCGGAGATGGGCACCGAGCCTTGCGGTCCCGCCTGATCGAACCAAGCGGCAGAGACTGGCCTGACCGAAACGAGAGCCACGCCAAATGACTGACCTCGTTGTGCTGGAACGTGACATACGGCGCATCGTCAATTCTCATCGGTCGATGGCTCAACGCACGGCCGCATCCGAGAAGCTGTTTGGGCGGGTTAACGGTCTCCACACGGCCATTTCGGATGAGGCGCGCAGGGCGCAATTTCGCGCCGATTACCGCGCCTTGGTCGAGCGCACTTTCAGTCCATCTGCCAATCTGTCGACCAACAGGGCGCACCTTGCGGCGCGCTTTCTCGATCACGCCCGAAACCTGAAAGAAGCTGAAGCAGCCAAAGAGCAACTCAATCGCGAACTTGGCGACTTCTGACATGGCTCGTAAGCGCACGCCGACATCTAAGGCCAATGTATCTGGCGCCGACATGGACCGCCAGGACGATGACGCCATCACCTCAGACAATGCTGCACCAGTTCCTCCAACACGAGCTGAAAGCGAAGAGCAGCAGGAGCAGCAGGACGACCAACCGAATGCGCCGCTCGACGCCGAGGCCCGGGCCCGCGCTCGCGAATTTGACCGCCGCGATGCTGAACTGGCGATGCGTGAGTACCAGGAAGAGCGCGACACCATCCGCCAGCGAACCGCCCGCCTACGCGCGCAGAGGCTAGCGCGTGAAACAAGCAAACCTCCCAAAAAACCGAAGCTTTAGTCCCGAGATAGCCGAATAAGGGTGACATTGTGCTTTCACATGCAGCACTTCTCATTGGCTCATCGCTGTTCATCAACATAGCCGATGCGATTCCGCGCTATGACATCACGCGCACCTGTCGTGCAGCTGTTGCGATGACATCGGGCAGCCAGGGCAGGACGACTGAGAACTGCGTAGCGGGCGAGGAAACGGCTCGGAAAGACCTTGAAAAACATTGGGTGACAGCCCCCGCTGGCGAGCGCACCCAGTGCACCGGCTCGGGGGCCGTTGGCGGCTCCCACAGCTACGTCGAACTTCTGGTTTGCCTGGAAATGATGCGGGATTCCCGGCTGCGCCGGGAGGAAGAACAGGCCAAAGCCAAACCACCAACACCTGGCAGGAAGCCGTAGCAAACGACTCTCGGCCGTGATGTTGTTTGGTAGCATTGATCCCTGGGTTGCAGCCGGCGTAACCGTTACGACCGCAATCTGTGATGCTGCCTACGTAAGGCTCACGTCTGCCGTCGCGGCTCGACGCCGACTTTCAGCAGCAAATTGGGGTGGCGTGGTTTATCTGTTATCTGCGTTCGCGGTTATCAGCTACGCCCACAGCTGGGTATATGTCTTCTTCGCTGCCGCGGGGTCGTGGGTCGGCGCTTATGTGTCCCTGACTTTCCTACGGCAAAGGCCCGGTTAACAATCAAAGGCCGCTCACGACCTCCTTGAACCGTCGCAAGGTCTCGATGTGCTCGTCAACGCTGGTGATGCGATAGGTCGGATATAGCATCACCATGTCGGCACCGAGTTGGCGCCACCCGTCTGCTGCGGCCGTCCAGACTTTCTGGTCGGGACTAGGCATGCGTAGCCACGCTTCAATGCCGAACTTCGCCGGGTCGCGGCCGAACGACTTGAGTTGCTCCCTAAGCGCCCCAAGCTTCTGCTCCGCTTGCGCGTCGGGTGCCATGATGGGCATCCAGCCGTCACCCACCCGCGCTGCCCGTGTCACGACGGCATCCGAGGAACCACCAAACCAGATCGGGATTGGACGCTGCACCGGCGGCGGCATGATGCTGACGTCCTTGAGGTGATGAAATCGCCCCTCGAACGTGACGAGGTCGTTACACCAAAGACGACGGAGTACCTCAACTTGTTCAGCCTGACGCGCGCCGCGCGTTTTCCAGTCCATGCCGAGCGCTTCGTACTCGACGTGATTCCACCCAACGCCGATCCCCAGTCTGAAACGCCCACCGCTCAGGAGATCGACCTCGGCCGCCTGCTTGGCGATAAGGCCTGTTTGACGTTGCGGCGTAATCAGAATTCCAGTGGACAGCCGGATGGTCTTGGTGACCGCGGCCAGAAAGCCAAGCGTGACAAACGCCTCGTGGAACGGATCCTTGTCATTGTAAAGCGGGACCCAGCCCTCTCGAGCCTTTGCACCGAAGACATGATCGGGGACTTCAATATAGGCGTATCCCAAGTCTTCCGCCGCTTGCGCCCAATCGCGAATCTTCGCGGGGTCCGTCCCGATATCGAGCGAGGGAAAGAAGGCGTTGGGTCTCATGCGGTGCTTCCAAGCTCCATCGTCAAGACTTTGCGCGAGAGCGGCGGACCGACACGTCGCCCGCCGAGAGTGCCCCATTCTTCTGGGAAACTTGCAGCGTGACGTCGAAGTTGACGTCGCCCTCTTGCTTGGGGATTTGCATCAAGACTGATGCCTGCATGAGGCCACTATCGTCGACCCTGGGATCTTCGAGCGAAAACGTATAGATGCGATCGTTCTTGCCGAGCTGCCGAAGCTGCGCGCGCACCGCCGGCTCAATGGTTCTTTGTAAGTCGAGAACGAGCACTTTGTCGTCCGCGCCGATCGCGTGAAGCCGAAGAACATCCGTGTGCCATTTGGAATCCTGGACCTCGACGGCGAGGCGGCTGTTCGGGGACCAGGCCACGCTTTCATCGATATTGTTCGCCTGCAGGTCACCCGTGCGCCAATATTCACCTTTAGCGCTCGACAAAACGGCGCCGTCGGAGAGGCGGATCAACAAACTCTCGACCGTGAACATGCTGTCGCCGGCCTCATCAGGCGGTTGCGTCGGCGGGCGACCGGGAGCGCGCCATGCGAATGCGACGCGTTTGGAAGGCGATGTCGTCCCATCGACGACGCGGGCCGCGCCCGGCCCCTGTCCACAGATCGTCACGCCGGCCTGGTCGGAGACACACGGCCCGGTCTCGGCCCGCGCGGGCGATACAGCCCACATCAGAAGCCAAAGTGCCGCCAGGCAAACCTTGTGCATCATTCGATTACCTCGTCGGCAACGGCGAGCGGGGTTTCCGTCGCCTTGGAGGCCGCATCGTACCCGCTCACATAGGTTTTCGGAAAGGGTGAGAGTGAACTCGCGTGGCACGGGTTCTAGCCGCGAGCAACTTCGAGCCACGACTCGCCGACATTCACGTCGGGCATTACCAACCCAAAGAAGAGCTAAGGCATTCTACCGTAATCCGGCACGCTTCAATGCCGCGGCTATGATCGGGCCCGCTGCAACCGGGCGCACGATGCCGGGCCTGGAGCTGGAAGATTCAGGAACCTCAAGACCTGCCGCCTTGAAGGCAGCGGCGATCACTGCATTCGGGTCCAGCCGGTAAGGAGTGTCCTCCTCCTCAGCTCCGCTGTTGTCGGCAAAAAACGCGTCGGCCGAACCGGTCAATCCTCCGGTGGCTGCACCGACCTTAGCAAGGTCGCCCGTCGGGACGTGAAGTGACGTCAGGGCCGGTGCAACGGTCCGTGGCATTTCGCCGAGAGCCTCATGCAGGCCCCAGAAGCGTGCAATGTGATGCGTAGAGGAGATGCCGGCATCAAGGAAAAAAGCACCGGCAGAGCCACAACATTGAGGGCCGGTTGTCGCGAGCGGCACGCCATGCGCCATCTTGTTGATAGAAAACGCCTCAACCAGCGCTTCTCCGTCGGCGTCGCTCCATACGCGCAGCCTATGGCCACTGATCAATCGTTCATGGGAGGGAGCGTTCGAAAGGCCGTGCACATTGATCCATTGACGAATGATCTCTTCGCTATTCGAAGGTTTGACGATTGGATCGCTCGTGCCGTGCCACACGGAGATCTTCGGCCATGGCCCGCGATGACCGGAAGCTGCCCGCACCCGGTCCCCGAGCATCTGCGCGGCATGGCTCTGCTCACCGAACATGGCTTCGAATGCTTGTTGAACATTGCTGGCGCACCCATAGGGAAGTCCGGCAATGATGGCGCCACCAGCAAATATTTCGGGATATGTTGCGAGCATTGCCGACGCCATAGCCCCGCCGGCGGAGAGGCCGGTCACGAATATTCTGCGCGGGTCGGCGGCAAGTTTTGCAGCTGCGTGCTCGACCATCGCCCGGATCGAAAGTGCCTCACCGCTGCCGCGCGTCGTGTCATCGCGCAAAAACCACGAGAAACAATTCTTCGGATTGTTGGAAGGCTGCTGCTGTGGATAGACGACTGCGAAGCCGAACTGATCGGCAAGCGACGACCAGCCGGTGCCGCGGTCATACTCGTCTGCAGTCTGGGTGCATCCGTGAAGCGCAATGACGAGTGGGGCATTGGGTGGTAAGTGTTCGGGAACATGAGCAAACATTCGAAGATTGCCGGGATTTGCGCCAAACCCGGTAAGCTCTCGCAGCCGGGTCGGGGGAGCACTGGCAACATGATCGGCGGCCGCCCTCTTTCGAGCCGATGCAATAAGCCCTTCGAATTTGCTTTGAAATGCCCGAAGACGCTGCAGGACCTGACCGAAGTCGCGCATGCCAAACCACCTATGTTGCGCCGCAACCGACTATTGTGCACCGCACATGGTGCCCTGAACGGGTGGAGTCAAGAACGCCCCGAGATGACGCGATGAATATTTGGCGGTCGTTGATCGTCAGAAGCGCGGCGCCGGTAGGGCTTGTGCTGCTTTCTGAACCGCTGCGGCTGGTATCCAGAAGCAATTGCTGTCGCCAGGGCGCCTGATACACATGGCCCGACCGGAGAAGGCCTGGTCCTCATAGAGAGCGGCGGTACCGGCATTCAGCACCGGGCAATCATGGCTCGCCATGTAGTCGGCAAATCCGGCCGCATCCCGGCGTTCGGCGAGTTCAACCAAGGCGTCAAATTCGCTCCGTTTTGCGCAGGCAGGGCTCGCCTTCGTCAACACGACGTCGTGGCCTATGTGAATTGGTTCTTTCGCCGCGACCGGCGCTGCCAAAGTGAGCAGCACAATACACGCCAATCCGATCTTCGTGTTCAATTCACCATCCTGCTGTACCGTCCGCCTGCCCATCCAAGTATATGCTGGAGCTATTAACGAAGAAACGGCCTACAGGTTTCATCGAGGTCACAGCGTCATGCGCTCGCTTTGGTAAGTAGAGCGACGGACTTCGTTGACGCCATTGAGCGGAGACGCGACAGATCCTGTACCGTCGCTCGCGTCACTCCGTAGGAACAAGGTATGGATTTGCCGCAAACCATGGATGCCAGCAGCGCCAGCTCTGAACACGACGTTCTGCATTGGCTGACAAACGACACCCGGGATGAGCGCTTCATCGACAATATTTTCGCTGAGCTCTGTATCCGGCTGCAGCGGGCGGGCATTCCAGTCAAGCGGGCGACGCTGCACGTCCTGATCTACCATCCGCAATGGCTTGGCGCGCGGATCATGTGGGCGGACGGCATGCGCGGGGCCGAGCTTGCGCGGGTCGACTACGACGTCACGGAGCGATCGGAATACATCGATAGTCCCGCGCATGAAATCCGTGAGGGTGCCAAAGAGGTGCGCGAGAACCTCGAGCGCGATCCATCGCTTGGCCGCCAGCACGCCCTTTATGACGAGATGCGGGCAAAGGGCCTGACCGAATATGTGGCATGGCCGCTGTACCACACCCTCGGCAAGCGACACATCGTGACCTTCGCGACGGACCGGCCAGGAGGTTTCGACGGCGCGCATATCGCTGCCCTTCAGGGGCTTTTGCCGGTTCTGGCGCTCGTCAGCGAAATTCGGATCAAGAACCGGTTGGCGCGAACGCTCCTCGAAACCTATGTCGGGTCGCATGCCAGCGAGCTCGTTCTCGCGGGCGCCACGAGGCGCGGAAGCGGGACGACCGTAAGCGCCGCCATCATGATCTGCGATCTGCGTGATTTCACCAGGATCTCCGACAACTGGCCACGCGACGACGTCATCGATCTTCTGAACGGCTATTTCGACGCGATCTCGGAGCCGATCGTGCGACATGGCGGGGAAATATTGAAATTCATGGGCGATGGCCTCTTGGCGATTTTCCCGCTCAGCCAGCCCTCGGCCTGCGCAAATCTGCTGCACGCCGTGGCCGAAGCCCGTCAGGCCATGGTTGTCCTGAACGAAAAGAATGGCGATACCGGTCGCGCGCCGCTCAATTATGGGGTCGGCGTCCACGTCGGCGACGTCATGTACGGCAACATCGGGTCGCGCACCCGGCTCGATTTCACGGTCATCGGTCCCGCCGTCAACATGGCGTCGCGTCTCGAAGCCCTTACCAAACAATTGGGCAGAACGGTGCTGCTGTCTCGCTCGTTCGCCGACCTCGTCGCAAGCGATTTCGATCTCGAACGACTCGGCGAATATCCGATCCGTGGCTTCAGCGACCCAATCGAGTTGTTTGCGTACCACGGTTGAGCGCTGACCTCGCCCGATGTGACGGCTGCCAAACGCACTCCCGCGATAACTCGCCGCAGCTGCGGCACGGCACGATTGCGTCGCGGATGCTCAGCCAACTCCAAGGAACGCATTTTTCCGAAGAACGTTTGAACCACGTCGACGCTACTTGGCGGTGCGCAGATGATTCAAGACAACATTGATACAACTACGCGGCAGCCAATTTACCCGCTGCTCGCGGCCTTCGCGGCTTCGTGTCTGTTGGGAACGTTGGCCACGGACATCGTCTATTGGTGGACAGCCGACATAATCTGGGCGGACTTTTCCGACTGGCTCGTGAGCGCAGGCGTCATCGTCGGCTGGGTAACGGTGATCGTCGCATTGATTGAAATCTTTGCACTTCGATCAGCCCGTTTTCGTCAACGGAGCCGTGCCTATGCATCGGCGATGGTCCTAGCTCTGATTGTCATAGCGCTGATCCTGGCGACGATCGACATGCTCGTACATACGCGCGATGCATGGACCTCGGTCGTCCCGTGGGGCGTCATCCTGTCGGCGGCTGTCGCTGCCCTTGTCCTCGTCACCGCGTACTTGTCGCGCATCACGGATGCTCCTGCAGCAATAGAGGTGACAGGCTGATGGTTCGGCAATCTTTACGCCCTCTCGCCGCTGCGAGTGTGGCCCTTGCTCTCGTATCTCTACCAACATGCGTCCTGCCGGGCTACGCCGACAGTTTCGATCCCGCGACTCAGGTTGGTCCGAATCCGGTGTTGCCTGAGCCTCAGCAATATTTGTTCCCGCCAATGCGCCTCGCCAGAGTGGTCGGCTGGAAAGAAGGCGAGACGCCCACTGTGGCGCAAGGACTTAAAATTGAAGCGTTAGCGCGGAACCTCCAGCATCCGCGTTCGCTCTATGTGCTGCCAAACGGTGATATTCTGGTCGTCGAATCCAAGTCGCCGAACGTCCAACCGATACGTCGTCCCAAGGACATCATCATGGGCTGGGTCGAATCGTGGGTGACCTCCGGCGGCGAAACTGGTGAAAGCAACCGCATCACGTTGTTGCGCGATGCCAACGGCGACGGCAAACCGGAGACGCGTAGCGTATTTCTGGACCATCTCGCCTCTCCATTCGGGGTGGCGCTGGTTGGATCGGACCTATACGTCGCCAATACCGATGCGATCGTCCGCTATCCTTACGCGGCAGGAGATACCAAGATAACTGCCGATGGCACGAGACTTACGCCGCTTCCCGGCGGGCCCATCGACCATCATTGGACCAAGAGTCTCGCGGCCAGCCGCGACGGCGCGATGCTTTACGTTGGTGTGGGTTCCAACAGCAACATCACCGAAAACGGGTTGGAGGCGGAAAAGAATCGCGCCGCCATTTGGGAAGTAGAGCGTGCCAGCGGTCGCTGGCGCATTTTTGCGAGTGGGTTGCGCAATCCGAACGGACTCACTTTTGAGCCCGAGAGCGGTGCCCTATGGGCGGTCGTCAATGAGCGTGATGAGCTCGGTCCGGATCTTGTCCCTGATTATATGACGGCGGTGAAGGATGGCGCGTTTTATGGTTGGCCCTACAGTTATTTTGGCCAGCACCTCGATCCGCGAGTAAAGCCGCAGCGGCCTGATTTAGTGGAAAAAGCTGTTGTTCCGGACTATTCGCTGGGTTCGCACGTCGCGCCGTTGGGGCTCGCTTTCTACACTGCGGATAGCTTGCCGCAGAAATACCGCGGTGGAGCATTCGTTGGTGAACACGGCAGCTGGGACCGTCAGCAATTCAGCGGCTACAAGATCGTGTTCGTGCCCTTCAAGGGCGGCCATCCCGACGGCAAGGCTGAGGATGTGGTGACCGGATTCTTGAACGCGAACGGCGAAGCGCGCGGCCGTCCAGTGGGAGTGGCGATTGATAGAACCGGAGCTTTGTTGATTGCGGATGATGTCGGCAACACGGTCTGGCGGGTGACCCCTGCGGGACAGTAGCGACTATCGGCCACTATGCGGCGAGGGAAGATGAGCCTCCCTGGCCCGCTCCAAGCAGGGCCTTTGGCCGCTTTGCTACCCCGGCCCTAGCCCTGAGAGACCGTCCCGAGCGCGTGGCACTTTCGATAATAGCGCAGATGCTCGGTGATTATTCGCTGAGCCTTCGCCTGACGAGCCTCATGAAACCTCTTGGCGAAGCGCTGAAGGAAATTTGAGGTCTGACGCAGCGTTGCGGTCATGGTCGCCTCCACAGTGGCACCGGGAATGGTACAGTGGCCCTTGGCCGCTGCTGTGATCCTCATCACCAAGGAAGGTAACGGGCAGACGCCCGCTGTAAATTTTCGACCTGAAACTCGCGAATCGAGACCCAAATGGAATTGACCGCTACCATGTGGAGCATCCTCGAGGCCGCACGCGACAAGCAGCGCATACTCCTCAATCCCGACCAGATCGGGCCGGCGCGACTGCTTGAGCGCGAGGGGTTCCTGAAGCTGCTCCAGTCGGCCGACTGGTGGTTAATGGCGACGTTGACGGAGGCCGGTCGAGAGGTGTTGAGGGCGCGGGACAGCGGGTGATGACATTTGAACTGGAGATCGGCTGTCTTTTCGCGTTCTGATTTGAGAGGCAGTGCACGAAAGAGCTGGGGCTTTAATCATGCCTGCCTAAGCGAATTCAAACGTCAATAATCTCCGATCTCATCCAAGCTCTATCCCTTTGTCTCCGGAGGCAGCCACCAGAAATAGAGAGCGCACACTCACTCCCGTACCTGCAGCCGCATTGCGATCGGGATCGCCGTCATGCAAAGGCCAGACATGACCAGGACCCACCCCCACTCCACGCCATCTGGCCCGGCGCCGAAGTGAACCTGAGCCGAGGCCGGTCCACTACGATCAGAACGGCTCCGATCGTTGCGATCAGATATTGTTGTTTTATAAAGAGGTTCCTCCTTGTTATCCTCTGAGCACAGGGAACGCTCTGGTGCAGCAAATGTTTCCAAAGCGGCGGATCTCTTGCTTCATTTGCAACGAGAACTTTCGAATGTACAAAGCTAGCTCTGTCCTGATCTTTTTGTTAGGCATTGCACCCTTTGCCCAAGCTGCACTTCCGGGGCATGGGGACTCGAGCGGCTGGAGCGTTTTCTCCGATCCCCAGTATGGGACAAGAGTGGAGTATCCGAGCTTGTTTTCAGTTTCCGACGGAGGCCCCCAGCTGGGAACTGGGCAGCGCTTCGTGACGCCGGACGGACGGGCTGAAATTGAGATCTACAGCCTACCGAACAGTGCTCACTACACTCCACGCACTTACTTGGCGGCGAAGATGAAAATCGATCCGGCCACGCTGCACTACAAGCGAGTGAGCGCGCGCTTCTTTGCCTTGTCAGCTGCCAGGGAAGGAAAGATCTACTACACCCGGTGCAATTTTTCGAATGGTAGTGGAGGAATGATCCATTGCGTCTATCTGGGCTATCCCCAGTCGGAAAAATCCCAGTGGGATGGCATCGTCACTCGCGTGAGCTATTCGTTGCGGCCCTAGTGTCCGCGGACGTCAACGGAGATTGGCCGCCGAACAGCCCGTGAGAAAGAAGGGCATCAACTCCGGGCCAATCCCGAGAGATCAGGTGAGACTTCGCCGTGCCGGCGTCCCCTGCCCTCCTGATTGCAATGGACCCGGAATGGCTCGCTCGGCAGCTGCAGCCAGCTCATGCTCCTTACGCCGCAGATATAAAGCCAATATCGCGATGACCGCGCCGGCGGCGATTGCGACCGTTATGGCAGCC
>JAFAXD010000368.1 GCA_019241285.1 Xanthobacteraceae bacterium | reverse complement strand
CAATGATCGCCGTAGCCTTCCAGGGCGGCTTGCGCGATTTGGAGCGCGCTGGTCCCGGACACCGGTACCGTGATCGAGAGCGCAACAATGGCGGCAACTCGCAGATGTGTCGTCATGATTGTTCGGCGCGCTGGAAGGGGTGGGCCTCTCGCCCCTCTCCTTTCAAGCCCACTTTACGCCAGATCAAAGGACGGCCGCCCGCCTTGCCGAACCCCGATCCCCCTTCCCTGCCTCCGTTCTGCCGCACCTCGGTGCGACGGTGCGGCATCATTTCAATTCTGGGGGATTCGACATGCGTCGAACACTGGGGGCTCTGGCCTTTCTGGCACTCGCGATCACGGCACCGGTCCAGCAGGCCGCCGCACAAGAACCTAATCCTCTCGGCGGCGCGTTGCTTGGCGGCGCGGCCGGGGCGATCATCGGCGGCGTCGCGGGCGGCGGTAAGGGCGCAGCCATCGGGGCGCTCGTCGGCGCCGGCACCGGCGCCCTCATCGCCTCGCAAGGCCAGCCGAGGCCCGGCGGTTACCGTTATTACCAGAACGGCTGCTATCAGCAGCGCCCCGATGGTGCCTGGGTTGTGGTCGCGCCGCAATATTGCGGCGCTCCGGCCCCAGCTCCCGTCGCGGTCGTAGCGCCGCCTCCGCCCCCGGTTGACCCGTTGCGCGACCGGATGCTGGAATTGCGCGGCGGCTGCGAAGCCGGTGACCGCGGCGCCTGCGTGCGTCTGGGGATCATCATCGGCGAGAATCGGGCGCGCCGCACCGCCTGGCGCCGTGAATACCCGGACGTGTTCTTCTACGAGCGCTGATCCAACCGCTATTCTCATCGGACGCCGGTGTGATCGAAGGATCACATCGGCGTCACGTGTCTTGCCCACTGCGATCGTGCGACCCACGTAATCCGTGATCGGATGGATGAGATGTGGGTCCCCAGATCAGTGTTGCTGGGAGTTGCCGTCTTGGTCGCAGCATCGGCCCTGGCGCAGGCCGCGACCCGCCGCGTCCCATCCTACAACAACAGCTACAGCGCGTATGGCAGCGCATCTCCGGCGAGCCCGCCAGCAGGCGGTTCCTACGGCGGCTACAGCACAGATCCGCGCACGCGTGCCCTCGAACAGCTAGCCGACAAGTACAGGCCCGGCTGGTGACGGTGACACGCCGCGGCCGCCGAACTGCTAGAATATGGCATGCCCATCGATCTCATCTGCCTCGATGCCGACGACACGCTTTGGCACAACATGCGCCACTTCGGCGTGGCCGAGCAGGCTTTGTTCGCGCTCCTCGAACCGTTCGCTCCTTCCCCTGCTGCGCGTGAACGGCTCGAGGCCGTGGGCGCGCGCAACCTCGCACTCTACGGCTATGGCGTGAAGAGCTTCACGCTCTCCATGCTGGAGACGGCGACCGAGCTTGCCGGCGACGCGCTGCCGCCATCGGCCGTGCGCGACATCCTCGCCATTGGCCGCGACCTGCTGCAGCACCCGGTTGAACTGTTGCCCGGCGTGGAAGCGACGCTCGATGCGCTCGCAGAGCGCGCGCAATTGGTGCTCGTCACCAAGGGCGATCTGCTGCACCAGGAAACCAAGCTCGCAGCGTCCGGGCTCGGCGAGCGCTTCTCGGGCATCGACATCGTCAGCGATAAGACCGCAGAGTCGTTCCGGCGGTTGTTTGCCCGTCATGCCGTCACGCCGGACCGCTGCGCCATGGCAGGCGACTCGATCCGCTCCGACGTTCTGCCTGCGCTCGAGGCCGGCGCCTGGGCCGCCTTGGTGCCGCACGATGTTGTCTGGTTCTACGAACGCGCCGAGCCCCCGGCCCAGCATCCCCGCTTCACGCACTTGGACAAATTCACCGACCTTCCCGCCTGGATCGACGCGATTGCTTAGCGCCTGTCGCGGGACGCCTTGACTCTGCCGCAATTAGGTTGATATCAACTTATCATCGATTGGGCGGAGGAGACCGACGATGAGCACGACGACCAACACGTTTCTTGCCGTGTTCCTTGGCAGCAAGAGCAGCGGCCGCATGGCCGAATGGAATGCCCTCCCCGAAGACAAGCGCCAGGCAAAAATGCACGAAGGAATGGCTGCGTGGAAAGCCTGGGTCGAAAAACATCAGGACGCGATTGTCAGCATGGGCGGGCCACTCGGCCTGACCAAGAAGGTGAGCTCACGCGGCATTGAGGATACGAGCAATGACCTGACCGGCTACACGGTGGTCCGTGCAGATTCGCGCGATGCGGCGGCGAAGCTGTTCGACAAGCATCCGCACTTCGCGATCTTCCCCGGCGAATCCATCGAGATCATGCCGATTTTGCCCATTCCTGGCGCTTAGCGCATGTCCCGGAAAAGTGGAAGCCGGTTTTCCGATAAGGACATGCGTAAAAGCAAAATTTAGAGCGCGTACCGATTCCTTCCAATCGGGACGCGCTCTAGCACCGGCAACCAGGCTACACGCAACAAATATCAACCAGCGGAGAAACAGCATGACCAAGATGTGCCCGGTCGTTCACTTCGAGATGCCCTACGAGCAGCGCGACCGCATCGCCAAATTTTACGAGACCGCGTTCGGCTGGCAGCTGCAGATGCTCGGCGCCGAGATGGGCAACTACGTCATCGCCTCCACGTCGGAGATGGATGGCTGCGTGCCCAAGAACCCCGGGATGATCAACGGCGGTTTCTATCAGAAGAACCCGGAGTGGCCGGCGCAATTTCCCTCCGTGGTGATCGCCGTAGATGATATCGCCGACGCCATGCAGCAGGTCAGCAAAGCCGGCGGCAAGGTGCTGGGCGAGCCGATGCCGATCCCGGGTGTCGGCCAGTACGTGTCGTTCTTCGACACGGAGGGCAATCGCGTCAGCATGCTGCAGCCTCTGCCGCGCGCGGCGTAACCGTGAACTTGGTTCAAGCTGACACGCCCTCCTCGTCATCGCCGGCCTTGTGCCGGCGATCTCGCTTTGGAGGGTTCAGTGCCCGACTAATCCGGATGCGCGGGTCAAGCCCGCGCATGACGAACTGAGAGGTTTGCGATGAAAGATTTTAGCGCTTCCGCTCCACAACATGGCATGCTGCGACGATGGACTTGCTCGGGCTCAGGCCGTTGTGGGTGTAGCACTTCTCCATCCGGTCTGGTCCGAGCACGGTGATCAGGTAGGAGCCATCCGTGTCAGATCCAAGGATCGTTTTGTTGTCGGACGCGATCGCCCAGGCGAACGGCTCCTTGGTGTCGGCCGCGCTTGATGAGGCGTGGCCCCACGCCAATCGCCCGTCCTGGCCATCCACGGTGTAGATCACTTCGATATCACCGATGCGCGGCGGGTCGTTGGCCGTTTGCTGGCCCGGATGATACTGATTGTTGCCGAAGACGACGGACTTGCCCTTGCCCGACCATGTACCTTTGAGGTCGGGAACACCATCCTGTGCCTGCGCGGACGTGGCAAAGCCTGCGAGCACCAACACAACAGCAAATGATTTCATAGACTATTCTCCTGTTTTCAACTCTTCGGCCAAATATCGACCAGGTAACGCGAGTTCGCTTTGAGCGAAGCAAGCCAAGCCTTCGCTTCATCCTCCGAACAGCCGTGCTCAGCGCGACAGATCGCCAATACGGCCTGCTCGACCGCCGGTGCCATGGTGGAGGCGTCCCCGCAGACGTAGACGACGGCGCCCTGCTCGATCAGCTCCCAGAAGCGATCGCGGCGCTGCGCCAGACGATGCTGCACATAGCATTTGTCGCCGGTGTCGGGCCGCGAATAGGCGGGCTCGAGCTCGACCACGCCGGCTTGCGCGAATGCCGCGAACTCATCGGCATAGATATGATCCTGCGCCGGGTGCCGGCAGCCCTGGAACAGCAGCGCCGGTCCGACCGTCTGGCCGCGCAGCTTCATCGCGGCGCGCGCTTGCAGGAACCCGCGATACGGGGCGACGCCGGTTCCGGCGCCGATCATGATCATCGGCACCGTCGGATCCTCGGGCGGCCGGAACGGAATGCTCGGCGGCCGGATGAAACACTCGACTGCCGCACCCTTCTGGCTACGCGCGAGATAAGCGGATGCGACGCCACGATAGACGCCATGCCCG
>JAFAXD010000307.1 GCA_019241285.1 Xanthobacteraceae bacterium | reverse complement strand
CCGCGACCGTATTGGCGCATGCCATCGTGCGCGAGGGTGCCAAGGCGGTGGCCGCCGGCATGAACCCGATGGACCTCAAGCGCGGCATCGACACCGCCGTGCAGGCCGTCATCAAGGACATTGAGAAGCGCGCCAAGAAGGTCGGCTCCTCGGCTGAGGTGGCTCAGGTCGGCACGATCTCGGCCAATGGCGACTCCACGATCGGCAAGATGATCGCGCAGGCCATGCAGAAGGTCGGCAACGAGGGCGTTATCACGGTCGAAGAGGCCAAGGCGCTCGAGACCGACGTCGAGATCGTCGAGGGCATGCAGTTCGATCGCGGCTATCTCTCGCCCTACTTCATCACCAATGCCGAGAAGATGGTGGCGGAGCTCGAAGACGTGTACGTGCTCCTGCACGAGAAGAAGCTCTCGGCCCTGCAGGCCATGCTTCCCGTTTTGGAAGCCGTCGTGCAGACCGGCAAGCCGCTGCTGATCGTCGCCGAAGACATCGAGGGCGAAGCGCTCGCCACGCTCGTGGTCAACAAGTTGCGCGGCGGCCTCAAGGTCGCCGCCGTCAAGGCGCCCGGCTTTGGCGATCGCCGCAAGGCCATGCTGGAGGACATCGCGATCCTCACCGGCGGCCAGCTGATCTCGGAAGACCTAGGCATCAAGCTCGAGAACGTGACCTTGCAGATGCTCGGCCGCGCCAAGAAGGTCATCATCGAGAAGGAGAAGACCACGGTCGTCGACGGCGCCGGCAAGAAGAAAGAGATCGAAGCCCGCGTTGGCCAGATCAAGGCGCAGATCGAAGAGACCACCTCGGACTACGATCGCGAGAAGCTGCAGGAGCGTCTCGCCAAGCTCGCCGGCGGCGTCGCGGTGATCCGTGTCGGCGGCGCGACCGAAGTCGAGGTGAAGGAAAAGAAGGACCGCGTCGATGACGCCCTCAACGCCACCCGCGCGGCGGTCGAGGAGGGCATCGTTCCGGGCGGCGGCGTTGCGCTGCTGCGCGCCAAGAAGGCGGTCGGCAAGCTCAGCAACGACAACCCGGACGTCCAGGCCGGCATCAACATCGTGCTCAAGGCAATCGAAGCGCCGCTGCGCCAGATCGCTGAGAACGCTGGCGTGGAAGGCTCGATCGTCGTCGGCAAGATCATGGACTCAAAGTCCGAGACGTTCGGTTTCGACGCGCAGTCCGAGACCTATGTCGACCTCGTCGAGAAGGGCATCATCGACCCGGCCAAGGTCGTGCGCCGCGCCCTCCAGGACGCCGCATCGGTTGCGGGTCTGCTGGTAACCACTGAGGCCATGGTCGCCGAGGTGCCGAAGGAACAACCGGCCATGCCGGCAATGCCCCCCGGCGGCGGCATGGGCGGCATGGGCTTCTAAGCGGACACGTGTCCCGGACGCGGTGCGGCGCGCAGCTCTTGCGGAGCGGTGCACCGCAGATCCGGGACCGCCACAAAGGCATCGCTTAGTACGGTCCCGGGTCTGCAGCGCACCACTTCGCGCTGCGCTGCGCCCGGGACACGGACCGCCTCCAACTTCACCCCCGGGACCACGAGGGCGCGGCGTAAGCCGCGCCCTTTTTGCTGTGGAGGCGAAATAACCAGCCCTTGCACGTGGTTGTTACCTTTCGGGCCCAGCGCTCACCGTGGGTTTGGTCTGCAAATTGCTTGATCGCAGGGTGGCGCATCCTGGCTTGGGAGGAGCAAACATGACGGTTTCGGTTTCGCAGCCCGCGGCAGCAAGCACGGCGACGACATCCACGCGCTGGATCCAGCTTGGGCTCGGCCTGATCGCCATGATGTCGATCTCCAGCCCGCAATATGTGTGGACGCTGTTCACCAAGCCGCTGCAGGACCAGCTCGGAGCCAACCTTCCGGCGATCCAGGTCACCGTCTCCATCTTGATCGTACTGCAGACCTGGCTGTCACCGGTGCAGGGTTTCCTGGTCGACCGCTTCGGCCCGCGCACCTTGATTGCGCTGGGCTGCGCGCTGTCGGGCGCCGGCTGGATCACCGCCGCCTACGCCACGACGCTCATCCAGCTCTATCTGACCTATGGGCTTCTTTGCGGGGTCGGCACCGGCATCGTCTATATCGGCGTCATCGGCCTGATGGTGCGCTGGTTCCCGGATCGGCGCGGCTTTGCGACCGGCATGGTCGCAGCCGGTTATGGGTTCGGCGCGATCCTCACCACCTTTCCCATCGACAACATGATCAGGAGCTCGGGCCACCAGAGCACGCTGATCGTATTCGGATGGATCTTCGGCATCGTTGGCGCCGCCGCCGCACTGGCGATGCGGATGCCCAATGCGCAAGATGCCGTTCCGCCGCCCCCGCCCATGGCCGCCGCCAGCAAAGACGTCGCGCCCGGCGAGATGCTGCGCACATCCGTGTTCTGGCTGATGTTCGTGATGATGACCATGATGTCGACCGGCGGTCTCATGATCATCTTGCAGTTTGCGCCGTTCGCGCGCGATTTTGGCGTCGCCAACGTGATGGTGCTCGGCTTTGCGGCGCTACCGCTCGCGCTCACCGTCGATCGCATCACCAACGGCCTGACGCGCCCGTTCTTCGGCTGGGTCTCCGACCATATCGGCCGCGAAAACACCATGGCGCTTGCGTTCCTGCTGGAAGCCGCCGCCGTCGCCACGATGCTGTTGTTCCGCGAAAATGCGCTGCTGTTCGTGCTGCTCTCGGCGGTGGTGTTCTTCGGCTGGGGCGAGATCTTCTCGCTGTTTCCCTCGACCCTCACCGACACGTTCGGCACCAAACACGCGACCACCAACTATGGCTTCCTCTACATGGCGCAGGGCATCGGCTCCGTCCTGGGCGGACCTTTGGCGGCCTGGATGCATGACCTGACCGCCAGCTGGATCCCGGTATTTGTCGTGATCATCACCATGGATGTGATCACTGGCGTGCTGGCGCTGATCGCGCTCAAACCCATGCGGCGCGCCTACAAGGCGCGGGCGTGACGATTTGTTGTTGAGCTTTGGTTAGAACACGGCGCCCGTCACATCGCGCCGCAGGACCATGCCGGGAAGCGCGCCGGTGTGGACTGCATTCTCGACCACCGGAACGCCGTTGACCAGTACGGTCGTGCGGCTGCCGCTCGGGTATTGGTGCGGATCGGCGTAGGTCGCCCGCTCCTTGAAGTCGGCTGGATCAAACACCGTCACATCGGCGCGGTAGCCGGGCTTCAGCAGACCGCGGTCGGCGAGCCGCAGCGCACGCGCGGTGGCTCCGGTCATCTTGTGGATCGCGAGCTCGAGCGGCAGTACGGAAAGGCCGCGCACATAATGATCCAGGATGCGCGGAAAGGTGCCGTAGAAGCGCGGGTGTGGATGCCCCTGGCTCGTGATGCCATGATCCGCCACACAATTTCCATCCGAGCCCACGAGTGCCAGCGGCGAGCGCAGGATGTGCTGTACGTCGTCTTCTGAAATGGAGGTGACCAGCACGCGCGTGGCGGCTTTGTCCTCGATCAGATAATCGCAGATGACCTCGATCGGGTCTGCGTTCCGCTCACCGGCGAGGTCGGCAATGGTGCGGCCCGCATGCTGCGGCAAGTGCGGAGAAATCGAAATCTGCAGGCAATCCCAGTCCGCGATCCGTCCCCAGTTGTTGAGCCCGTCGCGCGCGAGATCGGCCCGGATCCGCGCTCGCGTCTCGGGGAGGCGCAGGCGCTCCAGCATGGCCGGCACACCCCCTGCCTGGACCCATTGCGGCAGCAAATTCTTCAGAGGATTGCTGCCCGCCGTGTAGGGATACGCGTCGCAATCAACATCAACACCACGCGTCTTGGCCGCGGCGATCTTCGCCAGCGCCTGCGCGGCTCCGCCCCAATTGTCGACGCCCGAGCACTTGAAATGCACGATCTCGACATGGACCCCGCACGCCTGCGCAACCGCGATGGCCTCGTCCACCGCCGCGTGCACATTGTTTGCTTCATCACGAAGATGCGTGAAATAGCCGGCGTTGTGCCGTTTCACCACATCGCAGAGCGCGATCATTTCATCCGGCGCCGCATACGATCCGGGCGCGGTGAACAATCCCGATGAGAGGCCGAGGGCGCCGGCGCGCAGGCCTTCGTCCAGCAACGCACTCATCGCCTCGAGCTCGGCTGCGGTGGGCGGGCCCTGATCCATCCCCATCACCATGAGGCGTAGCGTGTTATGGCCGACCAGCATGCCGGCGTTGACCGAAGTTGCCGGGAAGCTCGCCAGATAGTCCGGGAAGCTCAATTCGCGGAATTGCAGCCACGGCGCACTGGGCGACAGATACTCGCGCAGCAGTTCGACCTTGCCAGGAAGCACCGGCGCAACCGAGAACCCGCAGTGCCCGATCACCTCCGTGGTCACACCCTGGCGCACCTTGCTGTCCGCCGTCGGGTTGATCGGCAGCGTGAAGTCGGAATGCGTCTTGACGTCGATGAAGCCCGGTGCGACGGCGAGCCCTGACACGTCGATCGCGCGTTTGGCTGGACCAATCCCGTGGCCCATCGCTACGATCCGGCCGTCCGCAATGGCGAGATCACCGGATGTCCCAGGGCCGCCACTGCCGTCGTAGAGTGTCCCGCCTCTTAGCACCAAATCGAAAGTCATGATTGATCA
>JAFAXD010000288.1 GCA_019241285.1 Xanthobacteraceae bacterium | reverse complement strand
TGGCAACCGTCTCTCCGATCGAATTGCGCATGGGCTCGTTGAGCGCCGGCGAAGGACCTTCCTCCCAGAGCTTCTGGTAGCGGCGTTGCAGCGAGCAGTCGCGTTCGCCCAGGTGGATGGCGCGGCCGCGGCCGTCGCCGAGCACCTGGAATTCGATGTGGCGCGGCTGTGCGAGATATTTTTCGATGTAGAGGGAGTCGTCGCCGAAGGCGGCTTTCGCCTCGGCGCGCGCGGTCGCGAGCGCCAACGAGAGCTGGTCCGGATCGTGCGCGACCTTCATTCCTCGCCCGCCGCCGCCGGCGGCCGCTTTCACCAGCACCGGAAAGCCGATGTCGCGCGCAACTGTGAGGGCATCCTGGTCCGACTTGATGGCGCCTTCGGAGCCGGGGACCACCGGAATGCCAAGCTTCTGAGCGGTGCGCTTGGCCTCGATCTTGTCGCCCATCAGGCGGATGTGTTCAGGTTTGGGCCCGATGAAATGCACACCGTGCTCAGTCAGGATCTCGGCGAAGCGGGCATTCTCCGAGAGAAATCCATAGCCCGGATGCACCGCATCGGCGCCGGTGATCTCGCAGGCGGACAGCAACGAGGGAACGTTGAGATAGGAGTCCTTCGCAGCGGGCGGGCCGATGCACACGCTTTCGTCGGCGAGCCGCACGTGCATGGCGTCGGCATCGGCAGTCGAGTGCACGGCCACCGTCGCGATGCCGAGCTCCTTGCAGGCGCGCAACACCCGCAGCGCGATCTCGCCGCGATTGGCGATCAGGATTTTCTCGAACATCGCGCCGGACTCACACTTACTCGATGATCAGCAGCGGCTCTCCGAACTCGACCGGCTGGGCATCTTCGAACAGGATCTGCACTACCGTGCCGGCTCGCGGCGCCGGGATCTGATTCATCGTCTTCATGGCTTCGATGATCAGCAGCGGTGCGCCGGCTTCAACCACGCTGCCGACCTCGACAAACGGCTTGCCCCCTGGTTCGGCCGCCCGATAGGCGGTGCCGACCATCGGCGAGGTGACGACGCCCGGATGCTGCGCTGGATCAGCAAGCCCCGGGCTTGCCAGTGGCGTCGCGCTTGCCATCGGCATGGCAACGCCGTGCGGCGCCGCAATCACAGCCGTCTGTTGGCGCGCAACCCGCACCCGCAGACCGCCTTGCTCAATCTCGATTTCGGTGAGCCCGGTTTCATCGACCAGCGCGGCGAGCTTGCGCACCACCTGCTCATACTCGGCGTCGGCCGCATCCGGCTCGCGATCCGCGCTCATGCGGCTTGCGCTTTCACGCCGAGCAGGGCCGCGAGCCCGTCAATGGCGAGGCCGTAGCCCTCGATCCCAAACCCGCAGAGCACGGCCTTCGCGACCGCGGAGACATAGGAGTGACGGCGAAATTCCTCGCGCGCATGGATGTTGCTGATGTGCACTTCGATGACCGGCAGTTCCGTGGCAATGATGGCGTCGAGGATCGCAATCGATGTGTGGGTGAAGGCGCCTGGATTGATGATCACACCGGCCGCCTCCTGGCGCGCCTCCTGAAGCCAGTCGACAACATCACCCTCGTGATTCGATTGGCGGAACGTGAGGTCGAAACCGTAACGCTGCGCGCGTGTGCGACAAAGCGCTTCCACGTCGGAAAGCGTCTTGCGTCCGTAGATGTCAGGCTGGCGCTGTCCGAGCAGGTTGAGATTAGGACCGTTCAGCACAAAGATCGACTTGGCCATATGCGCCGAGCCGCGCGTGGCGCGGCTCGCCCCCTTGCGCGTGTTAGATGTCGGTCAGCACGATGCGACAGCGCAGCGTGCGGTCTTCACCTTGTCCTTCAAGGCCTCCAGCCCCACGGCGCCGACCACGACCTCGTTGCCGACCACGTAGCTCGGTGTGCCGTTCAGCCCCAGCTGTTCGGCAAGCTTCATGTTCTCTTCGATCGTCGCTTTCACTTCCGGGCTGGTGCTGTCCTTCTCGATCCGCGTCATGTCGAACCCGGCATCCTTGGCGGCAGCCAGAGCGTGGGCGCGATCGGCCGGGCCGCGACCGCCGAGCAGGCGCTGATGGAAATCGAGATATTTCTTGCCGCTCTTGTCCTGCATGCGCGCCGCGACTGCGACCTGCGCTGCCTCGATCGAGCCTGGACCGAGCACCGGGAATTCCTTCAGCACCACCCGCAGTTTTCCATCGTCCTTCATCAGGTCGATCATGTCGCTCAGGGCGCGTTTGCAGTAGCCGCAGTTGTAATCGAAGAACTCGACCAAGGTGACGTCGCCTTGCGGATTGCCGACCACGACTTGATGGGACGAATCAAACAGGGTAGCGGCATTGTTCTTGACGGCAGTCTTGTTCTTTTCCGCCTCTGCAAGGGTCTGGCGTTTCTCCAGCTCGGCCATCGCCTCCTGGAGTACCTCCGGGTGGCTGACCAGATATTCGCGGATGATCCCGCCGAGCTCGGTTTTCTGCTGGTCCGAGAAGGTCTGCGCGCGAATCACCTGCGGCGATATCAGCACGGCACAAGCGAGGCCTGCGGCTAGGAGTGGGAGGCTGCGTTTCATGGTCTGTCCTCGCATTGCTGTTTCCATTAAAGCATGGGCCGGGGGCCCAGCCAATCAAGAGGTGCCGTTAGAATGGGCCACGGCTACCGCCCGGCGGCCTGAAGCCCTCGATATCGTCTGCTTTCACCCAACCCGGCGCGCCAACCGGGAAGTGCTCCTTGGCGCGTTTCGCCAATTGCCGCGCCGTGCGGAAGTCACCCTTGGCGAAGGCCGCCTGCGCCGAGGCGAGATCGGCCTGGGCATTATCGCCCTTGCGCCCGTACGCCATTGCGAGCTGCATATAGGCATCCGGAATATCGGGATCGCGCAGGATCGCACTCTGCAGATAGTTGATTGCTTCGCTGGCCGCGGCTGGGCTGTTGGTCGCGATCAGTGCCTGCCCGAGCATCACCTGGATGAGCGTCGGATTGGGCGCGAGCGACGCCGCCTGGCGCAACGGACCGACCGCTTCCGCCGGATGACCGCTCTCCAGCAAGGCCTGTCCCTTCAGCTCGTAGAAATAAGGGTTGTTCGGCATGCTCTGGATGAGGCCGTCCATCTGTGCGAGGGCCGCACGCACATTCCCGTACCGATAGGCGGAAATCGCCCGCGCATAGCGGGCCGGGAGCGACTGATCGGTCGGCGGATAGACGCGCAGCACCGTATCAGGCCGGTCGAGATAGCCATGCAGCTTTGCCCGCATCAGGTCATGGCGCTGCTGCAACTCCGGCGGGTCTGGCTTGTCCCAGTAGGGGCTCGAACGCGCCACTTCTGTCAAAGAGGCCACGCGTTCCTTCGACATCGGATGTGAGCGCATGTAAGGGCTCGCACCCTGGGAGCTGAATAGCTCGTTCTCGGCAAAGCGCTTGAACGTCTCGTACATGCCCTTGGCGCTCTGGCCGGTGGCAGTGAGGAACTTGACGCCCGCTTTGTCGGCCTGCTCCTCCTGTTGGCGCTGGTAGGACAGGATCGAGGCCATCATCGCCGACTGAGGGGCCATGATCGCGGCCATGGTCGCATTGCCGACGCTACCATTGCTGCCGCCACCCGCCCGTCCGCCTGCCACCGCGGCGCCCACGCCGAGCAGCATGGCGATGATCGCGGCGGTCTGCGCGTTGGCGAGCTCGGCACGCAGCTTGGACAAGTGTCCGCCGGCGATATGGCCGGTCTCATGCGCGAGCACGCCGATGATCTGGTTCGGCGTCTTCGAATCCATCAACGCGCCGGCGTTGACGAAGATGTGCTTGGCGTCGATCACGAACGCGTTGAACGATCGATCGCTGATGATGACCGGATGAATGTTTTGCCTGGCCAGGCCTGCCGCGCCCAGCACCGGAGCCGAATAATCCCGCAGCAGCTGCTCGATCTCTGCGTCGCGAATGATTGGCAGCCCGCCATCCTGTGCGCGGACCGGAAGGCTCGAACAAGTGACGGCCACGGCCGTCAGCATTGCGATCGCCCGGGCGGCTGGCGCGGTGCGTCGCTGACTGCTAGGTCTCAATCCGATCATCTGAAACGAGATCCCCACCGCTGCCGGCTCGCATTCTAGTCGCCCGTGAGTGCGTACAGACCGTGACGCGGACGAAACTCAGGATGCGACTAGACGTGGTCAATTTGGCGATGCCGTGGTTTCACAAATGCGGCAATTGCGGCAACACCACGGCGAGGAACCGCTGATGCTCGACGCCGCCAAAAGGCTCATCAGTGCCTCCCGCCGCAGCGATGTCCCGCCTTTCATGGTGATGGACGTCATGGCGGCAGCCGCCAGGCGCGAGGAGCAGGGCGGCCGCGTCATTCACATGGAAGTCGGGCAGCCGGCCGCGCCGGCGCCCACAACGGCCATCGCGGCGGCGCGTTCGGCGCTTGGCGGCCGTATCGCCTACAACGAGGCGTTGGGGATCCCATCCCTGCGCGCTCGCATCGCTCGCCATTACGGGGAGACCTACGGGATCGACGTCGATCCAGCGCGGATCATCGTCACAACCGGTTCGTCGGGCGCGTTCATTCTGGCTTTTCTCGCCTGGTTCGAAACTGGCGATCGCGTCGCGATGGCGATTCCCGGCTATCCGCCATCGCGGCACATCCTGACCGCGCTCGGCTGTGAGGTCGTCACCATCGAGACCACCGCTGCGACACGCTGGGCGCTGACCGGCGACATGTTGCTGGCTGCCCACCGCAAGGCGCCGCTCAAGGGCGTGCTGGTCGCCAGTCCCGCCAACCCCACTGGCACCATGATGCGGCCGGAGGCTTTGTCGGAGCTCATCCGCGCCACCGAAGACGCCGGGATCCGCTTCATCTCCGATGAGATCTATCACGGACTCGATTATGCTTTTCCGGCCGAGACCGCCGCTCGCATCTCCGACAACGTCACCGTCATCAACTCATTCTCCAAATATTTCTGCATGACGGGTTGGCGGATCGGCTGGATGCTCGCCCCGCAGCCGCTGGTACGTCCGGTCGACCGCTTGCAGCAGAATCTCGCCATCTCCGTGCCGACGCTGTCACAGATCGCGGCGCAAGCTGCCTTCGATGGTCGCGCCGAAATGGAAGCCGTCAAGCACGGCTATGAGGAGAATCGCCGGATCCTGATCGAAGGCTTGCCGAGGGCAGGGCTCGACAAGTTCTTTCCGGTCGATGGCGCGTTCTATCTCTACGCCGACGTCTCCCGCTTCACCAATGACAGCTTCGATTTCGCCAAGCGCATGCTCGACGAGGCCGGGGTCGCGGCGACGCCGGGGGTTGATTTCGACCCGCTGCACGGACGCGATTTTCTCCGCTTCTGTTACGCCGGCTCCGCGGCTGAGATGCGCGAGGCGGTGGAGCGGATCGGGGCGTGGTTGCGCCGGGGATGATCAGATCTTGATGCTAATCGCCGTGCGTCCGTCTTCCGCTGCGAACGTCGTGCGCCACTGTTTGGAGTCAGATAGGCGTTCGCGGTAACTGCGCGCCTCGCTGCCGAAATTGAGATTCGTGGTGATCAGCACGCCCCCGGGCCGCAGCAAAGTGCGCAGCTCCTTGAGATTGCGCAGCGTCGGATCGAAGCCGTCGAAGAATCCAACGTCATAGCCTGGCTTGAGCTTGGGGAGCACGTCGTCGAACGCGCCTTCATGCAGGGTGACGCGCTTGGCAAATCCGGCGGCCTCGATGTTGGTACGCGCGAGCCGCACATGCTCGGGATCGAAATCGATGGTGTCGATGCGTGCATCAGGAGCTCCGTGCGCGAACCAACAGGCGGTGTAGCCGAGCGCCGTCCCCAGTTCGACAATCCGCAGCGCGCGGGCCGCGCCGGCAATCACGCCGAGCAGCGAGCCGTCGAAGAATGGATAGCAATGGCAACCGTGCTTGCGCAGGTGGGTAAGCGTTCCCGCGCGGATGCTGGCGAAGGGATCACCTGAGCTAGCAGAATCGCGCGAGGCCATTGCTCAAATCGATTCTAGTTGATCTTGATATCCGCCGCCTTGATCACTGGCGTCCAGCGCGCGATGTCGGCTTCAACGCGTGCGCGGAACTGCGCCGGCGTTGTTGGGATCGGCGACATCAACTGTGTTGCCAGCTTCTCGCGAATGGCCGGACTTGTGATCGCGGTCGCGAACGCATCATGGATCTGATCGATCGCCGCAGCAGGCGTCTTCGCCGGCGCGATCAGGCCCATCCAGGCATCGGCCTCGACGTCGATGCCTTGCTCCTTCAGCGTCGGGATGCCCGGCAGCAGTGGGTCGCGCTCCGCGGTGGTGATCGCCAGGATCTTGATCTGGCCGGAGCCGAGTTGCGGTGTGATGGCGATGGCTGGCAGGCAGGCGAGCTGCACATCGCCGCGCATCAGCGCCGTCACCGCCTGAGGCGAGCTTGGATAGGGGATGTGCACCATCTGGGTCCCGCTCTTGAGCGCGATCGCCTCCATGGCGAGGTGCGACAGCGAGCCGTTGCCGATGGAGCCGAAGTTGTATTTGCCCGGGTTGCGCTTGAGCAGCGCAATGAGCTCACTTACATCGTTGACGTTGAGCGAACTGTTGATTGCGAGCGCGCTCGGCTGCGTCGCCAGCATGGTGATGAACGCGAGATCCGTGCTTGGATCATAGGGCAACTTGCTGAACAGCAATGTGTTGATCGCGAGCGGCCCGCCGATGCTGATACCAAGCGTGTAGCCGTCCGGCGGCGCCTTGGCGACCGAGTCCGTGCCGAGATTGCCGCTGGCACCCGGCTTGTTTTCCACCACGAAGGTCTGGCCGAGTTTGGCTTGCAATGTGTCGGCGAGCATGCGCGCCACGATGTCGGGCGTCGCGCCCGCCGCGAACGGCACGATCAGCTTGACCTCTTTGCTGGGCCAAGTTTCGCCGCGCGCCGGCAACGCGGCGAAGACGGCGAGGATGAGAAAGATCAGAACTCGTGTCATCTGTCCCTGCGTGTGATGAGCTTGTGTGACCGCGGCGGCCATGACCGTCAACTTCTGTCCCTGGATTGGCCGATCGGCTAGCTTGCCATCGCGACCCTGATCGCTTCTACTCCGCCGCATCCGGGGCAACCACCGGACCGTTGCTGGGGCGGCCAATGGGCCTTGTTATACTGATCCTGGGGCTCGCCATCTTTCTTGGCGTGCACGTGCTCACGACCGTGCGGGACACGCGGGCGGAGCTCATCAAGCGCCTGGGGCTCGGACCCTATAAGGGGGTTTATTCCCTCGTTGCCGCCATCGGGTTTGTGCTCATCGTCGTGGGGTTCGGGCAATATCGGGCTGGCGGCTGGGTCGACGTCTGGTATCCACCGCCCTGGACTCGTCACGTGGCGGTGCTCCTGGTCTGGCCGGCCTTCATTTGCGTCACCGCCGCCTATATCCGGGGAAACATCGCCCGGATGCTTCGGCATCCTATGCTGGTCGGGGTGAAACTCTGGGCGGTCGCACACCTCATTGCCAATGGCGACCTCGGCTCGATCATCCTCTTTGGGTCGGTGCTGGCCTGGGCGGTGTATGATCGCATCTCGCTCAAACGGCGTAGCGATCCCGGCGGTCCGCCGATTCCTTATGGGGGGCTCAGCAATGACATCATTGCCGTCGTGGTCGGAACCATTATCTACTTGGCGTTCGGCCTTGTTCTGCATCCGCTCTGGATCGGCGTGCCGGTATTCGGCTCGGCCGAGGTGGTGACCTGAATGTCGATCGAGCCAAGTTCGCGCCGGATCAGCGCGCCCGATATCCGCGCCCGCAAGGGCGGCAATCCCATCGTCTCCCTGACCTCCTATCACGCCCATACCGCGGCACTGCTGGACAAGCACTGCGACCTCATCCTGGTCGGGGACTCGCTCGGCATGGTGATGCATGGGCTCGAGAGCACCATTCCGGTCACCCTCGACATGATGATCCTGCAGGGCAAGGCGGTGATGCGGGGCAGCAGCCGCGCCCTCGTTGTCGTCGATATGCCGTTCGGCTCCTACGAGGCCTCGCGCGAACAGGCCTTTGGGTCGGCGGCGCGGATTATGAAGGAGACCGGGTGCGGCGCCATCAAGCTCGAGGGCGGACGGCGCATGGCCGACACCATCGCCTTCCTGGTCGAGCGCGGCATCCCGGTGATGGCCCATGTCGGGCTCACGCCGCAGTCCATTAATGCGCTCGGCGGTTTCCGTACCCAGGGCCGCGATCCCTCCGACTGGGAGCCGATTGAGCAGGATGCGCGGGCCGTCGCCCAGGCCGGTGCGTTCGCGGTGGTCCTCGAGGCGATCGCCGAGCCGCTGGCCGCCAAGATCACTCGTGACATTCCGATTCCGACCATCGGCATTGGCGCCAGTGCGGCCTGCGACGGGCAAGTCCTCGTGCTCGAGGACATGCTAGGCCTATCCCCCCGCGTGCCGAAATTCGTCAAACGTTACAGTGACCTGGGCCCGGCGATCGATCGGGCCGTGGCGGCCTACGCGGCCGAGGTGCGCGCACGCAGCTTCCCGGCCGCCGACAACGTCTATGAAATGAAGCCACGCCGCGCCAAAGCGCCGTAAGGGGCCTCAGGTACCGCGCGAAAACGTCGCTGGCGCATAGGCTTGACGGAATTCACGTCGCATCACTTTGCCACGCCGCCGCCATATCGCTAGTTTAGCGAGACCGAGCGGCGCCAGGGGGCATGCGCCGGTGTGGGGACCATGTCCGACATTTTCCAAGAGGTTGATGAGGAAGTCCGGCGCGAACGGCTGATGCAGCTGTGGAATCGCTACGGCAACTTCGTCATTGCCGCCGCAGTGATCCTCGTGCTCGGGGTGGGCGCTTGGCGCGGCTACCAGTGGTGGGAAGCCAAGAAGGCCGCGGAAGCCGGTGCCGCATTCGACTCTGCTGTTGAACTGGCCGACACGGGCAAGCCGGCGGAAGCTGAGGCAGCGTTTGCCCGCCTGGCAACCCAGGGACCTGGCACCTACCGGGTGTTGGCCCGCATTCGCGAGGCCGCGATTCTGGCGCAGCGCGACCCCAAGGCTGCAGTTGCGGCTTACGATGCCATCGCCAATGACAGCTCGGCTGGAAAGTCGTTCCAGGATCTCGCAGCGATCCGCGCTGCTGCACTTCTCGTCGATACGGCCCCGCTCGCCGAGATGGCGCAGCGGCTTGAGCCGTTGACCAAGCCGGACAGTCCCTTCCGCCATAGCGCGCGCGAGCTCCTGGCGCTTGCCGCCTTCAAGGCCGGCGACAAGGTCGCCGCCAAGAAGTGGTTCGACATGATCGAAAGTGACCCCGAGACGCCGCAAAGCCTGCGCGGGCGCATCGATATTCTGATGACGCTGTCAGGCGACAACACGGCCAAGGGGTGAGCCGATGCGTATCACCCACATCGCGCTCGTCGCGCTGCTGCTTGGCACGGGTTTGTCGCTGGGCGCCTGCGATAGCCTCGATAACCTGACCAACATGCTGGACACCAAGAAGAGATTGCCGGGCGATCGCCGGCCCGTCTTCCCGGACGGCGTCCCGGGGGTCGAGATGGGCGTCCCGCCCGAAATGATGAAGGGCTATCAGGAAAAGCAGCAGGCCGAGCAAGCACAGACCCCGCCCGGCGCGCCGGCCGCCGCTCAGGGAGCGGCCGGCCAACAGGCCGCGCAGGAGCCACCTGAGAAACCTAAGCCGAAGAAGGTGGTCACCCGGCCGAAGCCCAAACCTGCGCCGAGCGATTCATCGCAGCAGGCGAGCCAACCCGCGACGCAGACGCAGGCCACCGCGGCTTGGCCGACGCAATCTGCCCAGCCGGCACCGGCGCAGGCCGCCGCACCGTGGCCTGGCCAGCAGCAACAACAGCCACAACAGGCGCCAGCGGCCTGGCCGACGCAGCGCTGAGGCGCCGCCACAAAAGCAGGCCTTTTCCTCGGGCGCAGAAGGCGCTTCAATCAGGGCTCTGATTGGAGCCCGTGACATGCTGCCCGTCAGTCTGCCGTTGGCCTCCCGTTGTCAGTTCGTTTCGAACGATTTCGAGGCGATGCACGCGCGGCTGAGCACCGTGCTCAAGCCGCACGGCCTGCGCAGACTCTCCGACTCGCCTGTGGCTGGCATCATCTGTCGCGCGCGTCTCAACCGGATCTCGTTCAACGTCCTGCGCATCGGCCCATCGGTCGAGGTCGCCCCCGGCGCACTGGAAGACTTCTTCCTGGTGCAGATCCCGATCGTGGGGACGGTCGAGCTGAGTGTTGGAAGCGAGCAGGTCAAGTGCGAAGGCGCGACCGCCGCGGTGATTTCGCCGGGGCAAGGCTTGCATCTGCGCTGGTCCGACAACTGCACCCAGCTGATTCTACAAATTCCACGTGAGGCGATGGAGTTGAGTCTGGCGCAACGGCTCGGGCGCAAATCCGCGACGGCGTTGCGATTTCAGGCCGCCTTCGATCTCGATGCGTCGGCTGGCCGGGAGTGGCGCCGGTTGCTTGACGTTGCAGTTCGCAGCGTAGAGTACGACGGGATTCTCGCGCGCAAGCCTGTCAGCAGCGATCTTGAGGATGTGTTGTTGTCGGCCCTGCTGGCAACGCAGCCGCATAACTACATCGAGCCGTTACGACACCATCCTGAACCCGCTCCGTTCTACGTCGTGCGTGCGGAGCGCGCGATGCGCAGGCAGTTGCCTCATCCGTTCACCGTGACTGCTCTTGCATCCATCGCCGGCGTCAGCGAACGCACGCTGCACCTCGGCTTTCGCCGCTTTCGCAGCACCACGCCGATGGGTCGCCTTGCGGCATTGCGGCTGCACGAGGCACGCCGCCTGTTACGCAACGCCGAACCGAACGCCACGGTGGCGCAAGCGGCGGCTGCGGTGGGATTGCATCAATTCGGGCGTTTTGCGGCGGCTTACCGCAAGATGTTTGGCGAGCTTCCTTCGCAAACGCTGCGCGGCAGTCGCCGGTTCAGTAAATAGATTACAGCAGGCAGCCACAACAGATCTCGCATGATTGAACGATTACTCGGTGGTTTGCTCCCCGCGCGGTGGGCCGCGCCAATCTGGCGTCCTGCCGGTGAACAACTTGTTCTCATCAACTGGCTCTACACGGAGATTGATCCGGGCGGCGAGGAGCGTTGGCCCATCCTGCGCGAGCTGCGCGGGTGGCGTAACATCGAGGTTCATGAAATCGTTGTCGGGATGAACAGCTTCGATTGGACCGCACGACTATTCACTGGGGAGGATATCGCGAGGGCCAATGCGGATTTTCGTGGCGCGAAGGAGTGGGCCGCTGCACAGCAATCACGATGGAAAGCCGTCGCTTGGGCGCGAAGCAGATGATTGAAATCTGAAACCCTGGGCAGGCGTGTTCCGCTCCGGGTCACGCATCCAGCGTCTTGAGCTCGCGGCGCATGATCTTGCCCGTGCTGGTCTTGGGCAGATCAGCAACAAACTGCACGGCGCGCGGGACCTTGTAGGCCGCAAGCTCCTTGCGGCAGAGTTCGAGGATCGCCTCTTCATCCCCTGCCGCTCCCGGCTTGAGCACCACATAGGCTTTGGCGATTTCGCCCTTGAATTCGTCTGGTTGGCTCCCAACGGCGACCATCGCCACGCTCGCATGCATGGCGACGACCCGCTCGATTTCGGCCGGAAATACTTTGAATCCGGCTGTGTTGATCATGTCCTTCTTGCGGTCGACCACGAACACCTGACCGGCTTCATCCATGCTGGCGAGGTCGCCGGTGTGCAGCCAGCCGTCGGGTTCGATGGTCTGCGCGGTCGCCGCGTCGTTGCCGTAGTAGCCGAGCATCACGATCGGACCTTTGATCATCAGCTCGCCAACCTCGCCGGCCGGCATCGTGACGTTCGCATCGGTCACGGACGCAATCCGGACCTGACAATAGGGAAGCGCGATGCCGATCGAGCCGAGCGTGTAGGGGCCGTAGCAGGGGAAGGTCGTTCCCAGCCCGGCGAGCTCGGTCATGCCCCATAGCTCGATCAGCGGACAACCAAACCGGCGCTCCACCTCCTGCATCTTGGCAACCGGCATGGTCTGTCCCCCGACCGTGCAGCGGGTGAGCGAAGACATGTCGTAGCGGTCGAAGTCAGGATGCGCCAACATGTACATGTACATCGTCGGCACGCCCTCGAACATCGTTGCCCGGTGTGTTTGAATGCTGGCAAGCATTTCGGCCGAGTCAAAACGCGGATGCAGCACCAGCGTGAGGCCGAACATCATCGCGCCGTTGAAGACCACATTGCCGTAGACATGCGGGCAGGGCAGCGCGGTGACGACCGTATCGGCGGATGTCTTGGCGTGCAGCTGGGCCGTCATCGCGCCGTTGAGGATCACCGCGCGATGCGACTGCATCGCCCCCTTGGGATGACCAGTGGTTCCCGAGGTATAGCCGATGGTCGATAACTGCTCGGAAGCAACCGGCACAGCATCGAAGCTGGCATTGCGGCTGACGAGTTCCGCGAATGGCAGGGCGCCGGGCGGTGCGTCTGCCCCGAACACGATATTGGTGGCGCAGCCGGCCGATGCAGCCAGCACCGCGGCGACCTTGTCGCGGCTGCCGATCAGCACCTTGGCGCCGCAGTCGCGCGTCACATAGCCGACTTCGGCAGGCGTGAGCATGACGTTGATCGGGTTGATGACGGCGGCCGTCTTGAGCACCCCATAATAGCTGACCAGCCATTCCCATGAATTGGTCGCATAGAGCGTGACGCGATCGCCGGGTGCAACGCCGAGCTTGGTCAGGCTGATGGCCAGCGCATTCGAGAGCTGATCGAGCTCGCGGAATGAGAATGTTTTGCTGTCCGCGATCAGCGCTGTCTTGTCGCCATATTTCGCCGCCGCAGCAGGCAGCACTTGCCCCAGTGATGTGAGCATGGCGGGCCCTCCCCTATGTTCGTGTCCCGGGCGCAGCGCAGCATGAAATGCTGTGCTGCAGACCCGGGACCGTCCGGAGCTTCATCGTTTATGGCGGTCCCGGATCAGCGGTGCACCGCTACGCAAGAGCTGCGCGCTGCACCGCGTCCGGGACACCGATCCGCGCGCCTTCAATTCACCCAGTGCTCGACGATCTTGCGTGCCGTGCGCCGGCCGATCGCGAGGGCGCCGCCCGTGGTGGCGTTCCCGAGGTAATCGCCGACGTAATAGATATTCTTAGGCCCGGCCTCCTGGGTCGACAACAGGCTGCGCACCTTGCGAGCCTGGCCCGGTGGAAAGCTCGCGATGATGTAATCCTTGTGCATCTCGTGCACGTCTTTGAGGTCCTGCTCCAAGGAGGGATAGAACTGCTTGGCCCAATGGCGCGCGATGCGATCGAGATTGGATCCGTCCTGGTCGAGATAGTGCCGCTGGCGGTCCGGCGCGAGCACCAGCCACAAGCGTGGCGGATCGCCGGTTCGCTCCGAACCGGGGAATGTCTTGATAAACGAGATCGGCGTCTTGTGCGCCCGTGTATGGAAGGTTCGGATGTCGAATTCCTGCGCCGGCTTTTGTTTGAGAACGTAGGCGACCATCGCGTACTGCGCATACGGGACGTCGGCGAAGAACGTTTTTTCCCACGGCGTCTGGTCGGCCACGACGTTCGCAACCTTGTTGCCGGGTAGCCCGCAGACCACGATATCGGCGTCGAGTTTGTAGCGGCCTTGCGGGCCTTGGCAGATGACGCTCCGCCCCTCGCAATCGTCGCCAAGCCCGATCTTCTCCACCTTGGTATTGAGCCGAACGTCCAACTTGCCGGCCAGCGCCCCTGTCAGCGTGCCGAAGCCGGTCGAGAACGTGTAGGACGGCCGATTGCGGACGTGCGGGTAGATCATCAGAAAATACGCTTTCGACGCCTGCTCGACATTCCAGGCCCACAGGTTGCGGTAGACGATGGCAACGACGTTCTCCAGAAAGTCAGTGCCGACTTTGCGCGTGAGATAGTCCGCCATGCTCTCGTCATCGAACGCCGCCGCGGTGTGAATGAGACATGGGTCGACGCTCGAGCGCGCGCGTAGAAAGTCCGGGATGAGCGAGGCGAGCCGCAGCCGCGTGGCGACGCTCAGCGCCGGATGCCTGAGCATGCCAAGGGTCTGATTGAAGTCGAGCTCGTAGGTTTCTTTTGTGTTGTTGGCGATGCCGCTGCCCATCTTCGGGTAGAGCATCAGACGCTCGCTCAAGCCAAGCTCGGCGATCAGATCCCACATATCTTTGTAGAAGCGAAACAGCCCGGTCGCGCCGGTATATTTCATGAACGAGCCTTCGAGCTTCTCCGCCATGCGGCCGCCGGGAATATCCTTCGCCTCAAGGACCGTGACCTCGCATCCCGTTTTCTGCAGCTCATAGGCGGCGGTCAGGCCGGCGATGCCGGCACCCACCACGGCGATGCGCTTGCGCTGCTCGTTCCGAACCTCCGCCCTGACTGCCATGACGTTCTCCTGCCGGTTTGCCGGCAGACTAGAGGGTGCCCGCGCGACGATCTGTGCGCAGACCGCAAAGGCTATGCAGTGCCCGCAAAAATCCGCGATTTGCCGTCAGACCGCACGCGTCGTGCGTGCCGAAACCCTTGTCCTTGCCGCCAGTTGGGTACCGTCGTATCAGCGCCCATGATTTTTACCGTCGCCATCGTGGGCCGACCGAACGTCGGCAAATCGACGCTGTTCAACCGGCTGGTCGGCCGGCGGCTCGCGCTGGTTGATGACACGCCCGGGGTCACCCGCGACCGCCGCGAGGCCGTGGCACACCTCGGCGAGCTTGCATTTCGGGTTATCGATACCGCCGGGTTCGAAGACGCGGCCCCTGAGACCCTGCCGGGGCGCATGCGGGCGCAGACGCAGGCCGCGCTCGCCGATGCCGATTTCGTTCTGTTCGTGGTCGATGCCCGCGCCGGGCTGCTGCCGGACGACCGCGTCTTTGCGGACCTGGTGCGCAAGGCCGGCAAGCCGGCGCTGCTCATTGCCAACAAGAGCGAGGGCCGGGCCGGGGAGGCGGGTGCCTACGAGGCCTATGGGCTCGGCCTGGGCGAGCCGCTGCCAATATCGGCGGAGCACAACGAAGGCATGATCGACGTCTACGCGGCAATCCGCGCCGCCATGCCGGCGCCAGGTACTCCGTCAGCTGAGGACGTGCCTCAAGCCGCGCGGCCGATCCGCGTCGCCGTCGTCGGACGCCCCAATGTCGGCAAATCGACCCTGATCAATCGCTTGCTCGGCGAGGAGCGGCTCTTGACCGGCCCGGAGGCTGGCATCACCCGCGATGCCATTGCGGTCGACCTCATCTGGCAGGGGCGGCCGTTTCAGGTCTACGACACCGCCGGCATGCGGCGGCGCGCGCGCATCGAGGACAAGCTTGAGAAGCTCTCCGTCGGTGATGCGCTCGAGGCGATCCGCTTCGCCGAGGTGGTCGTCCTCCTGATGGATGCGCAAGCGGCCTTCGAGGAGCAGGATCTGCGGCTCGCCGACCTGGTGGAGCGCGAGGGCCGCGCGCTCGTCCTCGGCTTCAACAAGTGGGACCTCAAGGACGATCCGGCGGGGCTGCGGCGGCTGCGCGATGAGGCGGATCATTGGCTGCCTCAGGTCAAAGGCGTGCCGGTGGTTGCGCTTTCGGGCCGTACCGGGCAGGGGGTCGATCGCCTGATGCAGGCGGTCATCGATATCCATGCGGTGTGGAACCGGCGCGTCCCGACGAACCCACTCAATCGCTGGCTCAATCACATGCTTGAAGCGCATCCGCCGCCGGCGGTCTCCGGGCGGCGGCTCAAGCTCAACTACATCACGCAACCCAAGGCCCGCCCGCCGAGTTTTATCATCTTTTGCACCCGCGCGGATGCCGTGCCGGACGCCTATCAGCGCTATCTGGTCAACGGCCTGCGCGACGAATTCAACCTGCCCGGCACGCCGATCCGGCTGACCTTGCGCGAGAAGGCAAACCCGTATGCAGGACGTAAATAGCGAAAGCCTCACGGCCGAGACCGCGTCAGGGCGGCCACGGCAGGCGGCCTTCGCCTTCATCCTGGTGACGGTGCTGCTCGACATGCTAGCGCTGGGCATGATCGTGCCGATCCTGCCGCGGCTGGTGATCGATTTCGTCGACGGCAATCGCGCCCTGGCGACCGACGTGTATGGATTGTTCAGCACCGTGTGGGCGCTGATGCAATTCCTATTCTCGCCGGTGCAGGGCGCGCTCTCCGATCGGTTTGGGCGTCGTCCGGTTATCCTGGCCTCGAACATCGGGCTCGGCCTCGATTACATCCTGATGGCGCTGGCGCCGTCGCTGATGTTGTTGTTCATCGGGCGCGTGATCTCCGGCATCACCTCAGCGAGTTTCTCGGTCGCCAATGCCTATGTGGCCGATGTGACGCCGCCCGAGCAGCGCGCTGGCCGTTTCGGCATGATCGGTGCCGCCTTCGGCGTGGGCTTCATCGTCGGTCCGGCGCTGGGCGGGTTTCTCGGCAGCGAGGATCCGCGCTTGCCGTTCTGGATTGCCGCCGCGTTCAGTCTTCTCAATGGGCTTTACGGCGTGTTCGTGCTGCCGGAGTCATTGCCCCCCGCCAAGCGCGCGGCTTTTTCCTGGCGGCGCGCTAATCCGCTCGGCGCGCTCAAGTTGTTGCGCTCGCATCGCGAGCTGTTCGGCCTTGCCGCTGCGAGCTTTCTCAACAGCCTCGCCCATGCGGCGCTGCCGAGCGTGACCGTGCTCTACATGACGTTCCGCTATGGCTGGAACTCGCGCCTGATCGGTCTCAGCATGACGTTCATCGGTCTGTGCGCGCTCGTGGTGCAGGGCTTTCTCATCAGCCGCTTTGTCGCGCGCTTCGGCGACCGCGCCGCCTTGATCACGGGCCTCGCGTTCGGTGTGGCGGGCTTTGCCTGTTTCGGTCTCGCCGAGACCGGCCACCAGTTCTGGATGTCGATTCCGCTCGTGGCGTTATGGGGGCTCGGCGGCGCCGCCATTGCGGCGCTGATGACCAAGCGCGTGCCGGCGCATGAGCAAGGCCAGCTGCAAGGCGCCAATGCGAGCCTGATCGGCATCGCCAACATGATCGGCCCGATCATCTTCACCTTCATGTATGCGCGAGCGATCGAGAGCTCGTTCGGACCTTGGCTCTCAGGAACGCCGTTCCTGCTCGCGTCGGCGTTTCTGGCGATCGCACTCGTTATTGGCTGGCGGGTGACGCGGCCGGGCTAGGCGCCGTCGGCTCCGCGATCTGCGCCGCGATCTTTGCCATCTCAGCCTTGGTGCGTTCCACCAACTCGGCGGGGATCGGATCCTCCACCTCGTTGCGGTTATGCAGATCGAAATAGCCGTCCCAGCTGCGCTGAGGCAGCATTGGACTCCCACGGGCTCGCTTCGCGAGAAATTCCTCGTGCGACTTCACGACAAAATGGTCGACACGCAGCACATCCCAGACGACCTTCGTCGTGATCCCGACCGGATCGGGGCGGGTCGCATCCCAGGCGACGTCTTGCCCACACGTGTCCGTATAGCGGCCCGCGTGCAACGCCACCGCGTGGGGGTTCCACCACGGACCGGCGCAGGCGGACATTCTCGCAAACGGCTTGGCATGCAGATTGACCGGAAAACCTTGCGGCGCACGGCGCGTGAACCGTTCGATGACGAGGCCGTCGCCGGCTTGCACCCGATTGGAGGATCCGTAGATCGCCCAGTTGAGGGCGACGGCGCCGATACTTGGGTCGGAAAGCCACCGGCGGGTAATCTCCAAAAGCGAAGATCCTTCGGCGGGTCGTAGAAATTCGTCGACGTCGATCAAAAAGATGCCGTCCGCGAACAGCCGGGCTGTATCGAGCGCCTGCTGGTTGAATTCCTTTTGAAAGTGGACGCGACCCCGCCAATCAAAGCGAAGCACGATGTGGTGCTGATGCAGCGCCTGCAACAGCGCGCGGGTCGGATCGTCCGTTTCGGTGTTGTCGCCCAGCAGGAAAGCCCTGATCCCGAGCACGCGGTGATAAGCGATCCACTCCAGCAAATACGGCGCCTCGCCGCGCACCGGCGCCGCGATGGCAAGGACTGGGGGCTTCGCATCCGACACGGCGGAGGCCGAGATCAGCTGTCGCTGGGGCGGCGGAAATCGACCAGCTTGCGCGCGGGGAAATCATAATATTTCCCGGTCTCTTTCACCTCGGGCAGGCAGAGCGGGATGATCGCCTCGGCCACGGCCTCGGGCTTATCGATGTTCGTCATGTCGAGCCCCGGCCGTGCGGTCGCCAGCATGCGGGTGTCGACTTGCGCGGGCGCCATCACGTTGACCCGCACGCTGCTCGACGCCGTCTCGGCCGCAAAGGTGCGCGCCAGCGCCTCGATCCCCGCCTTGGAGATTGCGTAAGGCCCCCAATACGCCAGCCCGAGGCTCGCCACCGCTGAGGAGAGATAGACGACACGCCCGGCGTCGGACTTCTTCAACAAATCCGCAAAGGCGCGCGTCAGCCGATAATTGGCAGTCAGGTTGACGGCCAACACATTGTCCCAGTCTTCGGGCGGCACGTGGTCGAGCGGCGAGAGCGG
>JAFAXD010000265.1 GCA_019241285.1 Xanthobacteraceae bacterium | reverse complement strand
AACCCGTTTCTCAATGGGTCCGAGATGGATGCGGGACACAACGCGGTGCGGCGCGGTTACTTGGTGACACGGGAAGGCGTTCAGGTGGGGCTCACCGGCCCGGACTCGCCCGCCGGGTACGCGACCGTGCGCCTGCGCCACGACGATGAACATGAGGATTGGACGGCTGCACCGGCGTGCGTTTCGGTCAACGGGCACACGCCGTCGACGTGCGGCACGGTTCTGCCGGATACCGGCTCGACGGTCATGTTCCTCACGGTGCCGTCCGATCAGCAGCAGGGGATCGTCCTCACCGGCGCCCCGCGCCCCGACCGACAGATCGTGGGGCCTGGAACAAAAGTGGCGATTTCGCTCATTCCTGACGCGCAGGCGCGGGGCGCGGTGTCCGATTACACGTTCACGGTCGGGGACGCGGCCGACCCAATGGCGCCAAGCCGGGTGATCTTGCTTGAACGCGGCGACCAACCGACCTTCGTGAACACCAGCCTGCGCCTGCTCAACGGGTTCGACTACCTGTTTGATGCCGAGAATGGCATTGTGGGCTATCGCTGGACCGGCCGCATTCCAGCGGGGTCGTCCAACGGGCAGTCGCGCCGGTTTTGACAGGTCGGGACGCGCCGAGCGAAACCTCAGGCCGCGATCTCGTTCTTGGTCTCGAAGTTGAGCTCGATCTCCACATTGTTGGGGTCGTGGAAGAAAATCTGCCAGCGGGTGCTGTTGGGCACCTGGTTCACCCGGTAGCGAATGCCCTTGCCGGTGAGGTGCTTCTTCATCGCTTCGAATCCGCGGCTGCCAAACGCAACGTGATCGATCACCCCTGTATCGGGCGGTTGCTGCTGGGCGGTCTGCGAGATGTCGTTGAGGTGCAGCACGGGTTGGCCGGAGCTGTAGAGCCAGGCACCGGGAAAATCGAACTCCGGACGTGGACCATTTACGAACCCAAGCACGTCCTCATAAAAATGCACGGTCTCTTTCAGTTTGCGTGTCGACACGTTGTAATGATCGAGCACACCGACGCTCATCTCCATCGGGCTTCCTCCAGCTTGTTATTGCGGAGCATAGCGCAAATGGGCGCCCAGACGAAGATGTGAGTTGTGCGAACCCGGCCAACTGGAGTTACTGTGTCGGTCCCATGCGCACGCGATTGGTCAGCCTTGTTCTCGCTGCCGCCATGGCCGCCGCTACGGCTGGCAACGGAGGCCACGCCGCCGAGCCGGTTGCAACAGGCGACAGCAAGCCAGCAACCCCCCGGATCGGCGATCGTGTGCGCATGGCGGCCACAGCCGCATGCCCCACGCCGGAAGACCTCGCGCGCGTCCAGAAGCTCATTGAACAAAAGGACGTCGTTGGCGCCGACGCGTACATTGCTCAAACATGCCTCGACCTTCCGGCGGGAACGGAATTCATCATTCAGTCGATCAGCTCTGGCGTATTTTGCGGGCGGCCCCAGGGAGCCAGCGACTGCCTGTGGATGAATCAAAGCGCCATTCTGGAGCCCGACGCGGATTCGCACTGAGTGCTCCGCTTTCAAGACGCATCAACGGAAATCCGTGAACTGCTTGACAGCCTGCAGTTGTTCTGAGGAACGCGCAACTTCTATCAGCGGGTCGTTGTCTTTCGATGGTCACCGCCACTGTCGAGGTGTATTATTGGTGCCGGTCGCATCAGCAAGCCCCTTCATCGCCTCGCCTGGACGGGTTGCCGCGCGACCGTCATCACAGGAGTAGGAGGTCCGCTGCAATGGCCCGCATCTCGCTCCGTAACGCACTGCTCGGGTGTGTCTTCGCGGCATCGCTGGCTCCTGCGGAATTGGGCGCAGAAGCGATCGGCAAAGTTGGTGACGTCGAATTCCCAGTATCCTGCAGCGCCGATGCGCAGCAGCAGTTCACGCGCGCCGTCGCGCTCCTGCACTCCTTTTGGTACGAGGAGGCCGTAAAAGCCTTTACCGGGGTGGCGGAAACCGATCCGGGTTGCGCCATGGCGTATTGGGGCGTCGCCATGAGCAATTGGTACCCCCTCTGGTATCCGCCTAGCGAGGCCGCGCTGAAAGCGGGTGCCGACGCAGTGGCGAAAGCAAAATCCATCGGTGCAAAAACGGATCGCGAGCGGGATTACATCGAGGCGATCGCGGCCTTCTATCGCGACAGCGACAAGCTCGACAACCGCACGCGCAGTGTCGCCTACGAAAAGGCGATGGAGCAGGTCTACGCGCGCTACCCCGATGACCGGGAGGCCGGTGTGTTCTATGCGCTCGCGCTCAACACGACGGCGCTGCCCACCGACAAGACGTACGCCAATCAGGAGAAGGCTGCGAAGATTCTCCAACAGGTGTTCGCCGAGCAGCCCAACCATCCGGGTGCCGCGCATTACCTCATCCACAGCTACGACTCGGCGCCGCTCGCCGATCTCGGCTTGCCGGCAGCGATTTGCTACTCGGACATTGCGCCGGCCGTGCCGCATGCATTGCACATGCCGTCCCATATCTTCACGCGAGTCGGCCAATGGCAGAACGCGATCGAGTCCAATCTGGCGTCCGCCGATGCGGGACAGAACTATGCAGCGAAAGTGTTCGGTCCAGGCGTGGTCTGGGACCAAACACTGCATGCACTGGACTATCTGGAATATTCCTATTTGCAGACCGGCCAGGACACCGAGGCCAAGCGCGTTCTGGACCAACTGATGTCCTACCAGAAGGCTACTCCCAGCAGCCTTGCTGCGGCTTATGCGGTTGCCGCGATCCCCGCGCGTTACGTGGTTGAACGACAGAACTGGGCCGAGGCTGCCACTCTCTCCCCGCCGGCATTAAGCTTGGCCGCAGATGCATTTCCCTGGACCGCCCCCATGATCACCTTTGCGCGGGCGCTTGGGGCGGCCCATACGGGCGACCTCACGGCGGCTCAGGTCGAGATTGCAAAGCTGCAAGCTGCCCGGGATGCGCTGATTAAGGCGAAAAACACGTATTGGGCCGGTCAAGTAGATGTGGAAGTTCGCGCTGCATCCGCCTTGCTGGCCCAGGCTCAGGGCAGTGGGGAGGAGGCCTTGGCGCTTATGCGCTCTGCTGCCGATCTCGAGGATTCGTCGGACAAGCATCCGGTTACGCCGGGCTCGATCGTGCCGGCGCGGGAGTTGCTGGGAGATATGTTGCTGGAGGCAAATCAACCAGCTCTGGCACTGGCCGAATACGAACGCTCACTCAGTTCGGCACCCAATCGCTTTCACGGGCTGGCCGGCGCTGCGAGGGCTGCAGAACGGGCGGGCGATGCCGCGAAGACGAAACTCTACCGCGAAAAACTTGTGCAGGTCGCCGCTGCCGACAGTAATCGAGCTGAATTGCTGTCGGCAAAACGGTTGTTGGCGGAGCACTGAGCGTCAATTCGCCAGTGCCTGCCGGCCGATACTGAGCACATCAGGCGACAGCGGCAGATAACCGAGCTGCGCGCCGTAATCTTGTCCACGATCGGACAGGCTCCGGTTAGCAAACTCGCGCAGGACGGTTGCCTTCGCCTGATCGGCGTACTGTGTGTGGGCCAGCATCCAGCTGTAGCTTACGAGGGGATAAGCATCAGGGCCACTCGGATCGACAATCGAGGCGGCAAGTTCCTGAACCTGTGCGACGCGACTAGAAAGCGCGAGTTCGCCAGCATCTGCAGTCGGCGTGATGAAGTTGCCGGCCTTATTCTCGAGCGCTGCCATGCGCAGCCCAAGCCGTTGCGCGAACCAATATTCGACGTAGCCGATCGAGCCTTCGCTCAGCCGAATGCGCGCGGCCACCCCTTCGTTGCCGGGTGCGGACAGGACTGCGCTTGGCCACTCGATAAACTTGCCCACGTCCATCCCGGCGTTGCCCCAGCCCGGGCTGATCGTTGCCAGATGCTTCGTGAATGCAGCCGTGGTTCCACTACTGTCTTGCCGAACAACGAGCGCGATATCCCGGTGCGGCAAAGCGATGCCCGGATTGGCTGACGCAATACGCGGGTCATCCCACTTACGAATTCTGCGGATGAAGATGTCGACATAAACGTCGCGCGGCAGTTTGATCTCACTGTTCACACCAGGAATATTGTAGGCGATCGTAATCATCCCGGCCGTAATCGGCAGCATCAGTGCGCCAGGTATCTTCGTGAGTTCAGTGCCGGACAACACTTCGTCGCTGCCAGCGAAATCAACTGAACCGTCCAAGAACCGCTTGACACCTTCGCCGCTGCCAACTGGATCATATGTAATCGTCACGCCACGATGCGAGACCGCGTATTCTTCGATCCATTTCTTGTAGAGCGGAGCAGCGAACGTAGAACCCGCGCCGCGCAACGATACGAGCTGATCCTGCGCGTGGCTGAGGGGCCAAGCGCTGAAAAGTACGGCGGCGAAAGGGATCAGCATTCCGACCGCTGCCGTTCCTATCATCAGGATGAAGTCGTCCCTTTTCACGCAAGGGCCCCCTGTCGGGTGAGTGAATCAGCTGTTCAAACCGGGGCAAACTGACATCCGATTTGCGGCGGCGCGTCAGCCGATCGAAGGACCCAGAGGGAGTATTTTTCGCGGACGGGGAACTGATCTCGCGGATGCGATTTACCAATTGCCGTCCGACGATCCTCATTTCGGGAAGCAACGGTATGACCTCAGCAGGTGAAAGCCCACCGGTGAAAAGCGATCGGCATCCGGATCCGCAACGGGTGTGGGACATCATCGCTCAAGTGCAAGTATGTATGCTGGTAACGCAATTTCCCGCCGGCCTGCGCGCGCGCCCGGTTGAAGCGCGGTTGCGCGGCGACGGCCAGATCTATTTTTTGACAGATGCGGACGGCGACAAGCGAAGCGAAATTGCAGCGTCACCTGACGTCGCACTGGTTTTCACGGACCCGAAGCAAAAGATTTATCTATCAATTAGCGGCCGGGCGTCGATCATCAAGGATGAGGACATCGCCAGAGCCATCTGGCAACTGACGGACCGCGTGTGGTGGAAGGCCGGACCTGCCGACGCCAAGCTACGGGTTTTGCGGGTGGAACCTCAGACCGCAGAGCTGTGGGACGGGCCGTCGAGCACGGCTATCGAGGTGTTTGAGTTTGCAAAGGCCCTGGTAACGGGCCTAGAGCCCAATCTCGGGCAGAACCGCAAGGTCACGATCGACATGTGAGTCAAAGTCCCACGCGAAAGTAGTTCGATCGCTGCTGGATGGATCGATTGCCCGTCGATAGGGAACGCGCGCTACCACCACGCGCCGGGACTGGTCGCATAGGAGCCGCTGCGCCGATAGTATGCGGATGCCGCTCGAACTTGGCGGTGATGCGAATTGCTCGCTGCCCGCGCAACCGCATGCAGGCGTCTGGGAACTGGCGTGCCCTGATCAACAATGATCTGCGTCGGCGCCGGTATGGTTGCCTCGATGCCGTTCACTGAACTCGACGGTCTGGCAGCGACCGGCGGCGGCTCAGGCACCGGGTAAAAGCGCTCGGGTTCGACCGCTGCGACAACGGCGGGCGTCGAATGCTGGGGGAAGATGCCATCCTCCGGCCAAGCTTTGACGATCGCGACGCCGGAGATCACGCCCGCCACAACGGTGCCGGCTACCCCGACCAGACTTAGTCGAGTGGGCGAAAAATAGAGATACTCCGGCCGACTATGTCTCACGAAGGGGTCCCCGGGAATTTGCGAGCGCGCCGCAGCATCGATGAGAGGGCGACGGATGCCAAGCTATACGTTGGTTAGGGATGACGAGCTGTCAGGCTGCGCAAGTGGTAAAATATTGCTGCTTGTTCAACTTTGGCGAACATCTCGGTTGTAATCATCTTCCCGGATAGCAATACGAAGACGATCGACGTAGCTTTGTTAATGTTTGAGTCGATTCTCGTGCCGCGTGGGTGAAGTCCACCTGCTTCACCGTTAGCCTAACCCTTCCGAAAGCGAGCAATCATGAATGCCATCATCGGAATTCTGATCACATTCCTGGTGATCATTCTGGTTCTCTATCTCATCAACATGTTGCCGATTGAGGGGCGGGCGAAACAGATCGTGCGGGTGATCGTGATCGTCATCGGCATTATTTCATTGCTCAAATACCTCGCCGTCTTCTGATCTCGGATACTCCTGGCAGGATGTCGTCGACGCTGCTCGTCAGAGCGTCAGGCCAGCATCGACGACGACGGTCTCGCCGGTAATAAAGTCGGTACCGAACCCGAGAAACAGAATGACGTCGGCGTAGTCCGACGGCTTGCCGATCTTCTTGAGCAGCGATTTGTCGACCTGCGATTTGCGCTGCTGTTCGGTCCAGTCCAGCCAAGGGCTATCGACCGCGCCGGGCGCGATGGCATTGACGCGCACCTCCGGCGCCAGGGCGCGGGCCAGGTTGCGGGTCAGGTTCACGACGCCGGCCTTGGAGGCCGAGTAGGCCATACTGCTACCGGCGAGCCCGAGTGCGGCAATCGAGGCGGTATTGACGACGGCGCCGTGTGACGATTTGAGCGATGGTGCGGCTGTCTTGGTACAGCGAAAGATACCAACGAGGTTGGTCGCCAGGATCTGATCCCACATCTCGTCCGTGACGAGATCGAGGCGATCGATGGGGACCGTCGCCTTGACTGCGGGTGTCCCCGCGTTGTTGACGAGCAGGTCGAGCCCGCCAAGGTTGGCAATCGCTGTTTCAACCATCTTTTCCGTTTCGCCGGGGACGCCCACGCGTCCGGGTGCGGAGATGACATCGCAGCCTTTTGCGTTGAGCTCTCGCACCGCCTCCGGACCGCGTGGGTCATCGGGCAAATGATTGATGGCGACTTTGGCGCCAGCTTGAGCCAATGCGGTCGCAGTCCCCAGTCCGATGCCCGACGCGGCGCCGGTGACCAGCGCCTTCTTTCCAGAAAGATCGTAACGGACATATTTGGTCATGTTCTTCGCCCAGCTATTTCGAGGGATATCGCGTGTGTGCTTTCGTTGACTAACTTTTCTGCGGCGACCAGCCATACGCCTTGGCGCAGGCCCCGCCCATCAACATGGCACGCTCGCTGTCGCTCAGACGATCGGTCTCAACGAAGGGCTTTGTCGCCTGCTCGTAATTGACAACCGCAAATGCGCGCGTCCAGTCCGTGCCCCACAGGCAGCGCTCGAAACCCCAGGCATCGAACACGCGCGCCAACGGGTCCCAAATGTCCGGGAAGGGGTAGGGCTCGCGGGAGAGCGTACAAGCGCCGCTGACTTTGATCATCACGTTCGGAAATTTGGCGAGTGCGAGCACCTTGGGGAGGTCGGCCCAGGGCTGTGGCGGCGCCGGCGGCACCCGCGGCTGCATGAGACCCAGATGGTCGATGATGAAGCGCGTATCGGGATGACGCGCCATGAGCGCGGCACCAAGGTCCAAGCTGCCCCAGCACAGGATGTTGACGGGAAAATCGTAACGCACCGCCGCGCGCAGGATCCTCTCGAGACCGGGGTCATCCGGCGCGCGCCCGGCCTCCTCGGTGAGCATGATGCGGATTGCGACAGCGCCTGGTGTGTTCTTCCACTCGGCGACGACATCGGCCACTGCCGGATCATCCGGGTCGACCGGCTTGATGATGGCAAACCGGCCGGGATGGGCCCGCTGCACCTCGACCGCGTAGCTCCCATCGTAGCGGTAGAGGGAAAACGGCGAGATGAAGATCGCGCCGTCCACGCCGACCTTATCCATCGCCGCCACCATCTCGTCGCCGGTGACATGATCAGGCCAATTCGGCACGCTGTGCCAGGGTCGCCGGGGCGTGTTTGCCTCGTAGGCATGGACCTGGGAATCGATGATCAGCATGGGAGAACTCCTTCGACGTCGCCAGTCTTGTTACCGGAGAGAATTCTTGTCCAGGGGTGATGTGGTCGTTGTGGACGAATGGTCCGGCGGATCCGTCGCCGCCGAGCGCATGACCTGTCGCGGCCCTGCGGGTTAAAGCGAAGCTAAATAAAGCCGGTTCAGAGCTATTCTACAATTGCACGTTGGAAACTGATTGACATCAGGTCGTCCGATTGTGCGGATATCCGACCCATTGTGAAATCCGCACGCCGTGTCAACATGCCCAATAAGTTCATCGTCGGCCAAGGCGTCATCGCATTGGAGGTTTCAATGTTTGAACGCCGGCGCTGGTTGTTGATCGTCGCTATCGTAGTGTCGCCCGTGACGGTCGATCTTCGCCATGGGCTTGCTCGGTCACAAGCATCCGCCCAATATCTGCAATGTGATCCCGTCGTCTTGAACTATTTTCGTTCGAACCAGTATACGGGGTCGCAGATAATTCCCCGGTCTCCCCCGCCACCCTGTGTCACGCCGACCTGTGTCCTGCGGGGAGCGTGCATCTCCGAGATCAAGTTGGAGTATGGTCTGCAAACGCAAAGCAAACTCAACCCCAACGGCTGCCTTTTGCGAATCTGCACCGGGCTTGGCGTCTTGGGGGCCGTTCGCTAAGCAACTCACTCCGGATCAAACCCGTCCGCGCGGGCCATGCTCGCGTCCAAACAGAAGAGCTCCGCGTGGCGGTGGGTCACGTAAAGACGAAAAGCGCCGCACCGGCGGCGATCAGAATCGGCAGGATCGCGATGGCGACGGCGGTGCGGCGCCAGCGCAGCCACAGGAACAGCCACGGCAACAGCGCGCAGATCAACGCCAGAACCGGGAACAGCATGATGCTCACGGCTGCGGCCACCAGACCCTTGTCTTGCGTGCTCCCGGAATCGAACAGCATCGGCGTCCATAATGCGAGCCACGCGCCGAATAGCACCAAGGCAAGGTTGACGAGCGTCAGGAGGACGAAAGCAACCTTTGTGCGCCATCCCACACGAGCCACCTGTTGGTTCACGGCGAGCCGTATCCTGTCGTCCGCCGGCTCGCTCTTGGCAAGCGGCAACCGAATTTGGAGTCAGATCTTCCGCACCGGCAGGGCCGGTGGGGGCGAAGAGCGTACGGAAGAATGGTGATGAGCGATGCGCCAATCATCGCCTTGCTTGACGAAAATCATGCTGAAGCCAGCTTTGGTTTTTTTGAGTTCGCCCTCTCGCATGGCGCTGAATTCATAGAAACCGGTCGCATACGCGATGTTGTCGCCGAGGCTGACGATCTTTCGGTCTTCGATCACGACTTTGTCACCACTGTGCGCCAAGCGCGCGAAATAGCCCCGGATGGCGTCGCGACCTTCCTGGCGGGTGAGGCCTGTCGATCCGATCAGGACTGCGTCCGGCGTATAGAGATCGACCAGCGCATCGACGGCATTGGTATTGAAGGTCGTCGCCCATCTATCGACTGCCGCACCGACTCCATCGGCAGGGTCGGCGAAGGCGGCCTGGATGCCAGACGCGAAGACCAGCAGCACGAGCACCAGAACGAATCGATATGGCTGCATTCATTCCTCCCTGGGTCTCGCACCCCCGGCCGATCTCAAACCAACGCGTGGGGTTCGCTTTTGCATATCGTAGCACCATGCCTTGTTGCTGACACGGTTGCCACTAAGGGTGATATCGCAAACATGGGGGATTGCATGACAACCATCACCTTGGCAAAGGCCGCGCCCAATCCGCAGTTGGCGTTTCAATTCGCGGTTGAGCGCGCGATCGACCAAGCCGAAGGCTCGTCTCCGGCCGACTACGCCGTGATCCTGGAGATCCTTGACCGACTGGCGGACGGCTCGGATATGCCCGAGGACCGCGACCGTTTGGTCGCGCTCGTCGAGAAGTACAATTAAGCCCACGCCTTCTAGGCCAGCGCCTTCGCGCCGGCCTCTGCGATTTGCTCGTCTTCGTGCGATTGCACGCCGGAAACGCCGATCGCACCCACACATTCGTTCTCGTGGGTGAGTGGAATGCCGCCCTGAATCAGGATGCCGGCCGGGAAGTTGGCGAAGGCGGGACGCTCCTTTACGCGGTCTTCGAAAAACTTGCTCGGCCGTTTGGTCATCGCCGACGTGCGCGCCTTGCCGCTTGCGACTTCAGCCGAAATCGGCGGCGCACCGTCCATGCGCAAGAAACCAAGCGGCAAGCCGCTGTCATCCACGATCGAGATTGAGACCGCCCACTTGTTCTTGGAGGCCTCCGCCTCGCACGCAACCAGCATTTTCTTCACATCGGACGCGGTGAGGCATGGCTTGGTACGCATCAGCGTTCCTCCAATTGAAATTTTCAGAAGATGAGGCGTGTTAGGTAAAACGCCCGGGAGAGGAACGCAATGATATCCCTAACGATGCGTTGAGGCGACAACCTCAATCCAGTTCGCAACATAGGCCCCGGCGAATGGATGACACACCGTAAGTGCGGCGCACACTGCAATCAGCACGCGGGAAATCCCGTAGATTTTGAAGATCGCGCCCATGACACCCCCCCGTTCGCGACGGTGGGATTAGAACGCAAGCGGCGAATTTTTAAAATTCAGATGATCTGCGTACGGGAATTCCCGTAGGCTCTAACCCTTGGCCGATAACGATCGGAGCCGCAACGAAAGACATCGTTAACCATAAGGCGGTGCGCGGCGGCATCGTGCTCCGCATCGCGCTTCTCGGAGCGGGCTTGGGGGCATTGTGTGCGAGCGCCGTGCGGCCGAGACGCCCACAGTCTCGCCGCAAGATGCCTGCGCGAAGCTTACCGGCACCTTCATGCGCCGACCGCCAACTGGTGGCCCACGTCGGGCCGCCGTTCCGGGCCAAGGGCGGCAAGATCATTCTGGTCCACTTTATCCCGCCTGGCCGCGATACAGCGGCTCGGGTCCGCAGAACTTCCGCTGCGTCACGAAATGAGGGGCCACCGTTGGCGCTTGCTTGATGCATGAAGACGAGTGATGAGATCGCTTTAACTCGGCCGGCGCCAAGATGGGGCGACGCCGCCGCCTCACTCAAAAGACAAATGAACAACAATATGATCGCGAAGGATCTGTTGTTGAACATGTTCGATTTTTATTTCATGCTGTCAGCAACACGGCATGTGACACTTTTGTGCAACAGCCTGATGCAAATATGGGCGCTGGTGTTGCAGTAATGCCCGTTTTCAGAACTGTGGCGTACTATGTACGCGGCTTCCCGCCTCAAGAATGTCGGCATATGGGGATGTCGGCGATTCTTCGGAAGTCGGTCGTGACACACGATTGAGACTCTGTGTCACCCCGACTGTGACACGCCGCCGGAAGTCCTCCCCGGCCCAAGTGTCGGAGCGCGATCCGCGCAGCGAGATCATGTAATCCGACCATGTGCGACGTACCCGGGTGGGTGCGCCCATTACAAACACAACATCAAACTGGTGCGGAGCGGCCCGCCACGGTCCGCGACGGACATGGGAACGCATAGGAGGATGGGAAGATGAACAGCAAACTTGCCCAGCTCACGGGAGCGGGCCTGTTATCATTGGCCAGCATCGCGCCTGCGGTCGCCGGCTCGGTAACCCAGCCCGGTGAGACCGTCGGCATAGCAACCGGCGCGCCGCTACCGCAGGGCTTCTATCTTGTCGACACGACGGACTGGGGCTGCCGGAACACTAAGCCGGAAGGCACCTGCGTGGGTGTGACGATCCCGGTTTATGCCTGGTCAACGCCGTGGACAATTCTGGGCGCTCGGCTGCAGTTGTTGGCCGCCACGCCCGCAGTGGATGTCGGGGTCAACGACACGTTCTACAAGGCTGGCTGGTACAATCCGCTGACATCGGCGCAACTCGCCTGGGATCTCGGCAACAACTGGGGGTTCAGCTACCTGATTGGAGAGTACTGGGATGTCAACAGTGGGACCGCTTGGAGTACTAACTCGCTCAATCAACGCTTCGCTCTGAGCTATACGGGCTACGGCTGGAACTTAACCGCCAACGCGATCTGGGGTATCGATCAAAATCACGTCACCAGTAGACCACAACTCTCGCCTTGTCCCGTGTCGGTTCAATTCCCCTCCAACGGGTGCAATCCGAACTTCCTCAACGTCGACCTGACCGCAACCAAAAAGTTCGGCAAGTGGGAGTTCGGCTGGGTTGGCTACTATTCCACTGATCTAAGCACACCGGTGCCTGGATATCTCAAGCAAAAGCAATTCGCGATGGGCGGTCTGGTAGGTTACGACTTAGGGCCTGTCATCATCCAAGGCTATCTGACGACCGACGTTTACGAGAGAAACTACGGCGGCAACGATGTCCGGGGGTGGGTCCGTCTCGTGGTACCACTGGGAGATCCGTTCGGACCGCCGCAAACTCCTGCACGGGTGGAGCGGCGCTACTAGGGCGTGTCGTCACGCCCTGGTGCGGAGGAGCCATTGTGCCAGTCACACGCGGGCGTGAAGGCGATGCATAACGTAGCTACCAGGTATTTGATTGGAAGTGCGGTGTGACTCACCGTAGTTGCGATCTGTTCAACAGGAAGACCAGAGGAGGAAGACATGTCCACGTTCACCACCACCCTGTCTGCCGCCGGGATCGCGGCTCTGCTGGCGACACCATCACTTGCCCAGCAGGCGACGCCTTGGGAACTCCAGGAGGGCAAAGCCCATGTCGTCGACATGGAAGGAAAGATGAAGGTGATGCAGCCCAAGGACAAAACGATGGAAACGCTGAAGAAGCGTGCAAAAGCAGTACCCAAGGGCACGATCTTCTTCATGAACAACGGGCAGCTCTACCAGGCACCAGCCAATAAAAGTGTGTTTGATGATTTCTAGCCGGCGCCAAATCGCGGGCTGATCGCGCGTGCGAAGCCTTGTCCGATCCTGGTCCGGACGCGGCGCTTAAAATGTCGGGCGCGCCAACCTGCGTGATACCCGCAGCCCTCCTTCAGCCTCGACCTCGCCCGGCCGAGGCTGCTTTTGCGTCGGTGCTCCAGCAAGTCATGGGTAAAACGCTCAGTTGTGCGCCGCACACCGCATCTCACCGCTTGATCGCGTACGCGTCCAGGAACCAAGCGCATGGGAGGACGTTGCGTTTGCGGAGTTCGCAGGAGGAGAAGCGAGATGCGGAAGTCTTGTATGAGTGTTGCGCTGCTCGGGGCCGTGCTGATTTTGCCGACCATAGCGATGGCGCAGGATCCGGCAGGTGGTGCAGCAGCGGGAGCCGCGGGTGGCGCGGCTGCGGGCGCTGCCGTCGGCGGGCCTGCCGGCGCGGCGGTTGGCGCCGGCGTTGGCGCGGCTGCTGGTGCGGGCGCCGGTGCGGCCGGGCCGCCGCGGGAGCACGTCTATGTGGCCCCCCGGCCGGAGGTGAGCGATCGGACCTGTGTCACGGACGCGGCCGGCAATCGGTCGTGCACTGAAGTCCGGCACTGACCTTCTCGTGCCGACCGACCTGCCTCGGAAATACGTTGCACCGGAGCAGCAGCAACCGCGGGCAGCTTCGAGGCAGAAGCGATATCATTTTGTAAAACGGCGCCAGGACCGGTTTGATCGCCTGTGTAGGGACTATATCCCGGTCCTCGGCGCCGTCGCTGTTCTGCTCTCCTTGTTGGTGTTAGGGGGCATTCTCTACACGTATTCGGGTGAGCGAGGGGCTCCAAGCATTGGTTCCCTGACGGCGGACAATTCGCACCCAAGCGCACCTTGACGAATAACGACATTGCAAAAGTTGGCTTAGCAACCAGGCACGCCTCGGAACCTAAATCCTGTGAATGGGTTGTTTGCGGGTCGCTGAAATGATGTGCGGCTGTCGCATGGACCGAGATGCTGGCGAGTTGTTCGGACAATCGCGCGCACGCCGCGCAGGTTTCAGGGCCATCCAAGCAGCAGTTGCCCTGCCTCACCGCCCTGCGTGGACTCGCTGCTCTCTGGGTGGTGATTTACCACTATAGCGTTCAGTGCTTTCCCAATCTCGATGTCAGGCCACATACTTACCTGATCCACAAAGGCTATCTTGCCGTCGACATGTTCTTCATGCTCAGCGGCTTCGTGCTGGCGCATGTCTATCATCGCCCATTTTCGGAAAGCGTCACCGGCCGCAATTATTGGAAATTCATCGCCGCCCGCATCGCCCGCATCTATCCGTTGCATCTACTTGTGCTTCTCTTGTTTGTTGCGACGGCGCTTACATCGCATCTGATGAGCGGGGAGGCGAGTCACGTCGTGCGCGACGTTCCCCTGCAGGGACCGCAATCCGTCGAAGCCTTTTTCGCGAACCTTTTGATGCTGCAGGGTTTGAGAGCCGGCACGCTGAGTTGGAACTATCCGGCCTGGTCGATCAGTGTCGAGTTCATGGCGTACCTGTTATTCCCATTCCTTTTGCCAGGGATTTGGCGCACGTCCACGCGCATCAAACTAGTCCTCGCTGGTCTTTTATTTGCGTTGTTGGTGCTCCTCGCCTATTTGCGCCAAGGCGATTTCGACCAGTGGGATGGTCCGATCACGCTGCTGCGATGCCTGCCCGAATTCATGCTCGGAACGTTGCTCTATTGCGCATTTCGTGTCGCACCTGGAAATCTTTGGCTCAATCGAGACGTCGCTGCGTTCGGCGTCGTCGCGCTCATTGTTGTTGGCCTGCATCTCAATGCTGCCGACCTTCTCATGATCTTGCTGTTCGCGGCGTTGATTCTCGCCGCAGTCCTCAACAACGGCGCATTCGCCCGCTGGGCAAATGCGGCACCGCTCTTATGGCTTGGCGATATCTCGTACTCGCTTTATTTGCTTCATGGTCTTGTGCAGTACGCGGCCGGTCTGCTGCTGGTGCGCGTTGGCGTTCATGACGCCACGTATCTCTCGACCCCGCGCTCTCTCGTGTGGATGCTTGCAATGGTCGGCCTGTGCCTGCTCGCGGCCCACTTCAGTTACTCCGGGTTCGAAGTTGCATCCCGGCGATATCTGCGCAAGCTGCTGGATATGCGCGACAAGCGGCGCGCGGCGGCTAGCATTCGTTCCGGCACCCTCCATGTTCAGCCCTGAGGTTCGGTCGGCGGCGGCACACCAAATCATTGGCCGGCGCGCGATGCTCGCGACCGGCGTTCGTTGCGTCGATTGGCGGATCGGAGGCGATGACCTAGAAAGGGATGTTCCTGCATTGGACTATGGAGTTTCCGGATGCATGCCCTATCGAACTTCCTAATCACCAAGCGCTGGCCAGCCCAATTTCCTGATCGGCTGCAGCTCTACTCGCTGCCGACGCCGAACGGGGTGAAGGTGTCGATCATGCTCGAGGAGATCGGCTTGCCGTACGAGCCGCATCTCGTTGATTTCGGGAAGGATGATCAAAAGACCCCCGAGTTCCTGTCGCTCAATCCGAACGGCAAGATCCCCGCCATCCTGGATCCGGACGGTCCGGGCGGAAAGCCGCTGCCGCTATTCGAGTCGGGTGCGATCCTTCAGTATCTTGGCGAGAAGACCGGTAAGCTTCTCTCGGCCGATCCGGCCCGGCGGTGGGAAACGGTCCAGTGGGTCCACTTCCAGATGGGCGGCATCGGACCAATGTTTGGCCAGGTCGGCTTCTTCCACAAGTTTGCCGGCAAGGATTATGAGGACAAGCGGCCGCGTGATCGCTACGTCAACGAGTCGAAGCGCTTGCTTGGCGTGATGGAGAGCCACCTCGCCAACCGGCAATGGTTCGTCGGCGACGAATTCAGCATTGCCGACATCTCGATGCTCGGTTGGGTGCGCAACCTGGTTGGTTTCTACGGGGCACGCGAGCTCGTTGATTTCGATTCATTCAAACACGTTCCCACTTGGCTCGAGCGCGGGCTCGCTCGGCCGGCAGTGCAGCGCGGACTCAACATTCCGAAACGAGATTAGCTGAACGACTTAAACCGCAAGCTCGGCGGTTTTGACGTGCGCGGCGAGCAGCTCCGGCAGCCGCGACGGATCGCCGCGCGCCATGCCGCACTCGGTCGCCACTCCATCAACGCGCGCGTGATGCCGCGCGGCCGCGAGCCGCGCCGCATTGCCGGCCGCGTCATTGTGGTGGACGAGCCCGAGATAGAGTTCGGTGCCGGGCCGGAGCTTCAATCCAGCGAGCGGCAGGTAAAACGCGTCATCGGTGCGGCCCTTCGGGACCGGGAGATGGAAGAACTGGATCGGCCGTTTCACGCGCGCGACGATGGCATTGACCATCTCGACCATCAGGCCGGCGTCCTTCGGCTGCACCAGGTGCTCGTCAGCCGGGCTGCCGTAACAGAGGTGATAGCCGACCTCGACGGCCGCTGGCACTGCATCGCCGACCTTGGCGAGCACATCGAGCGTTTCGGTGCGGAAATCAACCGGTCCCTTGTCGTAATAGCCTTCCCACGCCAGCACTTCCTGACACACGTCCCATTGGATAGAGAGATTCTCTTGCGGGACCGCGGCGGCGATTTTCGCGACCTCGCCGGCGAAATGTTCGGTCAAGGGCAGCAGCACCGCTTGCCGATCGTCCGGCACGATGTTGTTGTAGGTCGGCGCGATCGGGGTGGGCAAGCAGACCTGAAACTTCACGCCGGCGGGAATCGTGCCCGCCTTCTGCATCCGCTCGAACACCGCCCAGGAAGCAATCGCCATGTCGGCGTAGCCGGTCTTGAAGCCGCCCGCGTCAACCTTGGCGCCCGGCTTGACGCGCAGGCGTGGAATTTCGCGCACCACCTTGCCGTCCCACTGCACAAAACGAAACGGCGGAACGTCCGCACGTTCGATCGCCGGATGTTCTGCGAGCACGTCCTGCAGAAAGCGGATCCAGCTTTTGCGGATCCCGGTCTCCCCATCCGGAAGCCGGGCAAGACGCGGTCCCGCTGCGGCCGACAAGGTCCGGAACACGGTCTCAGTGTCCGGCAGCGGAATGCTGCCGACGAAATGCACGATCGGATGCGCCTTGTCCTTTGCGCTCATCAGTGGCTCCTCCCGCTGGAACGTTTTTCGGGCGCACCCTAGCACGCGGCCGTTGGCCGAAAATTCACCAAGACGCGGGGCTGCCTTGCGGCCGTTTGCCCTCTCGCTCACTCCGCCGGGACAGCGACACCGTTTTCCAGACGCCCCATGGCCAGCGAACGGAAGTCCTGGCCGGTGTGGTCCTGCGGTGTGTAGGTCACCGGGCCGTTGATCGCAGGCAAATCTTTGAGCTTCTCCAGCGCGTCGCGAATGCCCTGTCGTGATCCGTCCGAGTTTTTCGCCCCGGCCTCTGTGATCAGGCCGGCGTCGTAGCCAAAGATCATGAAGAATGTGGGCGTGCGGCCAAGCGCAGTCTTGAGCTGATCGTAGAGACGGGCGGTGTCGCCCCCGGCCTTGTCGCCAAACACGCCACGCTGCGTCGGGATGAGCAAGCCATCGGCGTTCTTGGCGCCGCCGATCGCCTCATAGAACGATGCCGTCGGCGCTGCCTGCGTCATTACCAACGGGGTCGTGATCCCGAACTGCTTGAATTGCTTGAACACCAGGATCGCGGCGCGACCGGCGGCGCTTGAATAGATCAGGTCTGGATTGGCGGCGCGGATGCGCGCGAGCTGGGCGTTGAAATTTGTATCGTCGATGGCAAAACTTTCGGCCGCCGCCAGCATGACGCCGAACTTGGGCGCTAGATCCTTGATCGCTTTGTCATCGTACTGGCCATAGGCGTCGGTGCCATAGAGATGGGCAATTTTCTTCATCCCTTTCTTCTGCATGTATTGCAAAACAACGGTCATCGCGTCGCGTCCGGATGGTGCGACTTTGAACATCCAGGGGTCGGGTGGAAAGCCAAGCGCGTCCGCGCCCCCACCGGTGATGATCGGGACCTTGAACTCGGAGGCGAACGCCTTCGCGGCGAGCGCCGAGCTCGAGTTGATGTTGAGGAAGATGATGTTCGTTTGCGGGTCGCCGGCGAGCTTGCGAAACGCATTCGACGCGCTGACCGGATTGGTCTCGTCATCGAGCGTGTCGATGACGATTTTCTTGCCTGGCAGGCCGCGGCCCTTCACCCACGCGTCAAAGCCGTCGATCGTATCCTTGGACGGACCATTGAAGGCGCCGGTGAGCGATGCCACCACACCGATGTGAAACTCCGGCGGGGTGTTCTGGGCGACAGCCGGCACTGTGAGACTGAGAGCGGCGGCTGCCACTCCGGCCGAAATGTGGGTTCGCATGTTTGGTCCTCCCTCCGGCGCGCTTCTCGGGCCGATGACCGGTTTCTTGTTTGATCCGGTATCTCACGGTCGCTTGCCGAGGTGTCAGTGATCGCTGCGCGACGGCGCCAAAGCGTACCAACATTCCACGGCGCCGGCGAGCTTGGGTTGCGCGCTGCGTCAGAGAGGGCCGGCCGTCCATCGCTCAAGTCGGCACCAGTTCTGGCGCCGCGCTCGGCGCCACCCCGAATGGCGCTGGCCGCCGAGGGCGCGGTCGAGATCATCTTAGGGCCGATATCGGTGACCCCGAGAAGATCGGGACGCGCACCCGCGAATATGAGGACCGGTTCCTCTCGCCCTTCGTCGCCGCCGATTCCGGCTACATCGACGAAATGATCATGCCGCACGCGACCCGCCGGCGGCTGTGCCGCGCGCTTGCGTCGCTGCGCGAGAAGAAAATGGAAATGCCGGTCAAGAAACACGACAATCTGCGTCTGTAACCCGTGAGGTAGCCATGGCCGCACCGCTGATCGTCATCACCGGCCCGACCCATGGGATCGGGCGGGCTCCGGCCGCATAGGTGACCTTGTTCGCATAGATGACACAACTGCGCGCATAGATGACGTTGCTGCGCATAGATGACGTCGGTGTGTTGGGCCATCCTTCGAGACGCGCGCGGGCAGAGGCCGCGCACTCCTCAGGATGAAGGCAGTCGTTGTTGTCCATTGATTCGCTTCAACAATCTCTGACCTCATCCTGAGGAGCCCATGCGCATTAGCGCGTGGGCGTCTGGAAGGATGGCCACAAGCATAGATGACCGTTCTCCATATACGAGTTTGCTCGCATAGATGTCATTTCCCGCATACATGACATAGATGACGGCGAGTAGCGCGGATGACCGCGCTGACTGTTATCCCCGACCCCGGATCTAGTCTGGGCAGGTTTTGCTTCGCTCGTCGGGGCTAGAACGTGATCAATTACCCAGGAGCCGGACGCAGATATCCGTCCACACCCCACTTCGCCGAAAAATAATAAAAAGACTATCGCATGTTATTACTTAAAAATCAACCGTGCTCAACAGATCGGCCTCGGGACGGACCGATTGAGAGGCCTTCTATTTCTGCCGTATGACCTGACGCCTCGGCATGGAGCCCAGAGATGATCGCTCATATCTCGATTGGGGTCAGCGACCTCGACCGGAGCAAGCGCTTCTACGACGCCGCTCTCGAGCCGCTCGGATACCGGTGCATGCGAGCGATGAGGACGGCTACCGGCTACGGGTACGGAGCGGACACGATCGCATTCTATGTGGTGCTCGCTGAACATCCGATCGCGCCGGACGAAAAATCCGGATTGCACATTTGCTTTGCGGCACCGAGCGCAGCGGCGGTCGACGCGTTTCACGCCGCGGCGCTGCGCTGTGGCGGGCGCGACAACGGCCGGCCCGGTCCGCGCCCGATATACGATCCGGATTACTATGCAGCCTTTATCATTGATCCGGACGGATACCGGATCGAAGCCTATTTTGGCCCGGGCGAAGTGTAATCGGCAGCGATTGCGCGCATCCACGTTGACAGTCAACCAGGGCGTTCATAGGCTGTCTTTTGAAAAAGCGTTCGATCGAAAAAGTGAGCGCAGCAGGTCTCGGCGGTCACACGCACGGACCCGGCCCATGGGAGGATTGTCATGCTCGAGCGACCCTCGGGGACGTCGGCCCGTACACTTCCCATAGCTCTCATTGCGTCACTGATGCTCGTCGCCATCTCCGGCGCAGGTGCGTCCGCTGCCGATGAATGGAATTTCTATATGCATCAGTCGGCACCCAATTTCGCGACGTCGCGTGGGGCGAAGTTGTTTACCGAGGAAATCGAGAAGGCGACCAACGGTGCGCTCAAGGTCAGGCTGCATCTCGCTGGCACGCTGCAGATCAACCCGAGCAACATTACCCAGGCTGTGGGCACAAATGTCGTGCAGATCGCCGATGATCTGTTCAATTCGGGAAACATCCAGGTCGCCGGCATTCCGCGCCTGCCAATGCTGATTCAATCTTACGAAGACTTTGCCAAAGCGGACGCAGTGCTCAAACCTTATATCGATAAAGCATTCGCGCAGAAGGGCTCAACGGTACTTGCTTCCTATACTTATCCGCTGCAGTTCATATGGGGGCGCAAGAAGCTCGAATCGCTCGATGACATCAAAGGCATGAAGCTGCGCGTTGCTCAGCCGGAGCAAGGAGAGTTCGTGCGGCGGTTTGGCGGCACGTCGATCACGATGAGCGCACCGGAGGTGCCGTCGGCGCTCGACCGCGGCGTGGTGGATGGCATCTTTACCGCAGGGGTCGGCGCGGTGTTGTGGAAAGACCTGCTTAAATATGGATACGTTCTGATCATCAACGTCAACAATTCCTATTTCATTGCCAATACTGAAGCATTCAACAAGCTCTCTCCCGATCTACAGGCCAAGCTCCGCGATGTCGCGCAACAATCAGCGCGTTGGGATCAGGACACGATGCAGAAGGAGGAAGCAGAGTCGGTCCAGATTCTGTCCGGCATGGGGTACACGTTCACGAAAGCCAAGCCGGACGAAGTCGCGCGCGCGATCGACACCATAAAACCGTACTGGGAGGAATGGGCAAAGTCGCGCGGGCCTGACGTCACCGAGGCGCTGACCAAGACCCGTTCGGCTCTCGGGCGATAGTTCTCAGGGCCCAAGGTGACTCCAGAGCATCGCCGCCTCCTCGGCAGTCCGTCCACGCGAAGGCTTCCTGAAACGATCGTCGAGCGTTTCTGCAAGCTGGCGTGCGTCGCGGCCTTGGTCGTCATGCTGATCGTGATCGGCACCGACATCCTCACGCGGTCGCTGCTCAATTTTTCGTTCGAGATTTCCGACGAACTGGGCGGCTACATGCTGGTCGTGATCACCTTTTTCAGCCTGTCAGTTTGTCAGATCAACGACAGCTTCCACCACGTTGAGTTGGTGCAATCCCGTTTATCGCCGCTTGGGCGCGCGGTATCGCATGTCATCTTCGATGGCTTGTCCCTGGCATTCTGTGTGCTCCTGCTGTGGCAGTTCATCAGGTTCGAAATTTTTTCATATGATTTCGGCGACCAGGCTCCGACCTACTTGGGCACGCCGCTGTGGATCCCGCGCATGGCGATGGCGATCGGCGCGTTGGCTTTGTGCTTTTCGATGCTGCGCTCGCTGGCGGCCAATATCACCGCCTTGAGGGCGACCTGGTCGGGCGAGGGGAGCCCGCCGTGAGCCCGGAATATCAGATCATCATTACGTTCGCCGTCTTCCTCATCCTGCTGACGTGCGGAATGGCGGTGCCTTTCGCCATTGCCGTCCCCGCGGTTTTCTATCTGCTGCTGCAAGGCGGCTTGCCGAGCTTCAACAGCCTTGGGCTCGTCAGCTGGGGAAGCATGAACAGCTTTGTGCTGACCTGCGTTCCCTTGTTTATGCTGATGGCCGAAATTCTGCGTGTCAGCGGGCTCAGCAACCGCATCTATGCGGGTCTCGCCAAGCTCGTTGCCCGGCTTCCGGGCGGCCTGCTGCAGACCAATATTGCGGGATGCGCAGTTTTCGCCTCGGTGAGCGGGTCGAGCATCGCGACCGCGGCATCAATCGGCGGCGTTGCCCTGCCTCAACTCATTTCGCGCAAATATGATCGGCGTCTGGCGGCGGGTTCGCTCGCCGCAGGCGGCACGCTCGGAATTCTGCTGCCCCCGAGTTTCGGGATGATCGTCTACGGTACCTTCACGGAAACCTCGGTTCCGAAACTGTTCATGGCCGGCGTTGTGCCAGGACTGATCATGACGGCAGCTTTCATGACCTATATTGGGATCCATGCGGTGAACTGGCCTGCCGTCGCGCCGCGGGAATCGGGCCCGCGCTCGCTGCACGAACTTGTCGCCGCATTGGTTGATGTCCTGCCGTTCGGCATCCTGATTGCCGGTACGCTCGGCGGCATCTACGCGGGTTTGGTGACCACGACCGAGGGCGCGACGATCGGATGCATTTTGGCGATCGTTCTTGGCGCGACGTTCGGCGACCTGACGTTTGGCGGTGTGATCGCCGCGATGTACAGCACGATCCGGTTCTCCGGAAATATCCTTTTCATCATCTTTACGGCCTATATCTTCTCCTATGCCATCAGCTTCGCCGGCGTCGGCGAGAAGGTCACGGCGTTTATCGTCGGCCTGCAGTTGAGCCGGCTTGAATTCTTTTTGGCTCTCCTCATTCTCTACACCGTGCTCGGCTGCCTGATCGAAAGCCTGGGGATGATCGTCATTACGGTGCCGCTGATTTTCCCGGTCTTGCCGAGCTACGGCATTGACCCGCTCCTGTTTGGCGTTGTGTTGGTCCTGTTTGTCGAGCTTGGGCAGATCTCCCCACCCATCGGCATCAACCTGTTTGTCATTCAGAGCATCTGGGATGGCAAACTGAGCGAGGTCATTCTCGGCACGATTCCGTTTCACCTGGCGATGTTCGCGGTGCTTGCACTGGTTATCCTGTGGCCCGACCTCGCCCTTTGGTTGCCCCACCACATGTCGAGGTGAGAAAAACCCATGCAACGCAGCAATTCCAGGATATTGACCACCCATACCGGAAGCCTGCCGCGGCCGCGCGAACTGACGCTGCTCTACGCCGCGCGCGCCCGTGGTGGGGCGGTCGATCCGACCGAAATCGGCAGGGCCGGGCAGGAGGCGGTGCGGGCCGTCGTGCGCAAACAGCGTGATGCCGGGATCGACGTTGGCAACAACGGCGAGCAACAGCGAGACTCCTTCTTTCTCTATCTCAAGGGGCGATTGTCCGGCCTTGGCGGAAGCTGGGAGCGGCCGTCACGCGCCGACGTGGAGCGCTATCCGGACTTCAAGCGCATGTGGGCCGAGCAGCACGCGAGCAGAACCCAGGTTTCTGCGCTGGGCGGATTGCCGAAGGCGATCGGCGAGGTGCGCTATCTCGATGATCGCGCAATCAACGACGAATGCCGCCATTTCAAAACAGTCCTCAACGAAAATCCCGCCGTGTTTGTCGAGCCGTTCATGTGCGCGCCGTCTCCCGGAATTCTCGCCTTGGCGGTGCGAAACGAGCATTACAACACGCTGAACAACTATCTCGCAGCGCTCGGACAGGCGCTCACCGTGGAATACGAAGCGATCGTGAAGCACGGATTTTTGCTGCAGGTTGATGCGCCGGATTTGGCGCTCG
>JAFAXD010000061.1 GCA_019241285.1 Xanthobacteraceae bacterium | reverse complement strand
TCAGTCCTGCACCCGGCGCTTTCCTCATTACCTGCCTGATGCCTCATTGGCTCGGCCGACATGTGTTTGGAGATGAAGATGCGTACCCGTATTCGGGCTGGCCTGTTGCTGAGCAGCTCCATGCTCGCCCTCATCACTGCCAGTGATTGGTCCCTGGCGCAGGAGGAATTGCCCGAAGTCAAAGTCGAGGCCCCGAAAGAAGAGACTCCCAAGCCTCCGGCCAAACCCGCCGTCGCGGCCAAACCCGCACAACGGCAGGAGGCGGTCGCACCGCGTCGGGTAACCGCGCCCAAACCCGCCGTGGCATCAAAGCCGGCTGCGGCACCGATCCGCGTGGCACAGCCCGTTGCTGCACCACCGCCTCCATCGCCTGAACAGATAGCAGCGCAAGCAGCCGAACGCGTGATCCAACAAACCCGTGCGTTCGATCAACAGCGCGATTTCATCACCAAGCCGTCTGGCGCCAATACCTACGAGATCAGCCACGAGGCCATCGAGAACATGCCGGGCGGCACCAACACGCCGCTCGACAAGGTGCTGCTGCAGGCACCCGGCGTGAGCCAGGACTCCGCGGCCAGCGGACAGATTCACATACGCAACGAGCACGGCAATGTCAGCTACCGGATCAATGGCGTCCTGCTGCCCGATGGCGTGTCTCAATTCGGCCAGGTTTTGGAATCGAGCTTTATAGGCAGCCTGTCGCTGCTCACCGGCATCTTGCCCGCACAATACGGGTTGCGCACGGCGGCGGTCGTCGACATCACGACCCGGGTACCCAACTCGCCTGGCACCGGCAGCATAGGACTCTATGGCGGTTCGCACGAGCAGATCACCACCCCCTCGGAATATGGCGGCGTCATCGGCAAGACCGAGTATTTCGTGGTCGGACGCTACTGGGCCAACGACCTTGGCATCGAGAATACGACGCCGGCCTACCAGGCCATTCATGATCATACCGCGCAGGGCAAAGCGTTCGCCTATGCGTCGACGTTAAACGACGACTCCTCACGCACCAGCATCATGACCGGGTGGTATCAGGCAAAGTTCCAGATACCCAACAACCCGGGTCAGCCTCCGGGATTCACTGTCGATGGGGTGGGGCCGAACGACCCTGCGAATAGCTCATCAAACCTCAACGAGAATCAGTACGAACGCAACATCTTCGGCGTGATCGCCTGGCAGAAGAAAGTCGACGATTGGGACGTGCAGGTCGCCTACGTGAATCGCTATGCCAGCGTCCTCTTTCGGCCCGATACGCTCGGCGACCTGGTGTTCAACGGCGTGGCTTCGACCGTCTTCCGTGGTGCGTTCACGAACGGCATCCAGACCGATGCGGCCTATCGCTGGAATGATCGTCACACCATCAGGACTGGCTTCACCACCAACGCGGAGGTCACCAACATCAATAATAACTACGCGCTGTTGCCGGTCGATCCGACCACCGGCAATATAGGTACGACACCATTCGGGGTCACCGATCCAAATACACAATGGGGATTTCTTGCCGGCGTCTACCTTCAGGACGAATGGCGGCTCACCGATTACGTAACCCTCAATTACGGCCTGCGCTTCGACCAGATGTGGCAGTTTGTCACTGCCAATCAGGTCAGCCCGCGCATTAACTTCGTCTTCAAGCCATGGGAGACGCTGAGCATCCATGCGGGGTGGGCCCGCTATTTCACGCCGCCGACACAGTCGACGGCGGCGCCGACTAACGTCAGCTTGTTCACCAACACGACGCAGCAGCCGCAAGTCCCATTTGTAAGTCCGGTCCTACCGGAGCGCGGCACCGTAATTGACATCGGCGCGAACCAGCAGCTCGTGCCCGGCGTGGACGTGTCGATCGATGGCTACTACAAGCTTGCGCACGACCTGCTCGACGACGGCCAGTTCGGCCAAGCCCTGGTGCTGACCGCTTTCAACTACGAATGGGGGGAAAACTACGGCATCGAAAGCGGCATCAAACTCAAGCACGGCGATTTCAGCGCCTATGGCAATCTTGCCTGGGGCAGACAGCGCGGCACCAACATCGTGTCCAACCAATACCTATTCAGCGCCGACGATCTGGCGTTCCTCGCGCATTCCTGGATCTTTACCGATCACGCCCAGACCTGGACAGGCTCGGCCGGTATCGCGTATCTGTGGAACGGCACTCGCTTCACGGCAGACATGATCTATGGCAGCGGACTGAGATCCGGTCAGCTCAATCTCGATCACGTCGCGCCCTATGGACAGGTCAATGTCGGCATGTCACGCGAGATCGCCATGCCGGGCGACAAGCCCATTACGGTGCGGTTCGACGTCATCAACCTGTTCGACACAGAGTACGAGATCCGCAATGGCACCGGCATCGGCGTGTTCGCGCCGCAATGGGGCCCGCGTCGCGGGTATTTCGTCGGCGTATCGCAGAAACTCTAGACCCGGTAAGGCAGACAGCATGTCTCGACAGTCCTGTTCACCGCGTTCCCTGCGCCGGCGCGGCGCGCTGCGCGCCGGCGTTCTCTGGCTTGCGCTGATCGCTGGGGCCCTGCCCTCTTCGGCGCAGACTCAAGCTCCGACGAGCCCACCGACTCAGGTCCCGGGGAGTTCGCCGGCCGCGACGACCGGCAGCCCGCCTACGGCGGCGCCCGTCCCCAATGCCGCGCCTCCCCCCGCACCCGACACGGCCCAGCCCCTGCAAGCTCAACCCCCGCAAACCCAGCCCGCGCCGGATCTTTCATCTCTGCTGCCCCGCGATCTCTCCCCTTGGGGGATGTTCATGAACGCGGACAACCTGGTGAAGGCCGTCATGATCGGGCTTGCGTTCGCTTCCGTCGTGACCTGGACCATTGCGCTCGCCAAGTGGCTCGAGCTTGCCGCCTTCAAGGCGCGGCTACGCAAGCTCCACCGCGCCATCGCCAGCGCTCGCTCGCTCGCCGACGCCCACACACGGGTCGGCGACACGGGCAGCGCTGCTGCCCGGCTGGTGCGCGCCGCTGTGCTGGAGCTCGAGAAATCACCGGATCGCTCGGACCGCGAGGGCATCCGCGAGCGGCTGGCAGCGACGATCGAGCGCATCGAAGCGACCGTCGGGCGCCAGCTCGGGCGCGGGACCGGCATTCTCGGCACCATCGGCGCCACGGCGCCGTTCGTCGGCCTGTTCGGCACCGTCTGGGGCATTATGAACAGCTTCATCGGGATTTCGAAGGCGCATACCACCAATCTTGCGGTCGTCGCACCTGGCATCGCCGAAGCACTGTTGGCAACGGCGCTGGGCCTTGCGGCCGCCATTCCGGCAGTGGTGATCTACAATTATCTTGCGCGCTCGATTGCCGGCTGCAAGGCGCTGTTTGCCAATACCAGCACCGAGGTGCTCAACCTCACCAGCCGCGAAATCGCTCAGCCAGCGGAGCGCAGGCGCCCCCCCGCCATGGCGACGCGACTGCCAGCGGAGTAATGCGCCATGAGCGTCCGTCTCGACCACGGTGACGATGAGCTTACCGACATCCACGAAATCAACGTCACCCCCTTCATCGACGTTATTCTGGTGCTTCTGATCATCTTCATGATCGCCGCGCCGCTGGCGACCGTTGACGTCAACGTCAACCTTCCGGGACTGACAGCCGAGCCGCAAAAGCGCCCGGACAAGCCGATATTCCTGACCATCAAGGCCGACCATTCGCTCGCGCTCGGCGATAATCCAGTCCCGCGCGATGAGCTTGCGTCCGCCCTGATAGCCGCAACCAATGGCGACAAGAACCAGCCCATTTTCCTGCGCGCCGACAAGTCCCTGCCGTATGGGGATTTTGCCGAGGTGATCAATATGCTGCGCCGCTCGGGCTTTCTTAAGGTCGCCCTGGTAGGCCTCGAGACCGACAAGAACCCGTGAGCAACGACCTTACCATTCCGTCCGACCGCACGCAGGGACTCCTGCGTTGGGGGGCCTGTTTCGTGGCCGTCGTCCTCCTGCATGCCTTCGCGGTCGCGAAATTGCTCGAACACAGCGATATCAATGACGCTCCACCGGGCTCGGAAGCAGTCGAATTCGACGTCGCGCTCGGCGATTTCACGCCGGAGCAGCAGCGCATGGACTACACGCCGGCCAACCCCGTGCAACAACAAGTCAAGCCCGAGGAGCAGCCCGAGCAGAAGGATGCCGAGGTTGCCCTTCCAAAAGAGGAACAGCAGCCGCAACCGACTCCGCCTACCCCGCAGGTCATGCCGCAGGAGGAGCAAGAGGCCAAGGCGCCGCCCAAGGTCTCACCTGATGTGGTGCGCAAATGGCAGATGACGATCAACACCCGCCTCAACCAGTTCAAACGCTACCCGCATCAAGCGCGCCTGCGCGCGCACCAAGGGACGGTGAGAGTTGCATTCATTCTTGATTCCGAGGGTCACGTTGTGAGCGCGCGCATCGTCAAAAGTTCGGGCTCCTCGATTCTCGACCAGGAAACCTTGGACCTGCTCGAACGTGCCCAGCCGTTCCCCGTCCCACCGAATGGGGCGAGTGAAAGGGACCTGTTTCTGGAGGTGCCGATCAGCTATGCGCTACGCTGACGCGAGTTTCGCTTCGCGCATTCTGCTTGCCCTCGCCGTGGCGCTGTTCGCTTCGGCCGGCTCGGCGCATGCGCATCCGCATGTCTGGGTAACCATGAAGAGCGAAGTCATCTACGCACAAGACGGATCCGTTACGGGAATCCGGCACGCCTGGAGCTTCGACGATATGTTCTCGACCTACGCGCTGCAGGGCATCGAGCACAAGAAGAACGGCGTCTACACCCGTGAGGAGCTGGCGCCGCTGGCCGAGACGAACGTCACCTCGCTCAAGGAATACGATTACTTCAACTACGCGCGCATCGAGGGCAAGAAGCGCAAAGACGCATTCAACGACCCGGTCGATTACTGGCTCGACTATACGGACGCTGTTCTTACGCTGCATTTCACCCTGCCGCTCAAAGCGCCTGTGCGCACGCGCGATCTCGAGATCGATGTCTATGATCCGGAGTATTTCATCGATTTCGAGTTCGATGAGAAGGATCCGGTCAAGCTCGTCAGTGCGCCGGCCCAATGCACGGTAGACCTGGTCCGGCCAACCGATGCTGTTCCTTCAGTCCAGCGCCTCAACAAATCGTTCCAGGTGTCCGAAGCGTTTGCCGGGATGGGGTCACATTTTGCCAATAAGATTCTGATGCGGTGTCCATGAGTAGGACTTTGGGGGGGCCAACAACATGTTGTTCAATTCCAACCGAAATGATGCGGTCATCTTCATCATCGCTGTGCTGGCGGTTGCGGCCTGTGTGCTCTGCGCCGGCATCGATGTCACATGCGCGCAAGGCGCGTTTGGTGTCGGACGTGCCCCGCATTTCGCACCTCCTGACGAAGGCGGACTGCTCGGCTGGGTGCTGACGAAGCAGGCTGCCTACTATCGCGACTTCAGCGGTATGATCCGCGCTTCCAAGACCAACGGAACTGCCGTCTACGCCCTGCTCGGTCTGTCTTTCACTTACGGTATCTTTCATGCAGCCGGGCCTGGGCATGGTAAGGCGGTGATCTCGTCATATCTCATCGCCAACGGCGAGACCTGGCGGCGCGGCATTGCCCTCTCGTTCGCATCGGCGCTGATCCAAGCGCTCGCCGCCGTTGTGATCGTCGGGATTTTTGCAGCTATCCTCGGCGGGACGGCGGCGACCATGACGCAAGCGGCCCGCGCCGTCGAGATCGCGAGCTATTGCCTGATCGTCGCCGTCGGCTTGCGCTTGTGCTGGATGAAGGGACGAGGCTTCCTGATGGAGCTGCACGGCTACAACTCTGCCAAGCTGCCGGATTACACTTCTCACCATGATCATTTCGGGCACGCCGACGGCGCTGTCGCCTGCGCCCGCGACCACGATCACCATCATGATCATCACCCCATCCACGCGCACGAGCACGCCGTGTGTAGTGGCTGCGGCCATGCGCATGGCCCGCAGCCGCAGCTTCTGTCCGGACCAGGCGGCTGGCGACGCGGGGTGGGTGCCATCCTGGCTGTCGGCCTGCGGCCGTGTTCGGGCGCCATCCTGCTTCTCGTGTTCGCCCTTGCCCAAGGGCTGTTCTGGCTGGGCGTGGTGTCGACCTTTGTCATGGGCATCGGAACCGCGCTCACCGTGGCGGCCATTGCGACATTCGCAGTCGCAGCGGGTTCGGTCGCGCGGAGGCTCGCCGGCTTGCGCAGCGGGATCGGGGGTGTGGCATTGCGGGGGCTGGAACTCGGCGCATCGCTTGTGGTCGTCCTGTTCGGTCTCTTGCTCCTCATGGGCTATATGGCGACCGAACGCTTGTTCGGCGCATAGTGGCCCACCTCGTCGTGCCGATTGCTCGGGATTGTCGTTTCGGACTCACCACCACCGGCCAGCTGCAAACCGTCATGTTTCTGCAATTGGTCGCTGGTGGCCACTTGCTGCTGTTCGTCACCCGCACGGAGCGCTGGTTCTTCCTGCTGCCGTTTCCAGCGGCGCCGCGTTTCGTTGCCATCCTTCTGACACAGGCCATCGCGGTCCTGATGTGCGGGCTCGGTCTGCTTGTCCCGGCGATCTCCTGGTCCCTGATCGGTTGGATCTGGGCCTACAACATTGCCTGGATGCTCGTCCTCGGCGGGGCTCGCTTGATCACCGAGCGTTTCAGCGCCTATCACACCGCGCGACAGGCAAAGAGCATGCAGTTGGTCAATCAAGAACTCGGGCGCCTGGCCGCAGCATAACGGGAGGCTTCGTATGGACTATCGCAAGAAATTTGTTGTTCAACCCGGTGCGAAGGTCCACCTGGCGAAGATCGATCCGTCCTACACGGGCGAACATGAGACGCATGCGAAGGCGGTCCCCGACATCGAGAAGCATCGCGAGCGCATGGACAAGCTGCAGTACCTCCTCTACGCGGATGGTCAGCAATCCCTCCTTGTCGTGTTGCAGGCCCTCGATGCCGCCGGCAAGGATGGGACTATCAGACATGTGTTCAGCGGGGTGAACCCGCAGGGCACCTCCGTCATTGGTTTCAAGCAACCCAGTCCAAGCGAGGCTGCCCACGATTTCCTCTGGCGTGTGCACCAGCATACGCCAGGCAAGGGCGAGATCGTGATCTTCAACCGCTCACACTATGAGGATGTGCTGGTGGTGCGCGTACACAAGCTGGTACCGAAGTCGGTGTGGTCGAAACGCTACGACCTGATCAACGACTTCGAAGGCATGCTCGCCGCCAACGGTACGCGCGTCTTGAAATTCTATCTGCATATCAGCCCAGAGGAGCAGCTCTCCCGCTTCGCGCAAAGGCTCGACGACCCGTCGCGGCGCTGGAAAATCAGCGAGAGCGACTATTCCGAACGCAAGCTCTGGCCCGCGTATGTGGAGGCATACGAGGACGCGCTGGCTTCGACGAGCAAGAAGAACGCGCCTTGGTACATCATCCCGTCAAACCATAAATGGTTTCGCAACCTGGCGGTCTCGCAGATCATCGCCGACACAATGGACGAGATGAGCCTGAAACTGCCGCCAACGCGCGTCGATCTCGCCGACATCCGCCGGAAATATCACGCCGCCGTACGCGCCGGGGTCAAAGCGAAGCGCGCACCGAGCGCCAAGCATGGCTGACCGCAAACCTACGCGTCTGAGGCAGGTTGTCAGGAGTGTCCAATCTCGGGCGCGACCTGGCCATAATTGAGAACTGCGACCAGCGCCACGCCTCCCAAAATATTGCCGAGCAACGTTGGTGCGTAGAAGACCATCAGGTACTGATGCCAGGAAGCGGCGCCGGTTGCGACCAGAAACGCGCATTCGACAGAGCCGGCGATGATGTGGGCGAGCCCACAGAGGCCGACCACGTAGGTGATGATCAGAATCACCATCGGACGAGAGCCTTCGGTCGCCGGCAACAACCAGACCATCAAGGCAATGAGCCAGCCGGCCAGCACCGCACGCATGAGCGTGACGGAAAATCCGCCTTCTAGAGTTGGCCGGCTCACGTCGGTGAAAGCTCGCATGGCCTCCTGGTCAAAAACCCCAGCGTGCGCGAGTGCGGACGCGAACAGAAAGGTGCCCACTGTGTTGCTGACCAGCACCACAACCCACAACCGGGCCACGCGCCCCAGCGTCGTCAGGTCGCGGTTGTACAAAAGCGGCAGAATCGGCGTGAGTGTATTCTCCGTGAAGAGTTGCTGCCGGCCGAGAACGACGATCAAAAATCCGACCGTATAGCCTAGCGGAGCGATAAGCGGCTGCGCTTCAGTCCCCGCAAGGACCGCGTGGAGCTTGCCCTGAACCAGGAGCGAGAACCCCATGGACAACCCGGCGGCAAGTCCCGAGAGGGCCAGCGCCCAAACCGCCCGCTCCAGCTCGCTCTCGCCCTCCGCGCGCACCGTTTCATGAATGAGCGCGGCATTAGGCCGGCTCTGAGATTCCACTTCTTGTTTCTGATGCTCGGAAAGACCGTCGAGTTTAGCCGCAGGACTGAACGTCTGCTCGTCTTCAGCCGCGGGTTGGATGGGCTTCTGCATTGAGCTTTATGTGTTTTGATGCACTCAGGTCCGCTCCCGCCAGTATGAGACGGTTTGTTTTCGGCCCAAGTCGAAGGGGCTCAGAACTCATCGCAGAAGCTGTAACGGCCATAACCTTCGTCGATGACGCATCGGCCGTGTGACTGATACCAGCGAAACGCGGGGGTGCCGGGCCCATAGGAAGGATCCGGACCGCGCCACGACGAGGCACTGCGTCGGGCCGGCGCCGCGCGAGGCTGGGCATACGCGTAAGCCAAGGCGTGCCTGCCGTGCGCATGACCCTGGCGAGACTGCTGCGGATGCGCGCCCGCCAGCGACGGCGAGAGCGCCAAAACGGCAGCAACGAGGATGAGAACCGGCTTCATGAGGGTTCAATCAACGACGCAGCAAATTGTTTCCCTTCAGCCAGAGATTTGGGTGTTTCCGCCGGCGATTAGCCCGCTTCGGGCGGAGCGGTTCCCTCGATTTGGATACGATAGCCGGAACGAACATTCGGCCAATAATCCCAGATCGCTTTGTGGTGCGTGCAGCGGTTGTCCCAGAACGCGATCGAATGCGCGCGCCAGCGGAAGCGGCAGGTCCATTCCGGCTTGTTGCAGTGGTCGATCAGGAATCGCAACACGCGCTCACCCTCGAGCGCCGGCAGCTCATTGATCTTCGCGGTGAAGTCCGTATTGACGTAAATCACCTTTTTGCCCGTGACCGGATGCTTGGTGATCACCGGGTGGACCGAAACCGGCGTGCCGGGACCGAATACGCGCGTGCCGTCATGGGTCGCGGTAAGCCCCGACAGATAGGTTTTCATCCGCGGGGACAGCGCATCGTAGGCCGCATACATGCTCGCGAACATGGTGTCGCCACCGCCGTCCGGAGGCACCGTGTGGTTGTACAGAATGCTGCCGAGGGGCGGGATCTCCGCACACGATTGGTCACTATGAAAATTCTCGCCGGAGACCTGCGTCGATTTTTCGTCATAGTGGAATTTCCGCACGTAGGGATTATCGGTCGTCTTGCTGATTGTCGACTTGCCGACATGCGACCCGAGCGGGCCGAAATAACGGCCAAGCCGGATCTGATCATCGAAGCTGATCTTCTGGTCGCGGAAGAATATGACCTGGTGCTGAATGAATGCACGGTGCAATTCTTCGACTTGCTTGTTGGAAAGCGGCCGCGTCAGATCGACATTGCCGATCTCCGCGCCGATATGCGGCGAGACCGGCTCGACAGTGATGGTTTCATAATTCATGGCGTCCTCCAGAGACTACGACGCGCGCCGCGGCGCTCATTCGATTTGCGGAATACCGGCCTTGCGAATAACGGCGCTCCACCGGTCGACATCATCACTGACAAACTTGCCGAAGGCGTCGGGGCTTGAGCTCGCCACGTCCGTCCCCATCGTGTGGATCTGCGCGACATAGTCCTGCTCACCGGCGATCTTGCGGGTCTCGGCGTTCAGGCGCTCGATAATGGTGTCAGGCGTGCCGGCGGGTGCAAACAATCCCGTCCAGGCACTGACGTCGAAATCGGGCAGCCCTGTTTCGGCAAGGCTGGGGATGTCCGGCGCCAGCGCGGAGCGCTCCTTGGTGGTGACCCCGATGGCTCGCATCTGGCCGCTGCGCACCAGAGGGAGCGCGTTGGGTATCGTCTCCAGCATCATCGACACGCGGCCCGAAATGAGATCGGCGACCGCGGCACCACCGCCTTTATAGGGAATGTGGACGATATCGATCTTGGCCTGCTGTTTGAGCAATTCGCCGGCAAGATGCGAGGCCGCTCCCATCCCCGATGAAGCAAACGACAGCGCACCGGGATTGCGCCGGGCATAGTCGATCAGCTCCAACACATCCTTCGCTGGCACTGACGGGTTGACGATCAGCAATTGCGGCAAAGTGTGCAGAAGCCCGACCGGCGCGAGGTCGCGCTCGGGATTGTAGCTGAGCTCAGCGTAGATCGCGGGGCCGATGCCGAGCGTCCCGTTGGTGCCAAACAGGATCGTGTACCCATCCGGGACTGCGTGCGCGACCACGGCGGCCCCGATGTGGCCACCTGCCCCAGGCCGGTTATCGACCACCACTTGCTCGCCGAGACCGGAGGACAGCGCCGCCGCCGCCGTGCGCGCGAGCACGTCCGATGATCCGCCCGGCGCAAACGTCACAACCATGGTGATCGGCCGATTTGGATAAACGTCTTGCGCGGCCAGGAAGGCCGGCGACAGCAGACACAACGCGACGCCGAACAGGCGCACGAAGCCCAGGGCCATGCGGAAACGCTCCGTTCATCGCTTCAACAGAGCCGGCGCACCTGTGAGCGCGTCATTCTAGGCAGCGATTCCGTTTGAAACAATTATAAATGGCCTACTGTTAGATATGCTCAGGATATATCGCGACGAGGCACACAACGCTAACGCGTATCGAGATCGATTTGAGATCCCCAATCGCTGCGCCATGCGCGCTTGAACGCATTGCCGTCGCGACGCGAAAATAGCGTTTCACCCGCAGATCCATCAGAACGGCAGAGCTTCAGTGTAACCCGCCCGCTGCCCTTGCGGGGGCGCGCGATGACGCGCGGCGCAGCAACCACGGCGGGCGTGCGCGAGAGCGCCACGTAGCTGAATTTCTCGTCCTCCCAGGGGACCTCTGCTTCCTTGGCCAGCCGATGCAGGCGCGAGCGGGCGACGCGCTCAGCGAAGTGGCACCAGTCGGGTTCCTGCAACGGGCAAGCGCACGCGTGCGGACATGGCGCGAGCACATGCGCGCCGGCGTCAATCAGCTGCCGGCGGGCCGCGAGAACGCGCTCCCAACCGGCGGGCGTTCCCGGTTCGACAATGACCAGCGTGTCGGCGGTCACGTCCCAGAGCCGCTTCAGAACTTGTTCCCGGACCGCGGGTGCAAGCTCATTCAGCACATACGCCAGGCTAACGACATCACAGGCCGGCGAATCGATCGCGCCGGTCGCAATGTCAGCTACGCGCCAACTCAGCCGCGGCAATTCTACCCCGCGCGCGAGCGCCTCCCCGCAGCTGCGAAAAATCGAACTCGCTTCGAGCAGCATTGCGTCGGCAATATCGGGCCAACAATCCGCGGCCGCCCACAACGCGGTTCCAGGTCCTGCGCCAACGTCGAGTAGTGTTTTTGGCGCAAAATCGGGACGCGCTTGCGCGACCGCTGCAAAGCTGGCGCGCACCGCCGCGTAGGTTGCCGGCAGCCGGACAGCAAGATAAGCGAGCGCATCGCGCTCACTGCGGACGTGGAGCTCATTATCGTGATGTTCATCGCGATAACGCTGCGACAGCGCCGCAGCCGCGGCGGCAAGATCGGCAAGCCGGACGCCGCTCAGCGCCCGATCAACATTTCGTCGCAACAGGGGTGGCAATTCCATCTGGGCAACCGCGTCTCTAGAACGTGGTCTACCAGACGCGATGACTTTAAGGGAGCTCGCGAGCCCCGGGCAGTCGATCTGCCCGGGGAGGCCAGAGGGACGGCCGTTCTATGTGTGGTGGAGGATACCAAGCTGCGAAGGAATAGGCTGAGACGGGGGCAAGATGAACCCCCTATCCCCACCACCCAAAGCCACCGCATCGGCGCTCGCAGGACGGAAAGCCTCCGCCATGCTTGACACATCCGACCCGATTGCTTGGGGAAATGACGGTCCATTGTTTGCAGCAGGGCGCCACCAGCCTGCGCTTGACCCAAAACCATTGTTGCTCGACTGAGCCGTGGACGGGAGCCCGTTGCCAGCGGAATCAAAAATGAGGTCGCTCAAGTCGTGCCCGTGCGACCCATCCCCATGGTCGTGGTCTCCGGATCCGCTCCCACCGTCCGGCACAAAGGCCAAGCCGTGCGCTCCGGGAGCCGCAAGCAGTAGCTGGAACTGGCCCGTGCTCGGGTCGACTTGCCCGAATCCGCCCAGGCTAGAGACGGAGGCGTAATAGTCATTCGGGTTCAAGTTGCTGACATGAAACGACTCGATCGTGTTTGTTGTCGTGTCGCTGAGATAGAACGTGCCAGATTTGGCGTCGGTCTTGATCACGTCGTCAAGTCCCTTGACGCGATTGCCCATGCTGTCGACGATCTCGGTGAAGCTGACGCTCTGATCTGCCTGTCCGGCATCATGGACATCGATGATCGTGCCATCATCACCGCTGCTCAGCAGCAAGTCGCCGTTGGGCGCCGTCTTCAACGAGTCGGGGTCGTTGAGCGGCACCATCTGCCCGGTCTGCTGCGTCACCGTGTTGGTGCCGGTCGCGCCAAAGGTCAGGATAGGGGTTGTCTCAAGCTCGCCTTTTGGACGGTCCCCGCCGTCAAGCTTGACGATGACGGGGTCGCTCGGATTGGCCGGATTCGGATTCGTATAGCTGAGGAATACGTTGCCGTGTTGGAACACGACGTCGTCATAGCCGCGCGTCGCGGACGTGTCGTCGTACGCGAGCGGCTTGGAGACGTGGTGCGTTTCCGGGTTGATCAGTGTCAGCGTGGAGTTGCCGTCCTGGTTCTGCAGCGCCCAGAGTTTTTCGGTCGTGGGATCAAATTTCAATCCATCGACCGAGCCCTTCACGTCGTAAGTGTGCTGGATATGGCCGGAGAGATCGTATTGGACGATCTCACTGGTGCCGGTTCCCGTACCGTCGCTCGCGACGCCATTGCCGTAAGCCGCAAAGAGATGCCCGTCACCGATGGTTAGTGAATCCGGCTGTGTGTCGCCCTTCGACGGCTGAAACTTATGTGTCGGCCCGACGATCGGATCGGCCAGCAGTTGCCCGTTCTGGGGTAGGCCCTGGGCGGTTGCGGCTTTGCCGGTCGGATCCAGGCCATAATAACTCTCGACCGTCTTCAACAGATCGAAGTGATTGACATAGGAGCTGTTCACGCCTGGCTCAACTAGTCTCGGGTCGCCGTCGATCACCAGCGGAATGTTATTGGCGTTGGTGAAATCGTAATCGTTCTCGTCGAAGACCGTGATGAGCAGCGAGTTGTGTGTGGTCGCCCACTCGCGATAGGCTTCGATGTTGTTGCTCAGCCAGGTGTCGCCGTTTTGAATCGTGCTGTCGTCATTGACGGGATTGCCGAATTTGTCGAACCCTGGCGTGCTGGGGTCGGCATAGAGGCCAACCTTGCTGACCGTGTCGTGCATGTCGTTGTACTCGTTGGGGACAACGAACGACACGGTCGGCAGATTTGCGAAGTCGGACGTGGATTGAAACGTGGTCAGTGGCTGATTTGTCGACGCCGGCAATTGATTGGGTCCGTTCCCTTCGAACTGCGCCCAGGGATTATGCTTTTCCACATAGGCGCGGTTGCCGTTGATCCCGTTCGCTTGCGCACCGGTAAAGCCTGCCGAAGGCAAGCCCTCTGAGTAACCTGCGAAACTCTTTCCGGCGGCCAACAACTCAGCGCCGAGATTTGGAATCGAGAAGGGCTGGGCCGTGTTATAGTTGTCGCCGTTGTTCAGTGCGTTCTGGACGGCCGGACTGTTCGGGTCAACTCCCGCCGGATAATGCTGCTGCAGCGGCGAGTTGACGCCTTGGACACCGGGGTTGGCGCCGGCGAACAGTTCCAAATAGTTCGGCTGGCTTGGGTGATCGGTGCCGTGCGCGTTGGAGTAATATAGTCCGTCCTTTATCAGAGTGTTGTTGATATACGACGCATTGGGATTTCCAACGATTTGATCTTTGTCGTGATTCTCTTCGATGACGATGACGATGTGCTCCGGCGTCAGCATCGGCGTCTCCCTCGATTTGATGTTTCAAAGCGCGAGAAGGCAATCACGCGTCCATGACGCGTTTGCGACGTTTTGCTGACATACTGTTGAGAACATCAAATTAGGTATTATCGGACCAACAGTCATCAACTTCGAATAATTTCGTACCTCAGGTTTCAAGATGGCAGGTGAGATCGGGAATCGCTCTTAACTCATCACCAGTCGACTAGTTCCGTCCGCCGAAGCTCTACCGGAAACAAGGCGTGATGAAGCACTGTGCAGTGACCAGCTCAACGCCTTACCGACTTCTTGCGCGCACCGGATGCGGCCTTCTTTTCGCATTGGCGGCGCAGCAAGCGAGACGCCGTGCGTCCCAAAATTTCGTACCCGTTCGCAATCCGCAGCAGACGCGCTTTCACCTCCGGGTCGTGAATCGACGAGGTCGTGCGCCGAATGTCTTCGGCTCGATCCTGCCAATGCTGGGCATCATCCGCAAATGATTCAATCGCCATCACAGCACCGCCAATCGAATCCATCGCCGCAACGCGGCCCGGGGGGACGGGACTAGTCCGACCGCATGACAACTCGCTGACAAGCGCCCCTAAGGCTCGCAGTTATCCCCTATCCCCCGGTCGATAGTTTTTTCTAATTTGAATCAGTCCGCTGCCGAACCATGCTAGGCTTCGCCCGGACAAAATGACGAGAACCAGGCCTTCCCCAAAGGCACATCGGGAGAAACGCATGTCGCAAGCGAACACCGCCACAGCGAACAATCGCGCTGCAGGGTCTGGGGCAAAGGTCCTGCCCTATACCGGCCGCGAATATCTCGACAGTCTCGATGACGACCGCGAGATCTGGATCTATGGCGAGCGCGTCAAGAAAATCACCGAACATCCGGCATTTCAGAACTGCGCGAGGATGATCGCGCGTCTTTATGATGCGCTGCACGAAGACCATGCCAGCGGCAAGAATATCATTACAATGCCGACCGAATGGGGCGGCTTTACCCATCGTTATTTCAAGGCGCCGACCAGCCTCGAGGAGCAAGTCGCAGGCCGGGACGCAATCGCCGCCTGGGCCCGCATCACCTATGGCTGGCTCGGCCGCTCGCCGGATTATAAAGCCGCATTCCTCGGCACGCTCGGCGCCAATGCCGAGTTCTATGCGCCCTACCAGGCCAATGCGAAGCGCTGGTATCGGTTCAGCCAGGAGCGGGTGCCGTTCGTCAACCACGCGATCATTCATCCACCGGTCGATCGCAATGTGGCGCCGGGTGCACCGGGAGCGGGGCAGAACATCTATTGCCACGTCACCAAGGAGACCGACGCTGGAATCTACGTGAAGGGCGCGAAAGTTGTCGCGACCGGTTCAGCCCTGACGCATTTCACGTTCGTCGCCCATCACGGCCTGATCCCCGTGCAGGGCAAGGACTACGCGGTCGTCTTCATGGTGCCCACCAACGCCAAGGGCGTGAAGTTGATCTGCCGCACATCGAACGAATACCGCTCCGCGGTGCTCGGCAGCCCGTTCGATTATCCGCTCTCGAGCCGGCTTGACGAGAACGACGCGATCTTCGTCATGGATAACGCGTTCGTGCCATGGGAGGATGTCTTCGTCTATGCCGACGTGGAGAAGGCGAACAACTTCTTCCCACGCACCGGCTTCCTGCCGCGCGCGTTGATCCATGGCTGCACCCGGCTCGCGGTCAAGCTCGATTTCATCACCGGCCTGTTGCTCAAAGCCACCGAGATCACCGGCGCACGCGCATTCCGTGGCGTCGAGGCCAACATCGGCGAGGTGATTGCCTGGCGCAACATGATCTGGGGTTTGTCCGATGCCATGGCCAAGACCGCCGACCCGTGGGAAAGCGGCGCCATTCTGCCGGGCATGGAGCCCGCCGCGGCCTATCAGGTACTGGCACCCGAAGCCTATGCGCAGATCAAGAACCTGATCGAAAAAACCGTGGCCAGTGGCCTCATCTACCTCAACTCTCACGCTAACGACTTCAAGAATCCGGCGCTGCGGCCTTACCTTGACGAGTATCTGCGCGGGTCCGGGGGCATTGACGCGGTCGGGCGCGTCAAGTTGATGAAGCTCCTTTGGGATGCGATCGGAACAGAGTTCGGCTCCCGTCACGAGCTCTATGAGATCAACTACAGCGGCAGTCACGAGGAGATCCGCCGCTACGCGCTGTTCGGAGCCATGGCCGCCGGGACGGACGTGCGCCTCAAACAGTTCGCCGAAAACTGCATGGCGGAATATGACCTTGACGGCTGGGTCGCCAAGGACCTCGTCAACACGAACAAGGTCAGCGTCCTGAACCGCTAAACCGGGAGAAGATGGCACCGCCAAGTTCAGCCACGCCAGGCGATCATCGCTCCGATCAGTCCGGCCGCCAGCAACACGACCAGGCCAACCAAAATCCAGGCGTGGCCGAGGCCACGCATGCGTTGCGGCGGTTGCGCCGGGCCGGTTGCGATCTCCCGCGCATGCGTGCGCGCGGCCGCGGATGATGCTGGTGCAACATCTGCAAACTCATCGTCCGTGCCGAGCGGGACCGCCGCCGGATCGGCGGCAGGCACCTTGTCGCCCGTCTTGCCCCGGTCGATATCGGCCCGCAACCGATCCACGATGGCACCACTGCGTAGAGACTTTGGGGCTTCCCTCGTCACGCTGGATAGACTCCCAACTGGCGCTTCACCTCATTAAACAAGTGCCGGAACCGCGGCGGTGTTCCGCGAACGCGGGTTGGCGGAACTGGCCGGCTCCGCAGCCGTTGGTGCGACAGCTAACAATTCACGGGAGAGCGCATTTGTACGTGCGCGCGCTTGCCACCGATTACGATGGAACACTCGCGAGCCAGGGCGTGGTTGATGCCGCGACCCTGGCGGCACTTGAGCGCTTCAAGGCCACCGGTCGGCGCCTCATCCTGGTGACCGGGCGCGAATTGCCGGATCTCAAGCGCTGCTTTCCGCAACTTGCTGTATTCGACCGCGTCGTCGCCGAAAACGGCGCCTTGATTTACGATCCGGCGAGTGAACGGGAGACGGTGATCGCGGAGCCACCGCCCGCCGCATTTGTCCAGCGATTGCGCGAGCGCAACGTCGCACCGTTGTCTGTCGGTCGCGCCATTGTCGCCACTTGGGAACCGCATGGAGCTACCGTGCTTGAGGTCATTCGCGACCTCGGTCTCGAGTTGCAGATCATCTTCAACAAAGGCGCCGTCATGGTGCTCCCGGCCGGCGTCAACAAGGCCACGGGGCTGGCGTCTGTGCTGCCGGAGCTCGAATTGTCGGCGCACAACGTGGTGGCCGTCGGTGACGCCGAGAACGACCACGCCTTCCTGCGCGCCAGCGGCTGCGGCGCAGCGGTTGCCAACGCTTTGCCGATGCTCAAGGAGAGTGCCGACATCAAACTCGCCGGCCGGGCCAGCTCTGGCGTGGTTGAGCTGATGCAGGCAATCGAGCGCGACGACGCGCGCATCCTGCCGTCCGCGCGGCACGGGCTTCCGCTCGGACACGATGATGCAGGCCAGGAGGTTCTGATTGAACCCTATGCAGGCAGTGTCCTGATCGCCGGCAAGTCCGGCATTGGCAAATCAACGCTGGCAACCGCCCTGACGGAGCGGATGGCCGAACAGGCATTCGAGTTTTGCGTCTTCGATCCGGAAGGCGACTACGATGAATTGCACAACGCAGTGTCGATCGGTGATCCCACGACCGCGCCGACCATGCAGGAATCGATCAAGCTGTTGCGCCAGCATGCGACGAACGTCGTCATCAACACGCAATCCCTGAATGCCAACGAGCGGCCCGCGTTTTTCGCCAACCTCTTGCCGCAGGTCGCGACTTTGCGGGCACAGACGGGACGGCCGCATTGGTTGTTGCTCGATGAATCTCATCATCTTTTACCAACGGCGCGCCGCGACGTGTCCCAGGTTCTGCCTGAGACTATCCCGGCCGCCATTTTCATCACGGTTCATCCCGAATCAGTCTCCGCTGAGGCGCTCAAGGGCGTGGAAGTCGTGGTCGCGCTCGGTGATGCTGCTGACGTCATCAAGACTTTCTGTGGGGTGTTGCGAATAGACCCGCCGCGGATCGAAAGGCACCCCGCCGACGACGAGGTGTTGGTGTGGCGGCGAGGTTCGCAGGAGCCTGCACGTCCCGTCAAACCGCTCCGACCCAAGCAGAGCCACAAACGCCACACGCGCAAATATGCCCAGGGCGATCTCGGAAAGGATGAAAGCTTTTATTTCCGCGGACCTGAAAATGCGCTGAATCTGCGGGCGCGGAACCTGGGCCTGTTTCTTGAGCTGGCGCGGGGCGTCGATGATCGCACCTGGATGCATCATCTCCGGCGCGGCGATTACTCGATCTGGTTTCGCCGGGTGATCAAGGATGACGAACTCGCTGACGAGACGGCGGGCGTCGAGGCCGATCCGGCGCTAGGGGCCGATGAGAGCCGCCATCGCATCGGTCGCGCCATCACTCGGCGCTACACCGCGCCCGCCGCGGCGCCGGCGTGAACTCATTGCCACCAAGTTGATAATGACTTAGTCGTGCGCGCGATCAGGCGCCCCAATTGCCTGACGGGAGCTTCAGGATGAAATTCATTGCGACCGAAAACGCGCCGGCCGCGGGCGGCCATTACAGCCAAGCGGTCGCGGCAAACGGTTTCCTGTTTGTTGCCGGGCAACTGCCAATCAAGCCCGGTGGCGGCATCCCGGACGGCATCGAGGCGCAAACCAGGCAGGCCATTGCCAATGTCGCAGCGATCCTCAAAGCCGCGGGCTCCGATTTGAGCCGGGTCGTGAGTGCAACGGTTTACGTCAGCAACATTGACCTGTGGCCCGACGTTAACCGCGTTTACGCCGAGGTGTTCGGCTCGCATCGTCCCGCGCGAACCGTCGCGGTCTCGCCGCAGCTGCATCACGGAGCGCTCGTGGAAGTGCAGATGATCGCGCTGGCTTGAAATCGAGTCGTCAGCACGCAGGAATTGCGTTTGCGCCCCTTACCCCGATGAGTAAGGTCGCCTTGAAGGGCTAGGTGCGGTAAGATACCATTCGATTGCGTTCGACTTATCGGAGAAAACGCCGCATGGATACGCCTCAGGCCTTGGTCGCAGTTCGCAGAACGCGCCGCAACGTCATGGCAATGGGGAAACTACTTGGTGCAGGTCTCGTCGGCCTGGCGCTGACGTCACGTGGCGCCGACGCAGCGAGCAACGGCGGTAAGCCCTGCTTTCTCCGGGGAACGCGCATCCGCACTGTCGACGGCGATCGAAAGATCGAAGACATCCGCATTGGCGACCTGATCGTGACGAAGAGCGGAGCTGCGAAGCCGGTGCTCTGGGTGGCGCGGCGGCGCTATCGCAGATCCGAGAGTGCACGCTGGGTTGAATTCGTTCGGCCGGTGCGTATTGCCCGGGATGCGCTCGGACCCAATACGCCAAGTGCAGATCTATTCATCACCGATACGCACGCGATTCATTTTGATGGCGATCTTATTCAAGCGCTCGACCTTGTGAACGGAACCACGATCGCACGCTATCCTGCGAATGAGCTCGATGAGATCGAGTATTTCCACATCCGACTCGATAGCCATGACGTCATCTACGCGGAGGGCGCCGAATGCGAGTCGCTCGGCGACGGAGACTATGATCGTTTCGACAACTTCGTCGAATATGAGCGGCTCTATGGAGCGCGCGGCGCATCTTCGGGACGCTATGCGCCGATGCTAGGCGGCTTCGGGCCACGCGCGCGCGTTCTGTCGCATCTGCGCAGCGCCGCATCTCCGGTCATCGACATGCGCAACAAGCTGGAGCGCGTGCGCGACGCGCTGCAGGAGCGAGCGGACGTGCTCGCCGCGGACGAGAAGGTCTAGTTTCGCAGCAGAAGGTCTAGTTTCGCAGCAACAGAATTAACCAGCGGCGCGTCGCTGATACGCGATACCCAGCGCAGCGGCGAGCGCGGCAGCGGCAGCGCCGAACAACACCGCGTCACGTCGCTCGGCATCCTCAGTCCATCGGCGAGCCTCGCGCCGGGTTCGGTCCGCGAGGGCGCTCGTGCGGTCTGCCAGATCGCCGAGCTTTGCCTGGGCCATATCCGTAGATTGCGCCGCCCAACTTTGCGCGCTGTCCGCGGCTGCGCCGCCTGCAGCAGCGGCCTGGGTCGCGGCATCCTGTGCGGCAGAACGCCACTGCGAAACTTTTTCTGAGGCAGCCTCGCTGGCCTCGCGTGCAGCAGAACTCCACTGCGAGACTTTTTCCGAAGCGGCCTCTCCGGCATCCCGCGCAGCAGAACGCAACTGCGAAACTTTCTCTGACGCGACTTCTCCGGCCTCACGCGCGCGCGAGACCCACGGCTCAATGGCCGAGGGCTGGCGCGGATCGGTCCGCAGCAAACCAAACACGCCGGCGCCGATCAGAAGCGATGTGATTGGGGGACGACGACTGAGATGCCATAACAAGCCTGCACCGATCGCCGCCGCCGCAAGCGGGTTCGCCGCGGCCCGGTTCTTCAGGTCATCCACGACCTGCCGCATGCGATCTGTCGCAATTGCTTTGCCTTGCTCGATCCATTCGTCCTTCGACGTACGGACTTCATCAACAACGGTCTGCTTGAAGGAGGCAAAGGTTTCCGGCGCGCGCAGGCGCTCCAGATCCACGGTCAAGCGGGTCCTCGCCAGCTCGACCTCTTGCTCCAGTCGGTTGAGCTCGCCGTCGGTCATGCGGCTTGACCATTCGTCCGGTTTGCGCCCGGCGATGCGGGGCCTTGGTCGTCCGGCGATTCGGATTTGCCGGAAACGCGGGATGTGAACGTGTCGGCAGCTTCGCGGACCATTTCCTTCATGCCGTCAGGGCTGAGCCCGCGGTCGGCCGCGCTTTGCTTGAGCTGTTCGCCAGCTTCGCTCGCCGCCTGCCTGACATTCTCGCCCATCTCGCGGGCCCGTTCGACGACCGCGTCGCGCGCCGGCCGAAGCGCCTCCTCCTCGACCCGGGTCGATGGAAACAAGGCCGCCAAAGCGGCGCCCGCAGCCACGCCCAAGAGGGCCACGGCGAGCGGCTGTTCACGCATGACACTGCCTGCCCCGCTTCGCACCGCAGACTGCGTCCGGTCCGCTAAGTCTGCGGCCTGACCAGCAAGTCGCGATGCGTGGGAGCCAACTGCGCGCCCGGCGTCGCTGGCATAATCGGCCGCCGTGGATGCATAAGAACGCGCACTTTCCGACGCGGTCGACGCGTAGTCACCGGCGGCTCGGGCGACGCGGTTGGCCTGCTCGGACATCGACGAAGCGTACTGGCCCGCGGTCTCCCTGATGCGATTTGCGGCCTGGTTCGCCCTTCCTTCTCCGTTGCCGCCATTGTCCCGGTCCCAGTCGTGCATGCGACTGTAGTCGGGCGTGCGCGGCGATGTCGACCCACGCCGGCGCATCAGCAGTGCGGCGCCGGCTGCCAGGACCAAGAATGCCTCAGGGTTCTGCTTAGCCGTGCCAACCAACCAATCGACCGGCTGTCCATAAGAATCAACAAATTGGCTACGATTCATTTCAGCTGCTCCTTCGCGATGCTGATATCTCTGTTCACTTGTCTGAGGCTGCGTTCCGGGACTAGGGCGTTGGCTCCTGCCGAACGCGCGTACATCAGCAACGCTCCGCCAATGATCACCAAAAGCGCCGCAACCAGGAGACAGGCCCAGTGCAGCGCGATACCTGCGCTCGCAATTCCCAGTACCAGCGCTTCAACCACCAGAATGGCCGCAAGCAGCAACAAGAAGGCTGCTGCCCCGGCCCAGACGGCGGCGCGCACGCCGCGGCCGATGTTGGCCATGACCTCGAATTTGGCCAGTTGAATTTGTTTGGCCAACAGCTCGGAGATGTCCCCGAGGACATCTGCCAGCGAGCGTGCCAGTCCGGTTTTTCCCAATGCCTCGGAGGTCATTTGCAACCAAATTCCTTCTGCAGCAGGAGGCGGGCTTACCCCGTCACGCCAAACTACTGGTTTCGCCAAACCTCATCCGAGCCCCCGCTCTGCGGCCAGTTCCCCGGCTGCGCAAATTGCCCAGGTCCGGAAGAGGAATGGCCAGGAGAGGAGTGTCCATAAGAGGATTCGTACGATGTCTGGGCGCCGACCTTGAAGACGCGGAACATCGCAAAACCGAGCACCGCAGCAGCACCAAACACAATGGCGGGCTGACGACGGGCAAAGTCTGACGCATCCGCGAAAAGCTCGTCGGCCGGCTTTTCCCGCATCCGGGTCGCGAACGCATCGACCTGGCGCGCGGCCTCGTGCGCAAACTCTCCCAGTTGCGGCGCGGTGTGATTAAGGTCATCGGCCGCACAATGAATTGAATGCGCGATATCGCTGACGAAGTCGGCACCCGTATTGACCTGATTGTTCAAGAGCTCTTTCACGGTGCCCGCCGCATGCGATGACAGATTGGATATGGCTTCTCTGGCCTGATTTTGCGCCTGCTGGGCTGTCTCGCCGGCCTTGCGAGCGGCCTCATTGGCTTTGTCGGTGAAGCTGCTGCCGCCAGATGGCGAATTCGCAGATGACTGAGTGTTGTGCGGTGTCTGATGCGCGTCCATTGCTGTGCTGTCCTCCACGCAGAAAGAACCAGCATCGCAGTCATTAGTTCCTGGACAGGTGTGCGAGGCTGGTTGCAAACCGGGACCGCCAACCTGCGGTCGCGTTGCGATAAGCTGATCGCGTGTTTGCAGGTAAGCAGCGGGCCGCCGTCAGGGCCCCGACGTATGCTGCCGCGCTCCGGCCTTCTGCTCCCCCTGCGCGTCGAGCTCCGCCCCGAGCAGCACCGTGATCACCGAGATCCAGATCCAGACCATGAAGCCGATCGCCGCACCCAGTGTGCCATAGGTTTTGTTGTAGCTGCCGAAGTTGCCCGCGTACCACGAGAACAGCACCGAGGCCGCGAGCCATAGCAGCGAGCCGCACACACTCCCCAGCGTGATCCAATGCCACTGCGGCTCCTCACGGCTCGGCCCAAAACGATAGATTACCGACAGCATCAGGCCGACGATGACGAGCAAAACCGGCCAGCGCAGGTAGGAGATGAGTGTGTCGGCGATGCCCTGCAGGCCGAAGAAGCTGAATGCGACCGGCACGACCACGATGGCCCCTAGCGCCAGGAGGGCAAACACGATCATCCCCACCGTAAAGGCGAGCGAGATCGCGTTCAGCATGATGAACCCGCGCTTCTCTTCCTCCTTGAACACGAGATTGAGGGTATCGAACAAAGCCTTCATTCCCGAGTTCGCGCTCCAGAGTGAGACGGCAAGTCCGATCAAAAACGTTATTCCAAGTGTGCTTTGGCCGGCGGACGATACGTGCGTGAGCTGGTCGCGCAGCACGTCTATCCCGCCGCCCGGGACCACGCCGCTCATCGTGTCCAGGTGGGCGGCGATGGTGGTCGGATCGGCAAACAGGCCGTAGAGCGCGACCATAGCGGCCAGCGCCGGGAAGATTGCCAGGATGGCGTAGAACGCGACGCCTGCCGCGAGCGCGAGGACACGGTCTTTGTTGAAACTCCGCCACAGCGACGTGAGGATCACCCTCCAGCCTCGCGGCGAGACCTCGCTCGGATCTTTGGCGGCACCGGAGACAGGCCGCGTGATGCGCTCGGGTTCTCGCTCGCGCAAACGCCCTGGTCCGGACGCATGTGAACGTGACGGCTGAACGCTTGATCGTGAGAAGGCGCCCGCAACCGCACCCGCTGTCAGGGCCAGCCAGAGCGGCGTTCGGCGGTTCTTGGGTTCTGCGGCGGCCGTGCTCACGTGTGCGTTATGGTGCGAGGATGGTTGTCGTGCAGGAAAACCGCGAGCTGCTCGCGCAGAGCTTCGTCCCGCTCGTCGTGATGACCGGCGAGCACAGCCGCTTCGAAGATGGCGTGCTGGATGTCCTGGGGCAGCTGGCCCCAGCATTCGAGCACGCCCGCGCCGAGCGCGCGGGCAAATCGCTCGTCCATACTCACGTCGCTTACTCCGGAGCAGTGCCTACCGCGGCCGGCGCGCTTGTGGGGCGCCGCCGCAGCTTGAGCTCAGCGCTCGCGTGCACAATCCTCCGGATTGCGAAGAGTTCCTCGACTGGTGAGCGGCGGTCTCCGCACAACGCTCGAATAGAGGGGATCAGCCTGATTTCTGTTCGCGTACTTCACGACACTGGTCGACGTGAACCAGCTCGCGCAGCAGAAAGACGAAACAAACAACAACGCTAGCAATTATGATGGTCCAGCCGATGTCGGTCATGAGCAAGTCCCCCCGATGACCAACGGTCTCATCTTTGCCGAATGGTATCCAGTGGTGATTGAATTTGCGGTTACCCGTTTCCTAAAAGCCCGGCTGGCGACGCGTTTATGCTAAGCGCCATCACCCGCCTGTTGCGCACGCTTGGCGAGGTCGACCCACTCCTGCGCCATGTTTTCATAAATTCGCTTGGTCTCTGGGTCAGGCGCAGCCTTGGCGCGCTCCGAGCATTGCTCGGCTTTGGCCTTGTACCACTGGGCTCGCGTGCGCATGTTGATCACCCGCAACTGTCTCGTAATAAACCGTAGCCAATTTATCGGTTCCCTGCCCGACGGCAGCTTCCGCCTTCGCACTTGCGATCTGATATTGTTGAGCGGACGCCGCGTCTTTGGGTTGACCTGGGTCAAACAGCCACCGGAACTAGTCCGACTTGCCGCGGGTTGACGAGGCATCCGGCCATTTCCTCCACGCCAAGCCCCGTGTCTGGCTGGATACGAGCGGCGGAGCCAATGGCTGCGCACGATTTCGATAAGTGCTAGACTGGTCGGGTGAGCGACCTGCCATGCCCCTGTTCTTCTTTGATTTGCGCGATGAGGACGGTGCCCTCGAGCAGGACGATGTTGGCATCGACCTGCCCGACTTCGAGACCGCATACCTGGAGGCGCACCGGACGGCCATCGACCTATGGGCGGAGTCTTGTCGCGGCGGCTGCAGTCCCGGTCACGCCCGCTTCGAGGTCCGGGATGTTCTTGGCCGGGTCGTCCTCGACCTGCCGTTCACCGAGGCTTTGAACATCCGCCCAAGCGAGGTTAAGTCCGCTGGGGTTTCTGGTCTGATCAACGACATTGTCCGCCAGGAACTGACTGAAGCCGAAGCTCTATTGGACCGAGGCGACAAGCATATCTTTGAACAGACCGCCCGCGTGGCGCGCCTGGAACGCAAAGGCTACGATGCGACCTTGGCCAGATCGATCCTGGCCACATTCATCGAAACCCAGTCCATGCACCGGCGCCACCGCGACCAGCTGAAACATTTCTTCAGGTTTGCGATCTGGGCGAATGGCGGGCAGTACTTATAGGTCCCTCGAAGCGCTCATCAACCTTTCGCTAACCATAACCGGCTAATGGATCGAGCCTCGCCATTGATGGGAGGCACGGCCATGGACCAGGCTTTGGAGACACGCATACGCCAGCGCGCCTACGAGATTTGGGACGCGCTCGGACGGCCCGAGGGAGAAGCGGGCGCACACTGGCTGGCGGCCGAACGGGAACTACTCATGGCCTCTATGGCCTCCATGCCCCGCGTGAAACGAACAACCGCAAAGCAGGACGGCAGTCGTAAGTCCCCGCGCCAGGCAAAGCTGGCCCGAACGCGCGCTCGCAAGATGGCGGTCGGCTGAGCCCGACCATCATCGGTCGAACGAACGTTGATTGCCCGTGCTCGCCGGCACAAGCGGCTGCCGTCCGTTTCCGCAAACCTGATATTGTCGAACCGCGGAAACGTCGGGAGAACAAATGTCAGCAGCGCGGTTGAAGCACTTCGGTTGGGGTCGCGAGGGCGAAGGCCTGTCAGCGGAAGAAGAGGCCTTCGTGCTGGCCCGGGCGCAAGCCCGCTTTGGCACGGAGCTCAAGCAAAGCACGAGCGCGCCGCCCCTTGATGAGATCAAGCTCGCAGCGCCACGCGTCACGGCGCCTGCCTCGCTCCCCTTCTGTACCAGCGACCATTACGATCGCGTCGCTCACACCTACGGCAAATCCTACCCCGAGCTCTGCCGCGGCCTGGCGCGCGACTATGCAGCCGCACCCGATGTGGTCGCCTATCCGGGCGACGAAGCGGAGCTCATCGCCGTGCTCGATTGGGCCGGAGGCGAGGACGCAACCATGACCCCGTTCGGCGGCGGGTCGAGCGTGGTCGGCGGTGTTGAACCCAAGCGCGACGGCCATCGCGGCGCGGTCACCATCGACTTGCGCCGCATGGACAAAGTGAAGGAACTGGACAAAACCTCGCGCGCGGCATTGATCGAGGGCGGCACATACGGCCCCGCGCTCGAAGCGCAGCTTCGCCCGCACGGTCTCACGCTGCGTCATTTCCCGCAGAGCTTCGAGTTTTCGACGCTCGGCGGCTGGATCGCGACGCGCGGCGGTGGGCACTTTGCGACGCTCTATACACACATTGACGATTTTGTTGAATCGCTGCGGACGGTCACGCCGCGAGGCGCGATCGAAAGCCGCCGCCTGCCGGGGTCCGGCGCAGGCCCCAGTCCGGACCGCATGATGATCGGTTCGGAAGGAATTCTTGGCGTCATCACGCAAGCGTGGATGCGCCTGCAGGACCGCCCGACATTTCGCGACGGCGGCGCCGTGCGCTTCAACGATTTCTTCTCCGCGGCGCGCGCAGTGCGCGCCATCTCTCAGGCCGGCCTCTACCCTTCGAACTGCCGTATCCTCGATCCGATCGAGGCCTACAACACAGGCGCGGCGGACGGCTCGGTCGCCATCATGGTGCTGGCCTTCGAATCGGCTGACCACGATGTCGCTCCGTGGATGAAGCGGGCACGTGAATGCTGTGCTGATCACGGCGGGATGGCCGAGACAACCGGCGCCGAATCGCACCGGGAGGGTGCCGCCGGCGTGTGGCGCAATGCCTTCATTCGCATGCCCTACGCCATGGAACGGCTGATCCTGCGCGGCGTGATCAATGATACGTTCGAGACGTCGATCACGTGGGACCGCTTTGAAGGTTTTCACGACGCCATCAAGACCGCGACCGCCGAGGCGATCCTTGCTGCAACCGGCCGCAAGGGCGAGGTCACCTGCCGCTTCACGCACGTCTATCCGGACGGGCCCGCGCCCTATTTTACGTTCCACGCGCTCGGCGAACCGGGCAAGCTCGATGCGCAATGGCGCGCCATCAAAAGCGCGGCGCTCGATGCCGTGATTGCGAATGGCGGCACCGTGACCCACCACCACGCGGTCGGGCGTGATCATCGGCCGTGGTACGACCGGCAACGCCCGCCGCTCTTCGCCGCGGCGTTACGCGCGGCGAAGAAGGCCCTGGACCCGCAGGGGCTGTTCAATCCTGGCGTCCTCATTGACCCGTAGCCTGTGCTCGGATCTTCCCGCGCATTGGCGTCGGCTGCCGTAAAGGCCTTCAATATCAATGGCCTGTGGGTGGCTCATTGGCGCGATAAAGACACAATGATGCTCCACGGTCCGCGGACGGGGTGGTTGCCTGAGGTCTGCGCTGTCGCCTGACAGCTCGAGGCCGGGCAGCCCAATTGGGGCGGGGGATGCTGTACAAGAACGTGCAAGGACTGCGCGCACTCGCGGCGTCGCTCGTCGTCATTCCGCATTTCGGCAGCCTGATGTATGTGCCTGGCGCGTTCGCGACGCTCGGTGTGTCGGGCGTCGATATCTTTTTCGTCATTTCCGGCTTCATCATGTGCCAGGTCGCGGCGCGCCCGCGAACCGGCGCCCTGCATTTCCTGGTGCGCCGCTGGTGGCGCATTTTTCCGCTCTATTGGATCGTGCTGGGCTTTTCCGTGCTGATGAGTGTGTATGGCATCAGCTGGGCACCGTGGATGAGCTGCCATGAACCGGCACTCGACTACGTTCTTCTGACAACAACCGACAATTGCCACCTGCCTCAAGCATGGACGCTGGTGTTTGAACTTTATTTCTACGCGTCCGTCGCCTTCGTGCTGCTCGTCAGCCCTCCCGAGCGATTTTATCGCACACTCGCTATCTGGATCGTGGCGCAGGTTGTTCTGGTCATCGTGACCGGTCCGAATGGTACATTCCCCGTCAATGCGCAGTCGCTCGAATTCGCACTTGGGTGTGGCGTCGCCTGGTTGAACGCGCGCAATCTCATTCGTTACGAGCTCAGCGCCTGGATCATCGGTCTGTTGCTGTTCGGCGCAGGCGAGTACTGGTTCGTGCAAATCGCCACGATCGCACCGGTGTCCCGCCTCCTGACGTTCGGTGCAGGCGCAGCCTTTTGCCTTTATGCATACGTCGGCTGGGAGCGGCGCGGGATCATCGTCTTTCCGAAACCGATCGTGCGCCTCGGCGACGCGTCATACTCGCTTTATCTGTGGCATATCCCGCTATTCGCGGTGGCAAAGTCGTTCCACATCGGACGGTTCCCAGCTCTTGTACTGATTGTTGTCGTGGCATTCGCGTCCTATCACTGGATCGAAGCGCCCCTCCTGCGCCGGGATCCCCTGCGGGCGCTCGCCCAAGTGACATCAAGCACGCGCCTTCCGGCTTGGCTCAAGCGGCTGAGTCAGATCCGACGCGATGGGCTGGACGCGCTACGCCGTGCGTGGCCGTCGCTGGTTCCATTCAAGGGCTCCGCAACCGAGGGCTTCTGATCACGCGGACCCATTCGGCCAAGGGATCTGGACGGTTTGATCCAGCGCAATGTCCCGCATGCCGAGACGGGCAATCCTGTTGTTGCCAACATGCCCCAGTGGCGGGGCTTCCTTTCGACATTGCCGTCGGAACACCAGCGGAACTGCGCCGAGCGGCAGCGACTTGGCACATGTGGTGAACGCGATTTCCAACATGCAACCGCGTCAGGGCCGATCTGAATGGCTACCAACAGGCAAGCATTCCAGCAGCGCTGCGGCGCCGGCGCGACTATGCCGGGCCGGCACTGTTCTCGTATGGCTTCCGGCCGTTCTTTCTCGGTGCCGCCATCTGGGCTGCGCTCGGAATCCTGTTGTGGCTGCCGCAATATTTCGGCGAGCTGACAAAGCACACCTATTCATGATTACCGACCACCCGGAGCGAAACTTCGGTCGTTCCATGGAACTGCAGCGCGCCCGCTGCTGCAGGGGTCAGGTCGATGACACGACCGCGTACGAAGGGGCCGCGGTCATTGATCCGCACCAGCACTTTGCGCCCATTGTATTTGTTGCTCACCTCGACGACTGTGCCGAAGGGGAGTGACGGATGGGCGCCGGTCAATGCGGATTCATGTAAGCGTTCCCCGCTGGCGGTATGTGAGCCCGATGTATGGTCGTAAATCGATGCGACGCCCGTGAGGCTGTGCCGTGCCTCCTTCGCTCGGCCCTGATTATCCTGGCCTGCTTCACTCGGTGCCGCAAATCCCGCGACCGCGCACATGAGCGCGAATCTCCACATGCCTTGCTGCATGCATGCCACCCAAAATGGAGCCCCATTGACGGATCAACGACACAGCAGACGGCTTGTTCCTCACGAGCGCACGGCCACCCCTAAATGGAACGGAACAACGAGTGGCCCGATACGTTGGTAGGTCAGCTAAACGTCAAAGGAGCTGCTTATGGATCGGGAACACGTGAAAGGCGCTGCAGATAAGGCGAAGGGCGCCATCAAGGACGCCGCCGGCAAGATCACGGGCGATACCAAACTGGAAGCGGAAGGCAAGATCGACAAGGCGAAGGGCTCGGCGCACAATACGGCCGGCGACGTCAAGGACGCGGTACGCAAGGCGACCGACTGATCGCGTTGAGATATCCCATTTACGCTGCTTCGCTGTATTAGGAAGCTTTACTGTCGCCGGATTCTTACCGGCGACAGCAATTTCTGGCGTCTAAGCCTTTACACTGTCAGTCAGCCATTCGATCGCAGCTTCTACGCCCCCGCCACCGTGGGGAATGTCTAAAGCGCGCAGCGCCATCTCGATGACGCCGAGCGTACCGAGGATCATGGGCGCATTGATGTGACCCATGTGGGCGATGCGGAAGGCTCTGCCGTTCAGCTTGCCAAGTCCGCGTCCAAGCGCGACCCCGCATTTGAAATTGCAGTAATCGTGTAGAAGACGCGGGTCGAACCCCTCTCCAAGCAGCACGGTCGTCACCGTGTTGGAACGCTGGGCGGCATCCGCGACGTTGAAATCAATCTTTTTTCCTTTTTGCCAGATCGAAACCGCACGGCGCACGGCCTCGGCCAGCAACTGGTGGCGCAGGAAGACGTTGTCGAGCCCTTCGTCGAACAACATGTCGAGGGCCTGGCGCAGAGCAAACAAGAGCTGCTCGGGTGGCGTGCCGGCATATTTCTGATAGTGCGACTCGCCATCGCGCACGCTCCAATCCCAGTAGGGTGTCCGCAGATCCGCTCTCTGGTGCGGCGCGCGGGCGCGCTCGCCGGCAGCCACGAAACCAAGGCCAGGGGGCGTCATCAGGCCTTTCTGCGAGCCCGCCATGGCAACGTCCACGCCCCACGCATCCATGGCAAACGGGACGCAGGCGAGCGAGGCAACGGTATCAACCATGAACAGCGCATCATGCCCGACCGTCTTGATCGCCTCGCCGATCGCCTTGATATCTGTCAGCACACCGGTGCTGGTATCTATCTGAACTGCGAGAATCGCTTTGATCGTGGCGCCGGCATCTAGGCGCAGGCGGGCTTCGACCTGCTCGGGCCGCACGGCATGTCGCCAGTCGCCGGCAAGCACCTCGACGTCGACACCGAGACGTTTGGCAGCATCGCCCCATGACAAGGCGAACATGCCGCTTTCCAAGACAAGGACCTTGTCGCCCTTGGACAGAACGTTGGTCAGCGCCGCTTCCCACGCCCCGTGCCCATTCGCGATGTAGATGTAGGATCTGCCCGCGGTCGCGAACAACTTCACGAGATCCTGCAACAAACTGTCCGTGAGCGCGATCAGCGGTCCTGCGTAGATGTCGACCGCAGGACGGTGCATCGCCTGCAGCACTTCGTCGGGAATGTTGGTTGGGCCGGGGATTGCCAGCAATTGCCGGCCTGCTCGAACTGCCATGTACTACCCTCCCGGCGCTGCGCTCACGCCCGATCGAACACGACCTCGCCGCCAACGATCGTCATCTCGGCGACCGTATCGCGTAGATCCGCGAGAGGACAAGTCAACGGATCCTGCGAGAGCACCACGACGTCGCCGAGTTTACCAGGTTCGAGCGACCCCTTGAGGTCCTCCTCGAAACTCAGGTAGGCACCGCCCATCGTGGCGCAGCGCAGCGCCTCCTCGCGCGTGAGCGCCTGCTCCGGCGCAATCGGTGCATTGGTGGTGCGGTCGATGCGCGCCACAACCTGCCAGATCGGATGCCACAGCGAGACCGGCACGTTGTCGGTTGCGAGCCCTACCGGCACCCCGGTGCCGAGCAGGCGGCGCAGAGGCACCAAGTCATTGAGGCGCGCCGCACCAAACCTGTCGCGCAAGGCGGCACCGCGCTTGTAAATGGCCGCGTTGGTGTGGGTCGTGATGCAAAGCCCGAGATCGCGCACCAGATCAAGTTGGCGCGCGTTGAGGGCGTCAACGTGCGCGAGCACCCAGCGCTGACCGGTAATCGGTGCGGCGCGCGAAACGTCCGCCAGCGTCTCCAGCAACGCCGTGCCGATCACCTCCACCCGGATGCCATTGCGGGCGCATTCAAGGAGAAGCGCTTTCACGGCTTCGGCCGGCAAGCCCGCATAGTTGAAACCGGCCCAGCCGGTATTGGGAAATGCGGCCTTGCGCAGCGCATGCTCCGCTGACGTGTCGATTTCAGCGAACAGGCCCTGCACGCGCAGCCATTCGTCCCCCAAGCCGCGGCCGGCGAGCCAACGCCCCCAATCGCGGATTGTGGCCGCGATATCGTCGGCATTGGTCGTATGCCAAGCCGGGCTGAACATCAGTGTCGCGCGCACCGTCGGACCGTCCGCGTGCACACGCTGGTAGGCAGCAATCACATCGGCATTGACGCCGTGGCCTTCAAACACCCCGGTGGTGCCAAAACTGTTGTAGATGCGCATCGACGCCGTGAGCGCGCGCACCCGCGTGGCCAGATCGAAACCAGGCACTCCGCGAAACAGCGTCAATTCAAGGATGGGCATGAAGTTGAAATCACGGAAGATGCCAGTTGGCGTGCCATCCGCGTCGCGATCGATTTCGAGCGACATGGCCGGCGATCTTGTTGTTTTGCCGATGCCCGCGGCAGCGAGCGCCCGGCTGTTGGCGATCCCGACCAGCGGAAGCGTCACGCGCCAATAGCCCCAGCCCGGCTTGATGAATACCGGATTATCGGGAGCAGCCTGATCGAGCTCCCAGCGATTCGGGAATCGTCCCTCCCGCAACGCGCCAGGCATTCCCTCAAATTCCGGCGGATCGCCCAGCGGCATGGTCACGATCCACTCGCCGGGCGCCCGATCGCGGGCCAGGGCCGCAACGCGGGTCAGAACGTCATCAATGCTGCGCACGCCTCCCAGCGAGGGCAACGCCTGCTTCAACCCTTCCCGGTCCATATGGGCGTGGGCGTCGATCAGGCCCGGTATCGCGGCCCGTCCAGCCAGCTCAATGACGCGAGTCGACGGAGTGATGAGCGGCGCGATCTCCGCGTCGGTTCCGACGGCCAGGATGCGGCTATCCCGAATGGCGAGGGCTTGTGCGATCTCGAACCGGCTATTGACGGTGATGATCTTACCGTTGCGCAGGATAAGGGTCGGCGCGTTGGTCATGTATGGTCACCCGGTGCTCCGACTAAAGCCATGAGGGTCCAAGGAACCGATGTAAACCTTCGTTGGCTTGGGTCTCGGACGGCGAATAGGTTTTGACATATCCATAACAAAATGAATTATGCGCCGACGTTGCAAAATGACGCGCGAACGCGTCGGGCTGTTTGAAATTTGAATCAGATTTTCGATCGGACTTGGAGAGCGGGTGAGCGAACTCAAGTCCGGGTGGAGATTGGCTCGCCGCTGTCATCTATGTCATCTAAGAAGAAAAGGTCATCTATGGCAGATCCGTCATTGCGAGCGAAGCGAAGCAATCCAGAGAGAGACTCCCGGTCGCGCAATCAACTGTGAACCGCCGCGCTGGATTGCTTCGTCGCTTCGCTCCTCGCAATGACGAGTCTGATCCGTCATCTAAGGAGAAATCGGGCAGCATCGCACCGGGCGCTGTCGCTGCCGGCCATGTTCATCCGGCCTTGGGTCGAGAATACAGGTGATGAACTATGGGCAAGGACGTCATCTATGTGAACGACGTCATCTATGCGAGGCACCGAGGAGGGGCAGCAGCAGGTGTGTGGATGAGCGTCATTTGTGATCAGGAGCGGCGATCCCGCGCCGGCTGTCACCTATGGCAAAAACGTCATCTATGCGCTCGCCCGGATTGCGTGGCCGACCAGCGTCTTGCCGAGTGACCACGCGGCGCCGGGAACCTGATGACTGCCGGCGATCACGTCCTCGAAAGCGCCTTCGATCCAGGTTGCTCGATATACAGACGGCCGCAAGTCAGTGCGCGAGCTTGAGCGTCACCACGCCGGCGATGATCAGCCCGACGCCCAGATAGCGGACGAGGTTTGACGGATCACCAAAGACCCAGACGCCGAGCAGGAACGTGCCGGCGGCGCCGATGCCGGTCCACACCGCATAAGCCGTGCCAAGGGCGATTTCCTTCTGCGCCATGTACAACAAGCAGCCACTCACGGCCATGCAGACGACCGCAACGATGATGCCGACGATGATCTTATCGGGCAGCTGCGCCCATTTCAGTCCAACCGGCCAACCGACCTCGAATAGTCCAGCAGCAATCAAATAGATCCAAGCCATTCGTCGTCCCTTTTTCCCACGTGATTTGAGTGATTATCGTCCGGTGGCGCTGCGCATGGTGCGTTCGCGCAGCGAATCGTAGATCGGCTCGTCGCGCAATAATGTCGCGACCAGCATCGCTGCAAAGCACGCGGCGAGCATGGGCAGCAGCAACACGAATGCCGCCGTCATTTCGATGACGAGGACGATGCCGGTGAGCGGTGCGCGCACGATCGCGGTGAACAGTGCGGCCATGCCGACCACCGCAAACGCTTCCGGCGTAATGTCGAGCCCGGGAAACCAGCGGGCGAACAGAATGCCGCAAAACAAGCCGAGCTGGGCACCCAGGACAAGCAGCGGTGCAAACAGCCCGCCCGGCGTCGCGGCAGCGTAGGAGACCGCGCCAAGATAGAAGCGCAATAGGAACAGCGCCGGCAGGATCGCGAGCGCCGGTACGCCGGCGAGCGCCGCCTGCGTCAGAGGATCGCCACCGCCGACAAGCCCGGGGGCGAAGAAGGCGAGCGCGCCGACGCCGCCGCCGACGAACGCCGCGCGCACCTCGACCGGATAGCGGGCAAGCCGGTCGGACACAGCAAGCGCGCCAAGAAGTGTGCGGTTGTAAGCGACCCCCGCAAGTCCGGCGATCGCACCTAGTGCGATGTAGAGCAGGATGGTTGGAGGCGACACGTTGGCAAACGTCTGCACTTGGAAATCGGGCGCATCGCCGAGAAAGAGGCGCGCAACCGAAATAGCGGCGGTCGAAGCCCCAAGCGCCGCGATGGCGATGCGCAGTTCGAATTTGCGTCCCAGCTCTTCCAACACGAACACAGCGCCGGCGATCGGTGAGTTGAACGCGGTGGCGAGCCCGGCGCCGGCACCGGCCGCGAGCAGGACGCGACAGTCAGGCCAGCTTCTCCGGGCCAACCGTCCAATCCAGTTCGCCACGTTGGCGCCCATCTGCACGCTCGGTCCCTCGCGGCCGAGCGCGAGGCCAAAGCCGATGGCGAGAACGCCGCCGATGAACTTGACGAGCATCAGACGCGCCGGCGCCGGCGGCAAGTCGCCGTGCAGGACCGCCTCGACATGCGGAATGCCGCTCCCGGAGGCGTGCGGCTCGATCCGCCGCACAATCCAGGCGGCGATTGCGACGGCCGCCGCGGTCCCGCCGATCACGATCAGCAGGCCCGCGAAGCTTCCGGTCCGGGCCCACGCGATCCATTGGTCGCGCAGGCCGTCGCACCAGATCAACGTGAGGCGGAACAGCGCACCGATCAGACCGGAGGCGGCGCCAACCACAAGCGCCATAATGGCGAGCACGAGGAGGTTGCCCTCCCCGGCTGCGGTCTCGCCACCTGCGGCCCGGGCGGCCCGCCCCTGGTCTTCATCCATATGAGATCTGCACTGGCCGGATTATTTCTTCCCCTCGCCCGGCACCACCTTCATGACGAACTCGGTTGGTTTTTCATTGGGACCGAACGGACCTGCCACCTTGTTCTTCACCGGCGGAAGCGACTTCAGGAACACCGCGATGGCCGTTGCGTCATCCTTGGTGAGATTGGCAAACGCACGCCACGGCATGATCGGGGCGAGTTCGCGCCCGTCCGGCCGCTTGCCGGTTTGCAGGGCGGTGACAATCTGGCCGACGCTCCAGTTGCCGAGACCCGTATCGGGATCGGGCGTGAGGTTCGGGCCGTGGAACACGCCCAGCCCCGGAATTTCAAAGCCGACCTCGGATCCACCCAGGTAGCGGTTCATATCCGGCTTGCCGAAGAAATAACCCGGCGTGTGGCAATCGTTGCAGCCAGCGATGGAGACCAGGTACTTGCCGCGATCAGACTGCGCCTGCTGAGCACCGGCTGTATTGATGAAGGCCATTCCAAGCACGCCTGCGCACGCGGCAATGGCCGCGTGCTGAACCAATCTGCGCATGATGTCCCTCCGTGATGATTATTTTCAGCCCCGACTCGCTTTACATAACACAGGCCAGATGTCCGCCGGGAGACATGCGCGGGGCGCTATCGCGAGAGCCCCTTTGCGGTCAGTTCCTCAAGGTATTCGCCCCAATAGGCGTCGTGCCGTTGACCGAGCTCGCGCAAATAGGGCCAGCTGAAAATGCCGGTCGAGTGCAGGTCATCGAACACCAACCGCACCGCGTAGTTTCCAACCGGCTGGACTTCCAGGATGGCAACGTTCTTCTTACCGGCCACCGTCTTGCGTTCCGTGGGTGCATGACCCTGCACCTCGGCGCTTGGGCTTCGCACCCGCAGATATTCGGCGGAGAGCTCGAAACTCTCCCCATTGTCGAAGCTGACGGCGAGATGACGGCGGTCCTTGCGGAGCCGCAGCTCGGTTGGCCAGACGTCGCGGGTACTTGGTCCCAATGCCATGATTTTATTCGCCTAAAGTGGCCTCCCCTCGGGAGCGCGGAGGGACTATATATGCTCGGTTACGGTAGCAAAATCGCGTGGCGCGAATGTTGGCACTGGACGGCATAGCGAAGGTCAGCGGCAGGACGACCCCGGCCCCCCTGGTCGACCCGTTCGCGCGCGCCATTACGTACCTGCGCGTTTCGGTCACCGACCGCTGCGACTTCCGCTGCGTCTACTGCATGGCCGAGGACATGACATTCCTGCCCAAGCAGGACCTGCTCTCGCTGGAGGAACTGGACCGCCTGTGTTCGGCCTTCATCGCCAAGGGCGTGCGCAAGCTGCGCCTGACCGGCGGCGAGCCGCTGGTGCGTCGTGGGATCATGACTTTGGTATCCTCCCTCGGCCGGCATCTGCAATCCGGCGCGCTTGATGAGCTGACGCTGACCACCAACGGCTCGCAGTTGCAGAAATACGCCCAGGACCTCGCGAATGTCGGCGTCAAGCGGATCAACGTCTCGCTCGACACACTCGATCCCGACAAGTTCCGCGCCATCACCCGCTGGGGCGACCTGCACAAGGTCCTGGACGGCATCGAGGCCGCGCGTGCGGCCGGACTCGCGGTGAAGATCAACGCGGTCGCACTTAAGGGGGTGAACGAGGATGAGTTCGTCAGGCTGATCGAATGGGCGCATGGGCTCGGCATGGACCTCACCCTGATCGAGGTCATGCCCCTCGGCGACGTTGGGGCCGGCCGACTCGATCAGTACCTGCCGCTCTCGATGGTGCGGGCCGGCCTCGCCCAGCGGTTCACGTTCAACGAGATCGACTACCATACCGGCGGACCAGCGCGCTACGTACGGATCGCGGAGACCGGCGGCCGGCTTGGCTTCATCACGCCGCTCACGCATAATTTCTGCGAATCCTGCAACCGGGTGCGGGTCACCTGCACAGGTACATTGTTCATGTGCCTCGGCCAGGAGGATGCCGCCGACCTGCGCAAACCGCTGCGCGCATCGGAGAGCGACGACCTGCTCTATACGGCCATCGACGAAGCCATCAGCCGCAAGCCGAAGGGCCACGACTTTGTCATTGACCGGCGCCACCAGCGCCCCGCGGTCGCGCGCCACATGAGCGTGACGGGCGGCTGAGCACCGCGCCTCCCTTGCAGCCCTCGTCCTGAGGAGCTTGGTCCCCCTAGGGGACCAAGCGTCTCGAAGGACGGCCACCAGGTAAGGCTGCTTCTTGGCCATCCTTCGAGATGCCCGAGCTTCGCTCGGGCTCCTCAGGATGAGGTCAGAATTCATATTCGACCAAAGTCGAACAGGCAAAAGCCCCGTCAGACCGGCGACTTATCCAAGTTTCCATTGACGCGCCAAGGCGCATTCGGATTAAGCTCGCAGCGAGCGGCCGGGAAGCGCCGCACGCAGCGCGGGAGCAGCCGGACGCAATCCGGCCCGCGCTCAAGGGGAACGAGGGCAAGTGCACATTCTGCTGAAGCTGAGCAGCGCGATCGATTGGGCGAACGACAAGTTTGGCACCGTGGCCAATTGGCTGGTGTTGTTC
>JAFAXD010000666.1 GCA_019241285.1 Xanthobacteraceae bacterium | reverse complement strand
CACGGAATTTGCTTCCATGCGCGTGGTGTTGCACACGCGATAGACGTTCCACTTGCAATCCTTGCCGGTAATGCTGTCGGTATGGCCGCCGGAGACGACGTGCAGCACTTTCTTCTCGGCGGTGACCTGGGCCATGGCCTGGGCAATGCCGGAATTCACGTCGCCAATGATGAATGAGACCTGGTCGCGCTCGATCAGTTTGCGGGTTTTTTGAACGCCGGTGCCGACGTCGTTTGCGGAGTCTTCCACCAGCAGCTCGATCGGACGTCCCAACACACCGCCCTTGGCATTGATCTGCTCGACGGCCAGCTTCGCACCGATCAGTTCGTTCTGGGCGACGGCGGCATAGACGCCCGTGAACGGATCGACCATGCCGATGCGGATCGGCGTCTCGCCGCGCGCCGCGATGATGAACGGGGACGCGACCTGCAGGGCGCCTGCTGCGGCAGCGCCTTTGAGTACCGTGCGACGGTCAAACACATGCTGAGCGATTGTCGATGGCATAGGTTTCCTCCGGAAGGCCAGGCTTTGCGCCCGGCGCGATTTTTCCGCTCGCGAGAGCGGGATGGTGAGCCCATATTGGCCGCGCCGACCAGCGACCACAAGGCCTAGAAATGCCAGCCAACTTGGATTTCTACTTCGATTTCATCTCGCCGTTCGGATATCTGGCCAGCTTGCGCGTCGACGAGCTGGCGCGAAAGTACGGTCGAGAATGCCGCTGGCATTCGATGCTGCTCGGGATCAGCGTGCTCAAGGTGATGGGGCTGCCGCCGCTCACGCAGATCCCACTGAAGGGCGAGTATCTGGGCGTCGATCTCAAGCGCTATCTGCGGCGGCATAAGCTCACATTGGCGCGCTCGCGGGAGATGGGGCCGTCGAACCCGATCGCGGCCGGACGCGCATTCCATTGGATCGATGCGCGCGATCCGGCGCTCGCAAAGTCTGCCGCAAAGGCGATCCTTAATGCTTATTGGCAGCAGGGAACCGACATCGGCTCCGTAGAGGCCGTGGTCACGATTGTGGAGGGTGCCGGCGCGGACGCCAGAGCGCTGCGGGCCGGCTTCGCCAGCGGCGAGGCCGATCGTTTGCTGCGCGCCGCCGTCGATCGTTCCCTTGCGCTCGGCGTGTTTGGCTCGCCCTTCTTCATGATCGACGGCGAGCCATTCTTCGGCCTGGAGAAGATGGAGCTTGTCGAGGAGTGGCTCGCATCCGGAGGGTGGTGATGCCGAGCCGGGCTACGCCTTCTCGTCCTCGATCGGGTTGCGTAGGATACCGACGCCTTCGATTTCGACCTCGCAAATGTCGCCGTTGCGCATCCAGACAGGGTCAGGCTTGCGCGCATGTCCGACGCCGGATGGCGTCCCGGTGAAGATGATATCGCCCGGCTCGAGCGTCATGCCCTGGGTCGCATAGACCAGCATCTCGACCACCGGAAACATCATATTGGCGGTGTTGTCCGACTGCATGACCTTGCCGTTGAGGCGCGTCTCCAGTTTGAGTCCTTTGGCGGCCGGGGGAAGCTCGTCCGCGGTCACCATCCAGGGCCCAAAACCGCCAGTGCGATCGAAGTTCTTGCCCATGTCCCATTGCGTGGTCTTGCGTTGGAACTCGCGCACCGAGCCCTCGTTGCCGACGGAGTATCCGGCAATGCAGGTGAGGGCGTTCGCCGCCGTCAAATGTTTGGCGCGCCGGCCGACGATCAGAATAAGCTCACCTTCGTAGTCGAGGGTTTCCGACGCGCGCGGGCGCACGATCGCGCTCTCGTGCGGCGTGAGCGAGCTCGTGCAGCGCATGAACACGGTCGGAAACTTGGGAATGTTGTCGCGGTTCGGCCCTTCCTTGACGTGCTCCAAATAATTGAGGCCGAGGCACACAACCTTGCCGGGATGCGCGACCGGCAACGCATATTTCAACCCGTGCAGTGGCCGGCGCGCGGAGGCGGGGGCGCGCTTGGCGAGATCGGCGAGCGGCGCGAGATCACCGTCGTGCTGGCGCAGGATCGCCGCGAGATCGCCCGGCAGCTTGGGATCCGCGATGTTGAGGTCGATCACCTGATCGCCCTCGACCACCCCCAGATGCGCGCCTGCGTCCGTCTCGAAACCAACTACTTTCATCGTCTTATCCTTTGGACTTATTGGAGCGGCCGGGACCTTAACAGGGTCGGCAAGTGGTTCAAGTCGGTACGCCCGGCAAAGAGCAGGGTAGACTCCGCGACCCATATGCTAACTTGACTGAGCGTTACCTTCGCCGGGAACCACGCCATGATGTCGGATATCGGTTGCGTTCATCCCTTCGCGGGATGGGATATTGCCGCGCTGATCGAGGCGCGCGGCCGCCAGCGTGGCGCGCATCCGGCGCTGATCTGGGTGCCGTTAGACGGCCCGGTGCGGGCCTGGTCCTACGCCGAGCTTGCCGACGCGGTGGCGCGCATTGCCGGCGGACTCGCAGCGCGCGGTATCGGTGGGGGAGATCGTGTTCTCATTCACTGCGAGAACTGTCCGGAGACTGTGCTGGCGCGGTTTGCCTGTGCGTGGCTCGGCGCGACCGCGCTGTTGAGCAACGCCCACCTCGCTGCGCCGGAGCTCGCGCGGATTATCGAGGCGCTGCGTCCGCGTGCGGCGATCACGCAGCCGAGCATGGCTGCACGGGTGGCGCAGGCGGGTGGTGGCCTGGAGTGGATCGCAGTCACTGAGACCGATACGACGGATGCGCAGAGCGGTCGTGCGCTTGCATCCGCGGATCGCTTCAGCCGGCTCTACGGCGAGCCGCTGCCACGCCGTGCGCCGGATCCGACCGCGCCGGCGATGATCCTGTTCACCACCGGATCGACGGCCGCGCCCAAGGCTGTGCTGTGGACGCACGCCAACCTGCTGTGGGCCGGCAAGGTCGGCGCGCTGCAGCAAGGGTTGCGCGAGAACGACATCTATCAGGTGCACCTGCCGCTGTTTCATGTCGTTGGTTTTACCTGGTCGATGGTGCCGGCGCTGTGGGCGGGTGCCACTGTCGTGCTGCAGCCGAAGTTTTCAGCAAGCCGGTTCTGGCCAACGGCGTTGGCGCAGCGGGCGACGGTCGCGTCGCACGCAGGAACTGACGGCTTCCTGCGCCGGCAACCGGTTCCTGAGCATGCATTCCGGCAATGGCTGTTCGCCTGGCATGATCCGGAGCGCAACGCCTACTTCCGCCTCAATGGATGCACGGGTTGGGGCATGACCGAGATGGTCATTCCGGCGATTGCGGGCGATGCGTCGATGGATCAGCGCGTGCTTTCGGTCGGTCGTCCTTATCCGGGCTACACGGTGCGCATCGAGCACGAAGACGGCTCGACCGTCCGGCCTGGCGAGACTGGACACTTGTTGATCGGTGCGGTGCGTGGGCTCGCGATCTTTCAGGAATATGTCGACAATCCGCAGGCCATGGCCGAAGCGTTTGACGCGCGCGGCTTCTTCCGTACCGGCGATCGGGTGACCTTGCACGAGGACGGCTGGATCCAGTTCCGCGATCGCGTCAAGGACATGATCAAGGTCGGCGGCGAAAGCGTCTCGGCGTCCGAAGTCGAGGCCGCGGTGATGTCCGCCGGCGGGGTCGCGGAAGTCGCCGTGGTCGCGCGCCCGGATGCGGCTTATGGCGAGGTCGCGATCGCGTTCGTCGTGCTGCAGGCGGGCAGCGCGGCGGACCCAGCCGCGCCCGCGCGCATCGCCGAGCATTGCCGTGGCGCGCTCGCGAAGTTCAAGCAGCCGCGCGAGATCATCATCAAGGATGCGCTCCCCAAGATCGGCAACAACAAAGTGAACCGGCCGGCGTTACGCGAGCTTGCCAATAACGCGGTTATCGCGGCAGCAGCGTCTCGGCGATGACTTGGACGATTTCCGCATAGCTGCGGAACATCAGATAGGCCAGTGCGGCGAGCAGAAGCCCTGCCGGAAACCACGCCCAGCTCCAGCCGGCGAGCGCTGCAGCTAGCCCGCCCAAGCCGATGACGGCGGCGACCGTAATCGCCAAAGCGTGTCCATGACGCACCAGGAAGTGGATCGCCCGATAGTTGTTTGTTGTTCGATCCATGGCCGCCAATGTTCAGTGTGATTTTGGTTTGCAGAGTGCGAGAGCGCTCGCTCCGGCTATGCGGCCGAAGACCAACGCCTTGGCGAGGCCGCCCGTATAGCCAACGTAGGGACCACCCTCCAGCCCACCGATCGACCCGCCAGCCGCAAACAGGCCCGTGATTGGCTGGCCTTGCGTGTGCAAGACGCGCGCCTGCGGATCGACCTTGAGCCCACCCATGGTGTAGGTGAGTCCCGCGCACAAGGGCACGGCAACAAATGGTGGCTGGCGGATGGGCATGGGGCGCGAACCCCACGGATGTGGATGGTCGAGCGAACGCGGCGGCGTGAGTTTGCTGAATTCGTTTGCCTCGACGGCGTGGTTATAGTCGGCGACCGTTCGCGCGAGCGCATCACCTGGCAGTCCGGTGCGGTCGGCGAGCTCCGCGATGGTGTCCGCCCGCAACAGGGTCCCGCCTGCGTCGATCAGGAACGGGTTCGCCGACATCACGTAGGTCTTGGCACTCGCCTCCCAGATCGCTTGGTCGAAAATCGCGATCGCGCCGAGCGGGTCGTCGAGGCGCGCGACTGCGTTGGCGATGGCAACGCCGGCCAGCCCCTCATCGGTGAACCGCTCAGCTTGCGCGTCGACCGCCATGCCGGCCGCAACCGGGAAGTCCATGGTCGGATAGGGCCAGAGCGTCGCATTGTGCATGGCGTCGCGTGACTGCACATGGCCGTAGAAATATTCCAGCTCCGTCACGTCCGCACCGATCGCCTGCGCCATCAGCAATCCGTCGCCGCGGCCGGTCCCGGCGTTGCGTTGCAGGAGCTTCTCGGGAGACTTGCTGATATGCTGCCGGACGAGGTCGGGATTCGCCTGAAAGCCGCCATCGGCAATAACCACCGCACCGCCGCGCCACCGCAGCGTCTCATCGCCCCGCGTCGCGACGACACCGACGCAATGACCGCCCTCCATGACAAGCTCACGCGCGCGTACGCCCCGGTGCAGCGCGCCGCCAAGTTGCTCCAGGTTGCCGGTGAGCTGGCGAAGCATCACGTCGCCTGCGCGGCCTTCCCAGTGGAGACCAGGCCGCCGCAGCACCGGCGGTGACAGCACGCCGAGGTTGGCGGCGGCGGCGCCACCGCGGATCAGCCTGATCGATTGTGCGCGCAGCCAGCGAATCGAGTTGGCAGCCTCACCTGCGTAGCGCTCCGCCAGCGCGGGATCGACATGGCCGCGTGTCGCCTGCGTGATGGCGCCAACGAGTGCGGCAGCTCCGCTCTCCATGTCGTTGAGGGCAATTTGAAAGACCCCCATCGTGATGCGGGAATTGCACAGGTAGCGTGGGTCGGCACCTTGCTCGAGGACGCTCACGCGGGCTCCACCGGCCGCAGCGGTGAGTCCCGCGGCGAGGCCTGCCAGTCCTCCACCTACGATGACGACGTCGGCATTCATGTCCTGACCCATCGATGAAGCGTCTCCACAACGGGGCGTAGAAGAAATCCTCAAACCTGCACAGCTCGCATGCGCAAATTGCGCGGCGGCGGCTGCTCCGTGCATACTGCGCAAAAACCAAGTTGCGCGTGGGCGATCGCTCGCGATATCGGGTTCGCAACGACCGTCGGTGTCATCACCGTCGGTCATATCAGAATTTTCTCGGGGAGAGGAAATGAACAAGCCTGGGCTTTCGGAACAGCAGATCATTACCCGGATCGAACGGCTTCCCGTGTCGCGCTGGTACGCGCGCATTCTAGGAACCGTCGCGGTCGCGCATTTCTTCGACGCATTTGATTCGCTGACCATCGCATTCATTCTGCCGGTTCTGGTGGGCCTCTGGAAAATCAATCCGAGCGAAATCGGTTTGCTGATCTCGGCCGGTTTCGCCGGGCAGCTTGTCGGTGCTCTGGCGTTGGGTTGGGCGGCCGAGAAATATGGGCGTCGCCGGGTCTTGCAGGTCAGCCTGATCATCATCGCACTGTTTTCGGCGGCCTGCGCGCTCGCCTGGGATTACACATCGTTGCTGGGGTTCCGGGTGCTGCAAGGCATCGGTCTCGGGGCCGAGGTCCCGGTCGCCGCGACCTACCTCAATGAATTCACGCGTGCCGCTTATCGCGGGCGCTTCCTGCTGCTGCTGCAGTGGATGTTTGCCATCGGGGTCGCGGTGACCTCAGCCGTTGCGACCTGGCTGGTGCCGGCCTTCGGCTGGCAATCGATGTTCTGGCTCGGCGTCCTTCCGGCGCTGCTGGCTTTAGGCTTGCGCTGGCTTATCCCGGAATCGCCGCGCTGGCTCGCCGGGCAGGGGCGGCTTGCCGAAGCGGACGAAGCCTTGGCGGGCATCGAGGCGCGGGTGGAGGCCGTCACAGCACCGCCCCCTGACGCCGACCTCGCAACCATCTCACACGAACGCGCCGGCTGGAAAGATTTGTTCCAGGGCATCTATCTGCGCCGCACGTTCTGTGCCTGGACGATCGCGTTCTGCACGTCCTTCATCGGCTACGGCCTCATCACCTGGCTGCCGACGATCTTCCGGACCGTCTACCATCTGCCGGTCGATCAGGCCTTGCGCTATGGACTGATCATCAATTTGGTCGGTCTCGCCGGGCCGCTGGTCTGCATGTTGCTGATCGATACACTCGGCCGGCGTGGCAGCTTCGTGCTCGCATTCCTGGGCGGAGGCCTCTGCATGGTCGGCTTGTGGTACATCGGCGCCGACCGCACCCCAACGCAAGTTCTGATGCTCGGTGCGATCGCCTATTTCTTTCTCGCCTTCCTGTTGACCGGGGTCTACGTCTACGTCCCGGAAACCTACCCGACCCGCATGCGCGCGCTCGGCACCGGAACGGCCAGCTCGTTTCTGCGCATTGCCTCGATCGTCGGGCCGACGATCGTCGGCTTCACGCTCTCCAACAGCAATGTCGGAATCGTCTTCCTGATGTTCGGTTTGGTGTCGCTGTTCGGGGCGCTTGTGGTCGCGCTGTTCACGGTCGAAACCCGGGGCAAGATCCTCGAAGTCGTGTCGCCTTGACTCATCGACGTTCGTTGCCTGGCGGACCCGCAATGGCGAGGTAACCCAGCGCAGTGGCTACACCCTGACCGTTTCGTAAGGAAGCTGATGGCCGGTGGGGGCTTGCGCGCGACGCCAACCTTCTTGCGGCCGAGAGTTAGGCGTGATGCGCCGAACGCGGAAAATTTGACCCGAGGCACGGTTGCATCCTGCATTGCGCATTCGCGCACCGCGCGCCAGGATGCGCGCCCTCGTAACGGGCCGCAGTATCCCATGAAAATCACACGCGTCACCGCCACGCCGGTTCACGTTCCGCTCAACATCCGTATGGTCGGCGCCGCGCGCCCGGCCGCGCTGGGCGGATGCCTGGTCGAGGTCGAGACCGATACCGGGCTCATCGGTCACGGCTTCACCTCCATCACGGAATAGACCGTGATTGCGCACATCATCAAGCAGGTCGCCGGTCCGGCGATCATCGGGGATGATCCGCTCGCGCATGAGCGCATTTGGGACAAGCTCTACTG
>JAFAXD010000294.1 GCA_019241285.1 Xanthobacteraceae bacterium | reverse complement strand
TCGAAGATTTTTTCGCCGACCTGACCCGCGTCTATCAGGAAGAGATCGCCGCGCTTTACGCGGCCGGCTGCCGTTATCTGCAGATCGACGACACTAACCTGCCGTTCCTCTGCGATCCGGCGCTGCGCGACAACGTGCGCAAGATCGGTGAGGATCCGGACACGCTGCCGCAGCTCTACGTGCGGCTCATGAACGACGCGCTGCGCGGCAAACCCGCCGACATGGTCGTTGGCGTGCACATGTGCCGCGGCAACCATGCGAGCTCCTGGGTGGCGGAAGGCGGGTACGACCCGATCGCCGAAATCGTGTTCGGCGAAATGAACGTCGACGCGTTCTTCCTGGAATACGACTCACCGCGCGCCGGCGGCTTTGCGCCGCTTCGTTATCTGACGGGTCGCAAAGTTGCAGTGCTCGGGCTCGTCACCACCAAGAAGCCGCTGCTCGAGAGCAAGGAAGAACTCAAGCGCCGCATCGGCGAGGCCGCGAGGTACGTACCAGTGGAGCGGCTGGCCATTAGCCCGCAGTGCGGCTTTGCCAGCACAATCGCCGGCAACGCCCTGTCGCCAGAAGACCAGCGCCGGAAACTGGAGCTCGTGGTGCAAACGGCCCGCGAGGTGTGGGGCTGAACGCCCTGTTCACGCCACTGGATACGGGGGCCGTTCATAGCCGCGCGGGGAGTGGGTGAAGATCTCGACCCCCTCGCGCGTGACCCCGACGGCATGCTCAAACTGCGCAGACAGCGAGCGGTCGCGGGTCACCGCAGTCCATCCGTCGGACAGCACCTTCACGTGCGGGCGTCCGAGATTGATCATCGGCTCGACCGTAAAGATCATCCCGGGGCGCAGGACGATACCCTCGCCCGCGCGCCCCACGTGAATGATGTTCGGCTCGTCGTGAAACAGGCGGCCGACGCCGTGGCCGCAGAAATCGCGCACCACACTCATGTGCTGCGCCTCCACGAAGCTCTGGATGGCGGCTCCGATATCGCCGGTCGTCGCACCCGGTTTGATCGCGGCGATGCCGCGCATCATGGCTTCATGGGTGACCTCGATCAGCCGCTCGGCGCGACGCGGGATCACGCCGACCGGGTACATGCGGCTCGAATCCCCGTGCCAGCCGTCGAGGATGAGCGTCACGTCGATATTTACGATATCGCCGTCCTTGAGCGGTTTTTCGTTGGGAATACCGTGGCAGACCACGTGGTTGATCGACGTGCAGGTGGATTTCGTATAGCCACGATACATCAGGGTCGCCGGCCAAGCGCCATGGTCCATGGCGAACTCGAAAACGAAGCGGTCGAGATGATCCGTCGAAACGCCGGGTTTCACTTCGGCGGTCAAGAGATCGAGGCACTCGGCGACCAGCCGCCCGGCCTTGCGCATACCGGCGAAGCCCTCGGGGCCGTGAATCTTGATCTGTCCAGTTTTGCGGAGCGGCGCGGCCGCCGCATCGACATAGGTCATCGTCTGTTCAACCGCCGTTCCCGTGCAGGATAGACCCCCAATTTAGGCCGAGATCGCGCGCATGCAAGCCACCGCCGGAAGGGACGCTGGCATGCTAACCGGACGTCACGTCGACCAGAACCTCGCCGTCGAGGACCTTCTTTGCGGTCCCGAGATCAAGGTCCTTCTCCCAGGCCGCGATCACCACCGTGGCGACGCAGTTGCCGATGAGGTTGCCCAGGGCACGCGCCATGCCGATGAACCAGTCGACCGAGAGTACCAGGACAAGCCCGATCGCCGGGATGCTCGGAACCGCGTTGAGGGTTGCGGCCAGGATCACGATGGCGGACCCCGGCACGCCGTGCGCGCCTTTCGAGGTGATCAGCGAGACCCCGAGCACGAGCAGGAGATCACCGAAGGAGAGCGGGGTGTTGGTCGCTTGTGCGATGAACACGACGGCTAGCGTCAGATAGATCGAGAACGCATCGAGATTGAATGAGTATCCGGTCGGGATCACCAGTCCGACCACCTCCTCGCGCACGCCCATGCGCTCGAGCTTGCGCATGATCTGCGGGAGCACTGCATCCGAGGAGGCGGTGGCGAGAACGATGGTCAGTTCCTCGCGCAGGTATCCAAGGAACTTGAGAATGTTGAGCCCGGCGAGCCGCATCACGCTCCCCAGGATGATCAACACGAAGATCGCGACCGAGGCGTAGAACAACACAACGAGGGAGATAAGCTGCTTGAGAGAGCCGACGCCGTAGCGCCCGACCGTATAGGCGACCGCGCCAAGCACGCCGAGCGGCGCAACGCGTACGATAAGCCCCATGGCTCGGAACAGCACGATGGAGGCCTGATCAATGAGGGAGGCAACCTGTTTGGCCTTGTCACCCACCAGCGCCAGGCTGACGCCGAAAATGATCGCGAAGAACAGCACCTGCAGCACGTCATTGCGCGCCAGGGCATCGAAGGAGGTGGTGGGGATGATGTTGAGGAGGAAGCTGCCGACCCCACCGCCTTTGAGCTTGGACGCGTTATCCGCGTATGAGCTCATGGCCTTGGCATCGAGGGTCGCCGGATCGATATTCATGCCGTGGCCGGGTGCGAACGCGAACGCAAGAATCAAGCCGACCACCAATGCGACTGTGGTCATGCCCTCGAAGTAGACGAGCGCTTTCACCCCCACCCGTCCGACTTTTTTGAGGTCGCCGGCGCCCGCTATGCCATGCACGACGACGCAGAACACGATCGGCGCCACGATCATGGTGATCAGCTTGAGAAACGCATCGCTGAGGATCTTCAGGCTGACCGCGAAATCAGGCGTGGCCACGCCCAGGATGATGCCCAAGAGCAGCGCCGCAAGGACCTGGACGAACAGCGATTTGTAGAGTGGTGCCCGCGCAACCGGCGCCGGTGCGGCAAGCGTTGTCGTGGCAGTCATCGACGGCCCTCCCCTGCGTCAGCGATGCCCATTGCGAGGCAAGAACCATGCCTTTGGCAAGAGCTTAGGCGAGGATCGGGACGGGTCCGGTCACAACGATGGCGTGGTGCGCAATCGCGCAGCGGTAGGCAATGGCTTCGACGCCCGTTTGGCGGGCGCGGTCGAAGGCGAGGCCATAGGCGGGATCGATATCGCGGGCGAGCGTAAATCCCGTCGCGGAGGCGATCTGGACGACAAAAAGCATCACCGCCCGGTTGCCGGCCCGCACCATGGCCGCCAGTTCATCCAGGTGCCGAGCGCCGCGGCCGGTGACCGAATCGGGGAATTCAGCCAAGCCGGGCTGCCGCATCAGGTGCACGTTCTTCACTTCCAGGTAGCAGGGAGTCCGGTCCGCGCCCTCCAGCACGAAATCGATCCGGGAGTTGCGGCCATATTTCACCTCCCGGCGAACCCGTTCATAGCCCGCCAATTCCGGTAGGCCCCCTTCGGCAATCGCCTCGGCCACGATCAGGTTCGGATGTGCGGTGTTGATCCCGACGAGCTCGCGGCCGCCCCCCAGGTCCACCTCGACCAGCTCCCAGGAATGCGCGAGCTTACGCGCCGGGTTGTCGGATTTGGACAGCCAAACCGGCGTGCCCGGTTCGGCCAACCCGGTCATGGCGCCGGGGTTCGCCACATGCACGGTGATCTGCTCGCCGGTGGCGAGTTCAACGTCAGCCAGAAAGCGCTTGTAGCGGCGCAACAGCTTCGCCTGAATGAGCGGCTTTTCGAAACGCATGCAGACCGAAGCCTAGCGACCAGCTGGCGCCCGGTGTGCCTGTTGCTCGGCGCGAGATCGGTCTCCCAGATCGCGTAGAAGCTCGAGCGCGCCTGTCGCGAGAGCGCGTGTCAGCTCGCTCGCATCCGTTTCATGCGCCAGCGCGGCGGCTTGGCCGGACCATAGTGGCGTGAAATCGCCTGACCCGCGTTGCTCCACCTGCGCGCGCAGCGGCGTGACAGCATTGGCAGCCATGGGAAATTGCGGGGCTGTCGCGTTCATCGGTCCGAGTTCGCGAACGAAGCGATTGACGATGCCGCGCGCCGGCCGTCCTGTAAAAAGGTTTGTCAGCACAGTCGCGTCATCTCGAGTCACCCTGAGAGCGGCGCGATGCAGCGCGCTCACCTTTGCCTGCGGCGTGAACAGATAAGCCGTCCCGACCTGCACGGCAGCGGCACCCAACGCCAAAGCCGCCGCAACACCTCGGGCATCCGCGACACCGCCCGAGGCGATAACCGGTACGTTCACGGCATCGACCACCTGCGGCACAAGCGCCATGGTGCCGACCTGAGTGTTGATGTCGGAGGACAGAAACATGCCGCGATGACCGCCGGCTTCCAATCCCTGCGCCACGATCACATCGGCCCCGAGCTCAACCAGCCGCCGCGCCTCGGCGCTCGTGGTCGCCGAGCTCATCAACACCATGCCGGCCGCCTTCAAGCGACTGACCTGTTCCGCATTGGGCATGCCGAAATGAAAGCTCACGATCTTCGGAGCAATCGCCAGCACTGCTTCACACGTTTCATCATCGAATGGTCGTCTGTTCCCCGACACGGTCGCATTCGGGTCAACTCCGAACTCGCCATAGTACGGCGCAAGCTTGTCGCGCCACGCGCGTTCCTGCTCGGCCGTCACATTCGGCGGCGCGTGGCAGAAGAAATTCAAGTTGAAGCTGTGATTGGTCAGCGCCTTCATGCGCTGAGCTTCCTCGATCAGTTGCTCGCGCGACAGCATCGCGCACCCATACGAACCAAGACCGCCCGCATTGGAAACGGCAGCAACCAACTCCGGCGTTGAATTGCCCGCCATGGGAGCCAGGACGATCGGCAGATCGATCCCCAGCAGATCAAGCAATTCGCGGGTGCGCTTCATGGCTTTGTCACTCTGTCTGGGCGTTTGCTCATGTCATCACGGAAGAGCCCATTCAGCGCCGGATGCGGCGCGGCCTCGGCAAACATATCAAAACGCCCCTCCTTCATGATTTGCTCCGCGGCCCGGATCGTTGCGCCCCATGCCACGCGGGCAAGCGTCCCACCGACGCTGATGCGACGCACCCCGAGTGCCGCGATGTCGCTCACCGTGAATCCCAAATTGGCCGGCATCAGCAAGTTCACGGGCTTGGGCGCGACGGCGTTGACCACAGTCTCGATGTGTTCGCGCGTCCGGATCCCAGGCGCATACAAGCAGTCGGCGCCGGCTGACGCATAGGCTTTGAGCCGCGTCATGACCTCCCCGATATCCGGGCGGCCAACCAGGAAACACTCGGCCCGGGCCGTGAACACGACATCACCGCCCGCTTTGTCGATCGCCGCGCGCGCCGCGCGAATGCGCGCGACCGCCGTGTCGAGATCATAGAGCGGATTTTGTTTGTCCCCCGTCGAGTCTTCAATTGATAGCCCGGCAACACCGGTGCCGACACATTGCCGCACGTTCTCGGCCACCTGGTCCGGCGCATGCGCATACCCGTTCTCGAAGTCGGCATTGATGGGAACGTCGGTGGCCGCGGCAAGTTCGCGCAGGTGCGCGAGCATCATGTCGAGTCCGACTGCGTTGTCGGGCAGACCTTGTGTGAAGGCGTAGCCGGCGCTGGTCGAGGCCAGTGCCTTGAAACCAAGGTGCTGAAGGTAGCGCGCACTGCCGATGTCCCACGGATTGGGAATGACGAAACAGCCCGTTTCATGCAGTTTTCGATAAGTTTGACGCTTCGTGGCGGGGCTGGGCATAAAATGCGCGTCCTCATTTGATTTGCGGCGGAGGATGCGCTCAACTGCCGCGCCGACGCAAGCCGGCAACCATTCCGGGCCGACATGGCGGCGCTTCATTCCTGACCCAACAGGATTGCGAAGCGAGCCTTTCAGGGGGACGAAGGAAATGCCCATGCACACCATCGCCGCGTTCGATCGAATCGGCGAAGAAAATGCATTCGCGGTGCTGGCGCGCGCCACAGCGCTCGCGGCGCAAGGGCGCGACATCATCAACCTCGGTATCGGCCAACCGGATTTCCGCACACCCGAACATATTGTCGAGGCCGCCGTCAAAGCGCTGCGCGACGGGCATCACGGCTATACACCGGCGGTCGGCATCCTGGCGCTGCGCGAGGCGGTTGCGGCCGATCTACACAAGCGCTTCAAGATGACCGTGTCGCCCGATGAAGTCATGATCATGCCCGGCGGCAAGCCGACAATGTTCATGTCGATACTGATGTTTGGCGAACCCGGTGTCGATATCCTCTATCCCGATCCGGGATTTCCCATCTATCGCTCCATGATCGAGTTCACCGGCGCACGGCCGGTACCGGTGCCGATCCGCGAAGAGAATGGGTTTGCCTTTTCGGCGGAGGAAACCTTGCGGCTGATCACCCCGCAGGCAAGGCTCCTCATCCTCAACTCACCCGCCAATCCGACTGGCGGCGTCACGCCGAAGGGCGAAGTCGACAAACTCGTTGCTGGCCTCGCACGCTTCCCGGATCTGGGGGTGATGTCCGACGAGATCTACGACCACATGGTCTATGATGGCGAAACCCATGTTTGTTTGCTCTCATATCCGGACATTCGCGACAGGCTCATCCTGCTCAATGGTTGGTCCAAGACTTACGCCATGACGGGTTGGCGTCTTGGCTACGCCATTTGGCCAGGAAAGCTTTACGACTACGCGCGCAAGCTTGCGGTCAATCTGCATTCCTGTGTGAATGCGGCCGCGCAATATGCCGGGCTTGCCGCGCTGACGGGACCACAGGACGCGGCGGAAAAAATGGTGGCCGAATTCGACCGGCGTCGGAAGGTTGTGGTGGAAGGCCTCAACCGTTTGCCCGGTATTTCCTGTGCAACTCCTAAGGGCGCGTTCTACGCTTTTCCCAACGTCAAACACACCGGCTGGAAAGCCAAGGAGCTTGCCAACGCTTTGTTGGATGACGCGGGCGTCGCGATCATCGGGGGGCCGGACTTTGGTATTCTGGGCGAAGGCTACGTCCGCCTCTCCTACGCGAACTCGACGGAGAACATCCGCAAAGCGCTCGATCGCATGGGGGAGTTTCTCGCAAACCGCAAGGCTGCCTGACGCATGCCGCAGTCTATTGCGCGCAGCGATTTTCATGCCGAGCAGCTCGAGCTCGCCTGTTTGCGCGCGCTG
>JAFAXD010000275.1 GCA_019241285.1 Xanthobacteraceae bacterium | reverse complement strand
GCTGGCGGCAAAAATCCGCGGCGGGCTGAAGCTGCCGGCGGACCTGCCGCAGTCGCTCGATGTGATGCATGTGAGCGAAGGCGTGCCGGCGACTTATCCTAACGGCGCGCACGTCGCGGAGGTCGAGATCGATCCAGATACCGGCGTCGTCGAGGTGGTGAACTACGTCGCCGTCAACGACTTCGGCACTGAGCTCAACCCGTTGCTGGTGCTCGGGCAAGTGCACGGCGGCTTGGTACAGGGTCTCGGCCAGGTGCTGATGGAGAACACGGTCTACGACGCTGACGGGCAATTGCTGACCGGGTCCTACATGGACTACGCGATGCCGCGTGCCGCCGACACGCCGAGCTTCGTCACCGAGAGCCTGCCCTCACCGGCAACGACCAACGCGCTTGGCGTCAAGGGCTGCGGCGAAGCCGGCTGCGCCGGCTCGCTGGTCGCGATCAACAACGCCATTGCCGACGCGCTCGCCGAAGTCGGGGTGAAGCACCTCGACATGCCGGCGACACCGGAGCGCGTCTGGCAGGCGATCCAGGGGGCGCGTGGCCAGAAAAACTAGGCGCTTCTATCTCTTCGGCCCTCGTCCTGAGGAGCGTGACCGCAGGTCACGCGTCTCGAAGGACGGCCGCAAGATAGGCCTGTGTTTTTGGCCATCCTTCGAGACACACGCGCGCGAGCGCGCGTGTTCCTCAGGATGAGGGTCCGTGAAGGGCGACGCATCAAACATTAACTCGGCTCTAGCCCGGCAGCCTTCACCACCGCGCGCCATTTCACCACTTCGCTCGCCAGCAGCTGACGAAACTCCTCCGGGGAGGACAGGCTTGGTAGCGCGCCGATGTGCTCGAGTTGATCGTGCACGCTGCCGCGTGAGAGCACCTTGGCCAGTCCGGCGTGGGTCTTCGCCACGATCTCCGGCGCAACGCCGGCCGGGAACAACAACCCGTACCAGCCCAGCACCTCGAAATCCGAGATGCCGGATTCCTGGACCGTTGGCACGTCGGGCAGCGTCGGCCAGCGCTTCGCCGTCATCACCGCGATGATCTTAAGATCCCCGGATTGCACCTGGCCGCGCACCGCATGGGCGAGTTCGACCCCGAAGCTCACGTCGCCGCGCATCAGCGCGGTCACCACTTCGGGCGTGGTGCGAAAGCTGATGTGCTGGGCCTCGATTCCGGACCGCTGGCGCAGGAGCTCGGCGGTGATGTGCTGGGTCGAGCCGATGGTCACGCTGCCATAATTGAGCTTGCCCGGCTCGCGCCGCGCGATCGCGATCAGGTCGCGCAGATTGTCGGCGGGAAAATCTTTGCGCACCACCACCACGAAGGCAGAGTTGGCGACGACCCCGACCGGCGCGAAATCATTCACCGCGTCATAGGGCTGCGCCTTGATCGTCGCCGTCGCCACCGTGTGGGCGACGCTCACCATCAGGGCGTTGTACCCGTCCTTGGCGCCCTTCGCGACGATGTCGCCGGCGATCGTGCCCCCTGCCCCGGGCTTGTTCTCAACCACGATCGACTGGCCCAGCACCTCGGAGAGCGCGTCGCCGATGATGCGGCTCGTGACGTCGGTCCCTCCGCCGGCCCCGAAACCGACCAGAATGCGGATCGGCCGGGTCGGCCAGTCCTCGGCGGCGACAGGCGAGATGAAGATCGGCGTGCTCGCGAGCACGACTGCGACTACAGCGCATGCGCGACGGTCAAGCATCGCGTTCCTCCCTGGACGTGCTGGCATTCCCCAGCGTTTGTGTCAGGAGAGTATAGCTTTACTGCATGACTGCCGATACCGGGCTCAGGCCCGTCGCGCGGCGGGGCGGCGCCATCGATCGCGGCATCATCGCGTTGGTGTCGGAGCTCTTTTCTCCGCCCGGCGCCGGGAACGCATAACCGATGATGATCTTGCCGATCAGCTGATCCGAGCCGGAGGTGAGGCCAAAGCCGAGGCCGAGATCGATGTCAAACACACCGGCTTTGAAGTCGGTAACTGCGAACAGCAATTGTTGTTGTTGCTGCAGCGGCAGGGCGTTGGTTATCTTGCCGTAGTCGGCATAATACTCCGCGCCGATGTAGAAGTCCTCGCCGAGCTTGCGCGCAAGCCGCACCGCCGGAACGAAATCCGCCTCGCCATATCGCCCCGTGGCGAAATCGACGATCGGATTGATGATGAACTCCCACTCCTTGTTGCGCCAGCCGATGATGGGCCGCATCTCGATATTGAACAATGATTGGCCAAATGGGGGCGTGCCGTAGTCGTACTCGAAGTTGATGCCGTAGAAGAAATTGCGATCGGCCGCGTGCGGCACAACAAACAAAGTCCTGAACTTCGCGCCATTGGACAGGAACTGGTTGTCAGCCACCGCAAACGGAATGTACCAACCAAGCTCCAGCCAGGGCGTCACCCCATAGGCAAACTCAGGCGTACCGTTGAGCGCGTGATTGGGCGGGAAGCCCCCGGGAAAAGGCTGATCGCTTGGCGCCTTGAAGGCATAGTTGAGGTGCTGCTGGATGGTCCACTGGCCGACCTCGGCGATTTCGGCGTTGTAGACCTGGATCTCATCGAATGCGTCGGCGGCGGCGGGCACGAACAGCAGCATGACGGCGAGCAGCAGCCCGCCCATGGCCGCAAATCGCGATCGCTGATGTCCCCACACCCACATTAGAACCGCTCCAGAGACGGGCATACGCCCGGTGACGGCGGTCCGCAATGTGCGCCCGGACGATCTCGCGCGACCGTGGCCGCGGCGCTACAGGTCGTGCAGGTGCTCGGTCGAATTGACGAGGCGCACGTGCGGCGCGGGGCCGGGATCGTCGATCACGTTGATGCAGCACGGGTCCTGGGCGATCGCCCGATAGAAGCGCAGCGGCATGCCGAGGAACTGCATCAGCAGCACCCGATTGACGCTGTCATGGGCGACGATGACCACCGCCCCGCCGCGCTCGCGGGTCGCCTCCAGGACGTTGTACAGTCCGCGTCCGACCCGGGCCGCCACATCCGCAAGGGTCTCTCCTTGCGGGAAGACGACGCTTTCGGGCGCGGTCGTCCACAACGACCATTGCTCGGGCCAGCACTGCCGGGCTTCGTCGTGGCTCAGGCCCTGCCAGGTGCCGTAATCGAAGTCGTCGAGTTCCGGCATCGCCTTCGGCTTCAACCCGTGCGGTCTGCCGATAGCTTGCGCCGTTGCAACGGTCCGGTGCCGCGGGCTGCAGTAGATCGCGGCGATCTCCGGCCAATCAGCCTGGA
>JAFAXD010000169.1 GCA_019241285.1 Xanthobacteraceae bacterium | reverse complement strand
GGCGCCGCTCGCACCTGATATCGCAGACGCATTGACCACCACCGTGCAACGTCTCACCCCGCTCACCGGCCTCGTCGGCCTTAACAGTTTCGACTTTCTGATCGATGGCAACACCTTCCATCTCCTCGAGATCAATCCACGGCCCGGCGCGACGATCGACATTTTCGAACCCGTGGCAACCCCGTCGCTCTTTGCTCTGCATGTCGATGCCTCCGCGGGACGTCTTCCTGATCGGACGCCCGCGCTTGACGGCGCTGCAGCAAGTGCAATCGTTTACGCGCCGGCTGACATTCCTCAAATACCATCGTTTGATTGGCCGGACTGGAGCGCCGATCGCCCGATTGCAGGAAGTTCTATTTCGGCGCAAAGTCCGCTGTGCACTGTGCTGGCCAGCGCCGCCACCGCTGCGCAGGCGCGAGAGCTGGTCGAGCAGCGGGCTCAGACCATCCTTGCACGATCGTGCGCGAGACCGTCATGACGACCGACGTGCCATCCATCAGCCTCAATGCCCGCGCGGCGGTGCTTGTCGACAAGCTCAAATCGGCTCGCGCGGAATTCAAAGTCGGTGTGAGCGCTGGCGAGCTCGGAGAAACGCTGATCGATGCCGGCGCCAAACAACGCGGCAGTGTTGCGGCCGGATTGCTGATCGCCGAGATCTGCATGGGCGGCCTCGGCACCGTCGAGATTGCTGCAAGCAGCGACACACCACGCTGGCCCTGGACCCTGATGGTGCGCTCGTCGAACCCGGTGACCGCATGTCTCGCGAGTCAATATGCAGGGTGGCGGTTGAGCGGCGGCGAAGGCAAACAGGCCTATTTTGCCCTGGCGTCGGGCCCCGGCCGCGCGCTCGCCCGCAAGGAGAAACTGTTTGAAGAGCTCGCCTATCAGGACCACGCTGAAAGCGCGACCTTGGTGCTCGAAGCAAATGGCCCTCCTCCCCCCGGCATCGTGCAAAAAGTTGCGCAGGACTGTGGCATCACGCCGGACCGCTTGAGCTTCATCTACACGCCGACCCAGAGTCTCGCCGGCGCTGTGCAGATCGTGGCGCGCGTGCTCGAGGTCGCGCTGCACAAAGCGCATGAACTACACTTTCCGCTCGACCGCATCGTCGAGGGCATGGGCGCCGCACCCTTGTCGCCGCCACATCCCGACATGATCACCGCGATGGGTCGCACCAATGACGCCATCATCTACGCGGGTCGCACGCACCTGTTCGTGACCGGTGCGGCCGCCGATGCGCGGGCGCTTGCCGAAAAGCTGCCGAGCACCACCTCGCGCGACTATGGCGAGCCGTTCGCGCAGGTGTTCAAGCGCTTCAAGGGCGACTTCTACGCAATCGATCCGATGCTGTTCAGCCCGGCGCAAGTCAGCGTCACCGCAATCGAGAGCGGCCAGACCTTCCACAGCGGCCACATCGACCTGAAGCTGCTCGATGCCTCATTCACCTGACGGCATCGCCCGCAGGGCTGCCCCGCCCGCGCTCCGGATCGCGCTCGTCAGTGATCGCCTCGACTGGCATGCCCGCGAGCTCATCAAGGCACTCGCGGCCGCGGGCGCGCATGCCACGTTGCTGCGGCTGGAGGATTGCCGTTTCGAAACCGGCCATCCGCACGGTCTGCACCTGCCCGGATTTGCTGAGCACCTGCCCGACGCGGTGTTTGTGCGCTGTCTGTCCGGCGGAAGCTTTGAGGCGGTGACGGTGCGCCTCGGTCTCCTGCATGCGCTGCGCGAGAGCGGCGTTCCGGTAATCAACGACGCCCGCGCCATCGAACGCTGCGTCGACAAATCGATGACCAGTTTCCTCCTGGCCCGTGCCGGTATTCGCAACCCGGCCACCTGGGTCACCGAGCAACCTGCCGTGGCTCGCCGCATCATCGAGCGCGAAGCGGCAAACGGTCCACTTGTGCTCAAGCCGCTGTTCGGCTCGCAGGGACGCAACCTGCGCCTGATCACCAGCCCCGCCGATCTTCCGGACCTCAACGCGGTTGCGGGCGTCTACTATTTGCAGCGCTTTGCCGGCGTGGAACGCGATGGCGGGTTTCGCGACTTTCGCCTGCTGGTCTGGCAGGGCAACGTGATTGCCGCCATGATGCGGCATGCGCCGCATTGGATCACGAACGTGAAGCGCGGCGGCCGGCCGGTTGCTGTTGTTGCTGATCACGCGATGCATGAATTGGCTCTGCGTGCCGCGGCCGCGGTTGGCGCGGACCTCGCCGGCGTCGACATTCTGTACGATGCCCACGATCAACCGACCGTGCTCGAGGTCAACAGCATGCCCGCCTGGTCGGGGCTGCAGACGGTGACCAACATCAATATCGCGTCCGTCATTGCATCCGGATTACGCGACGCGCTTGCATCGCGCCTCGTCCAGGGAGTGCCGGGGTGAAGCCGCGCGCTGCGGAGATCGCCGCCGCATTCGAAGCCGCGTGTCTCGACGAGCTCGACGCTCCCAAGCCCGGCAACGTGCATGCTTTCGCGGACGGTCACCGCATGACCGCTGCGCAATTCGAGACGAGCGCCGCGGCGGCGGCCGCACCGATCGCGCAAGCCGGCACACGCGTCGGCGCGCGCATCGAGGCCGCCGTCATGGCGACCTTCGCGGCGGTCGGCGTCAACACGAACCTGGGCATCATTCTGCTCTGTGCCCCGCTTGCGGCGGCGGCGGAGCGAGGTGCATCCAGCCTGCGCGCCGCCGTCGCCGCGGTGCTTGATGATCTCGATCTCGAAGACGCACGGCATGCATTCTCCGCCATTGTCCGCGCCGCGCCGGCGGGTCTCGGGCGGGCGGAGCAACACGACGTGTTCGCGCCGCCGACAGTCACATTGCGCGAGGCCATGGCTGCCGCCGCTGATCGTGACCGGATTGCCCGGCAATACGCGTCCGGCTTTGCCGATATCTTCGAGGTCGGTGAAACCAACCTGGTCCGCGCCTTGGCCGCACAATCGCACCCGCGCTGGGCAACGCTCGCCGTCTACATCGGGTTTTTGGCTGCGTTCCCCGACACCCACATCGTGCGCAAGCATGGCTCCGCGACGGCGCGCGCCGTGCAGCATGCCGCAGCCATGTTTCACCAACGCCTGCAATCACATGCCTCTGCGGAGAATCTGCTCTCCGAATTGCTCACCTGGGACGCCGAGCTCAAGCGTAAGGACATAAATCCCGGGACCAGTGCCGACCTCACCGTGGCGACTCTCTTCGCGTACCGGCTCTCAACCATCTTGCCGCCGTCATCTAATGGTGGTTGACTTGCTGATGCGGGAGCGAATTCCGCCGCTATCTGGCTAACCGGTCCTGCCTTCAAGCCGGACGCTGATAACAAGGATAGCCGGTTTGCCGAACGCCGGATCAGCCGGTGTGCGGATACCAAGGCGTGTTGTTTTCTTGGGAGGAGATGGCGATGGCGAAAATCAATGGACTTTGCGTCGGTGAGTCTTTGGTCGGTGAGGGCAACGAAGTCGCTCACATCGACCTGATCATGGGCCCGCGCGGCAGCGCCGCCGAGTCGGCGTTTGCGCATGCCTTGACCAACAACAAGGACGGCTTCACGTCGCTGCTCGCGGTCGTGGCTCCGAACCTGATGGCGAAGCCTGCGACCGTGATGTTCAACAAAGTCACGATCAAGGGCGCCAAACAGGCCGTGCAGATGTTCGGTCCGGCGCAGCACGCAGTTGCCAAGGCGGTGGCCGACAGCGTCGCCGACGGCACGATTCCGGCCGACGAGGCCGACAACCTGTTCATTTGCGTCGGCGTGTTCATTCACTGGGATGCGGCCGACGACAAGAAGATTCAGCAATACAACTATCAGGCCGTGAAGGAATCGATCGAGCGCGCCGTGAAGGGCGAGCCTCGCGCCAGCGAGGTCGTCATGAAGCGCGATCAGGTCAAGCACCCGTTCGCGGCGTAGTGCGGCCGGTTCGGCCGCTCCTGAAGTACCTGCCGCACGCTCGTTCGTGAGCACACTCGCGTCAACACCGTCGCGCCGGACTGCTGAGCGCAGTCCGGACGCGGCGGCTGTGCTGCGTTCACGGATAGGCCTGGCGCTTGCCTGGCTGCATGCGGCCATGGCCTCTCCTTGGCACCGGAGCTCGATCCGCACCCAGCTTCTGATCATCGTGTTGATCATCGAGCTCGCGGCGGCGCTGGTGGCCGGCGTCGTCACCATTCTCAAAGCACGCACCTCGACGCGGGTCGAAATCGAAGCGTCGATGCGGCTCGCGCAGCTGTTCGTCGCCGACGCGCTGCGGCTGGTCTCCGATGGCACGCCGGTCCAACACGGCTTGGCTGATCTGCCACTGCAGGCCCGAATGCTGCGCCACGTGCGCATTTCGGTGCACGACAACGCCGACGTTCCGGTGGCGCAGATCGCTGGGTCCGGCGATCCTGCTAGTATCGGCAAAGCCGAGCGCGGACCGGCGCCGGCATGGTTTCAGGCATTGATCGCGCCGGCGGTTGAGCGCCACGCCATTCCGATCACCGCGCACGGGCAACAGATCGGCTCGGTGGTGATCGCCAGCGAGCCGAAGGACGAAATTGCCGAGGTGTGGGAGAACACCGTCGCGCTCGCATGGGTCACCCTCGCCGTGACGGCCGCCGTGATGGCCGCGCTCTATATTCTGTTTGGACGCGCGCTCGCCCCACTTACCAGTCTTGCCCACGGCCTGACGGACCTCGAGCACCGCGACTATGCGGTGCGGCTGCCGGTTCCCGAGAGCCGCGAATTTGTTGTTCTTACGACCCGGTTCAATGCGTTGGCGCAAGCACTGGAGAGCGCGCGCGCGGAGAACGTGCGGCTGAGCGAGCGCCTGATCACCGCGCAAGATGACGAGCGCCGCAACATCGCGCTCGAACTTCATGACGAGGTCGGGCCGAGCCTGTTCGGCCTCAAGGCCCTCGCCACGTCGATCGGGACCATCGCGGCCGATTCCCTCGACGCCATGCGCCAGATCGCGTCCGAACGCGTCTCCGACATGCTCCCCATCATCGCGCATCTGCAGACGGTCAATCGCGGATTGCTCAATCGGCTGCGGCCCATGGCGCTCGGCCACGTTCCGCTCGGGGATCTCATCGAACGGCTGGTTCAAGATCGCGCGCGGGAGCATCCCCGGATCAACTTCCGTCTCAATGCCGCAAGCCTCGCCAAAACCTACGGAGATACGATCGATCTCACGATCTACCGCTGTGTTCAGGAAAGCCTGACCAATGCGATCCGCCATGCGGCGCCGAAAAAGATCGTCGTGAGTGTGGACGAGACAGCCGACAACGTCTCGCAACTCGTCCTCAAGATCGAAGATGATGGGCAAGGCATCAGCGACGGCGCGCCGCGCGGCCTGGGGGTCGCCGGCATGGAGGAGCGGGTGCGCGCGTTGGGCGGTCACTTCGCAATCGAACCGCGTCCCGATGCCGGCACCGTGGTGCGCGCCATCATCCCACTCGCGAGCCCGGGTCGTTCCGCATGACCTCGCTCCTGATCGTCGATGACCACCCGATCGTGCTGCAAGGATGCCGGCGCGTCCTGCAGGACCGCGGCATGGCACCGATCTTCGAAGCGCGCGATGTCGAGACCGGTCAGCAACTCGCGCGCGCGCATCAGCCGGACGTCATCATCATCGATCTCGCCATGCAGGGCAGCGGGTTGGGCGGTCTGTCGCTGATCCGCACGATCCGCGCCAGCAATCCGCGCGCGCGCATCCTGGTCTTCAGCATGCACAGTGACCCGATCATCGTCAGCCGCGCCCTGCAGGCCGGCGCGACCGGCTATCTGCTCAAGGATACGTCCTCGGAAGACCTGGTGCGGGCGGTGGAACGCGTCGCCGCCGGCACACCTTATCTCAGCCCCGATCTCGCCGCGCAGGTTGCGCTTGTCGACGCCGGTGCCGTCCGCAACCCGCTCGCCGACCTTACCCCGCGCGAATTGCAGACACTCGGCCTATTGGCGCAAGGCAAACCCTACGGCCACATCGCCGTCGAGCTCAACATCAGCTACAAGACCGTGGTCAATCTCTGCTACCAGCTGCGCCAGAAACTCGAAGTGCATACGTTGCCGGAACTGATCCGGCTCTCAGTGCAGCTAGTGCCGAACGGGTCGTAGCAAAGTCTCTAATTCGTCATGGCCGGGCTTGTCCCGGCCATGACGAACTGAGGGGTTTTGGCATCCCCTTGATTCCGCAGTTCGCTACCGAGTTGCCGCAAGATCAAACAAACTTCGGAATCGGAACACTAGCCTGCAACTGTGCCGCGGCAAGCGGCGGACTTGTCACCGATGCCGCCGGCGCCGCGCTTGGCACGTCGATGCGTTCCTGTGAATCAGACTCACCCTGCGTTTCCGTCTGCGGCTCGCCGTGTTTCTGTTGTGCTTCCATCGCGTCGGGCCACACCCACACCCAGGCGCCGTCTTTTCCGAATCCCTCGCGCATCGCCAGCAATCCTAACGCCATTCGGGCGTCGCGCAGCGCCCGGCACTGACTGAGCGGCTGGTTGGCGCCGAGCAACCCCATGGCGCGCGCCTCCTGCTCGATCTCACGGACTTTGTGGTGCGTCCTATCGGCAAACAGTGCGCGCAGGAATCCGATTGCTTCCGCTTTCGCCGAATTGAAGCCGCGCGCCTGTCGCGCCGAGAATTCGCATGCATCCAACGCAAGCTTTTGTGGCGCGAACATCACGCCCGCCGCGGTCTCGCCTGGCCGTTTCCGGTTGACGCGTTCCATGATGCAGAAGGACAGCGAGCCCGGATCGTAAGCAAGCTCATTCTTCACCTGCAGCAGCAGCCGGTGCCCCGCGTCGGCGGGATCGGCTTCAACCAGAAATGCCGCACATGCGGCGCTCAACGGTAACGTGCCGAACGACACCGGCTTGCGGCTGAGATAGTCGGCGCCGACCGGGTGCGCGATCGCCAGCACCGCAACGTTATGGCGCTGCGCCAGCTCGGCGAGCGCATCAAACAGGGCACCAGCCTCGCGCGCGGCCGCACGGCCACGGCCGGCGGGCACATCGACGGCATCGATCACGATCATCTGCAGGTCCTTGATGCCGCTGATCAACGGGTCGAGCGTCGTGATGTCCTTCTCGAGATTGAACCTTCGCGACCTGGCCCCCTCCTTGACGGTGCGGATCGTGTGCAGGCGGGCCAGATCCGTTCCAGCTGCCTTGAGCCGCGGCACGAACGTGTCGGGGTGGCTTTGCGGCGCGATCAGCAGCACCGATCCCTTCGGCGCAACCCCCTCCTCGCAGGGCCAATCGGCGCCGGTGGTGACGCGGCCGATCATGTCCATGGCAAGCGTGGTTTTTCCGCTTCCGGGAGCGCCGCCGATAAGGGTGAGCTTGCCGCGGGCGATGCGGCCGGGCCAGACCCATTCGGCCGGGTGATCGGTGAGCTCACTGCCAGAGATCAGCTCCGGGACAGGCGCGGCCTTCGCCGCCGCCGCGATGGCCTGGAAGCGCGGCAGCAATGCGAGGACCGTCTCGACGCTCGCGAATTCCGCGATCGAGCTTTGCAGCTGCGGGTGCGACTGCAGGAAAGCAAGTTCCTCGGCGGTCGTGCGCTGAATGACCGCGGGAAGCCAAACCGGGTTTGGCAGGATCCGATTGAAGAACATGGGAATCTCGTGGGCTGGAGAAACTGGAGAACACGGCTTGCGCGCCCTTTCATAATGACGTATTAGTCTTTTTAT
>JAFAXD010000112.1 GCA_019241285.1 Xanthobacteraceae bacterium | reverse complement strand
GCGATATTGTCGAACGCATGCAGCCAGGGGAACAGGGCTTCGCGATAGTTCTGGAACACGTAACCGAACTTGATGTCCTTGAGCGGCTTGCCGTCGAACAGCACCTCGCCCGCATCGCGTGGAAACAGCCCGGCGATCATGTTGATCAGGGTACTCTTCCCACAGCCGTTGGGTCCGAACACAGAGATGAGCTTGCCGCGCGGCAGATCGAGGTTAAAATTGTCGTAGATGACGGCGTCGGGAAAGCGCTTGCTTAAGCCACGGATGGTGACGTGCGGCGCCGTGCGGGCCAACGGGGCGCCCGCGATGGGAAGGGACGCAGCACGATTGGGCGTATCATCCAACGTCGCTACCCTCTCGGCCTCGTCCCGAGGAGCCTTGGCCTGCAAGGTCAAGGCGTCTCGAAGGACCGACGCGATGAAAGGCCGTTGTTCTTGGCCATCCTTCGAGACGCTCGCGGGCAATCGCGCGCGAGCTCCTCAGGATGAGGGCCGAGAACATCAAAACACCTGCAGATATTTGGTGATGTCCACCTTCTCCGGCAGCGTGCCGACGCTTGCGGAGAAATCGATGAACTTCTGGAACTGTTCCTTCTGCTTGGGCGTCAAATCTTTGGCCATCACGTATTTAAGCATCGGCACGGTATCGACCACGTCCTCAGGCGTGAACGTGTTCTTGGCGAGGTACTGACGCGCTTCATCGGGATGCTGGTTGATGAATGTCAGTGCCTTTTCCCATGCGGCCGCAAACCGTTTGGCAACGTCGGGACGTTTCGCGATGAAATCGCTGGTCAGCGCGCAGCCGGCCGCGAAGGCTTCCGCATCATCACTGCCGAGGATGTACTTGGCGATGACGCCCGACTCGAGCGTGCGCGCGACGCCGAGCTTACGCATTGTCGAAGCATTGGGCTCGAGCGTATAGCCGGCGTCGAATGTCCCTGAGGTCATGACGTTGACGTGCTGGGCGATATCGAGCTGATCGATGGTGTAGTCCCCCTCCTTGAGGCCGACTGCGGCGAGCACCGCTTTCGCGGCTGTCATGTTGGACGGGCCCTGGGCGGACATCAGCTTCATACCCTTCAGGTCCGCGAGCGTCTTTGCCGGCGAGTTCGTGCGCACCACGAACTGCTCCATCTGCGAGGCTTTGTTCTGCACGTGCACCCCGATGTACTTGGCGACACCGGGCTTCTTCAAGTTCGCGTTCATGCCTTCAATGGTGACGAGCACGGCGGACGCCTCGATCTGGCCCGTCATCATGGCGGCAACGTTTGGCGGGCCGCCCATGAGTTTGACCATCTCCGGTTCGATGTTTTCTTCCTTGAAGTAGCCGCGGTCGCGGGCGACGAAGAACGGCAGCGACGAACTGACCGGGAACACGCCGACAGTCACCTTGTCCTGGGCGCTGGCAGGAAGCGCCGCGCTCAACGCGACGGCGAGTGTCGCAATGCCGCGCCAGAAGTTCCGTCCGCATCGCATTCGCTGTCTCCCGTGCTCGCTTTGCTAGCGAATCCCGGGCGCAGTGCAGCACGAAGCGCTGCGCTGCAGACCCGGGATCGCCACAACAATACACTCTGTGGCGTTCCCGGATCAGCGGTGCACGCTTCGCGCTGCACCGCGTCCGGGAAACAAACTTATGCAATCGGCGTGCCTATTCCCCCAGATCAACGATGGCGATGACGGGGCCGCCGCCGTGCGGACCCTGGTGCATGGCATCGACCGAGACGAACACGGCGGGGTCGCCGATTGCGGCCGCCGCAACCCCACCGACCGCAGCCTTGGAGTGGCGATGGTGGTGTACGTCGGAATCATCCAGCATGATCTGCCGGCGTCCGCGTAAAGTGCCGCGCCGGTCCGCCTCGCATTTCATGAAGCAATTGACCACGCGTCCGTGCAAATCTTCGGCGCGGGGCCGCTCCGGCAAATTCAGTCCTGCGTTGCGGATTGCATCGTAGATGCCATCGATATCGAGCGCGTCACGCATCACGGCGTGGCCGATGCGGTAATGCCCGCCGGCGCCGGCCTTGTTGCCGAGCAGCACGATCTGCGCCTGCGTCAGCTCGACGCCCGATGAGCAGGACGCAACCGACGAGTAGAGATCGAGATCCTTACAAATCTGCTCGGCCTTCGGCATCTTGATCTCACCGAGCGCGACCGCGATGCCGAGCGCGGTGGTGCCGTTTGAGACGCCCATGGAGTCGTGCACCTCGCAGGCGACATGCTTGCCGCGGTTTTCAGCGTCCCGTACCGAGTCGATCGTTAGCAGCGGCGTTTTCGTCTGGACGTAGTGGACATCGTTCGGGTCATCGATGCCGGCGTCGCGCATCGCGGCCTTCACGCCCTCGGCGACTTTATCTACCATCGCCGGCCGGCCGATATCCTCCGGCAGCAACTCGGCGCTCATCGCGGTGCCGATGGTGAGGCGCGATGCGGTGGGGCGCCCGGGGGCCGGCGTCTTGGCGAACACGGTCGCATGCGGGGTGATTACACCGTCGCAGCCGCCCGACCACACCATCGGGATCTTGGCGACCTCGGCTTCGCTGCGCTTGCCCAGTTTCATCAACACGCGGCGAAACGCCTGGTCGGCGAGGAT
>JAFAXD010000641.1 GCA_019241285.1 Xanthobacteraceae bacterium | reverse complement strand
GGGCCGACGCCAGTCTCGGCGTTGATCCATGCCGCCACCATGGTGACGGCTGGCGTGTTCATGGTGGCGCGGCTCTCGCCCCTGTTCGACCTCGCACCGACAGCGCAGGCCTTCGTCACCTTCATCGGCGGGACGACGTGTTTCTTTGCCGCCACGATCGGGCTGGTGCAGAACGACATCAAAAAGATCGTGGCGTATTCCACGTGCTCGCAGCTCGGCTACATGTTCACGGCGATGGGCGTTGGCGCGTATTCCATCGGCATGTTCCACTTGTTCACTCACGCTTTCTTCAAGGCGCTGCTCTTCCTCGGCTGCGGCTCGGTGATCACCGCCATGCACCACGAGCAGGACATCCGCAATATGGGCGGCCTGAAGGACAAGATCCCGTTCACCTACTGGATGATGGTCATCGGATCGTTGGCGCTGACCGGCTTTCCGTTTACCTCTGGCTTCTATTCAAAGGACAGCATCATCGAGGCTGCGTTCGTCGGCACCAACCCGGCGGCATTCTACGGCTATCTCTGCACGACCGCCGCGGCGATGCTGACCGCGTTTTATTCCTGGCGGCTGCTCTACAAGACCTTCCATGGCCGACCGCATGACGTCGCCCGCTACGAGGCCGCGCACGAGAGCCCGCTCACCATGCTGATCCCGCTCGGCGTGCTGGCGGTCGGATGTTTTGCGGCCGGTTACCCGTTTCTGAACTTGTTTGTTGGCAACGGTGTCGAATCCTTCTTCCGCGAGTCGCTCAAGTTTTCGCCGGATAATCCGATCCTTGAGAATATGGAGCACATCTCCTGGCCCATTCGTTATCTGCCGACCTTGATGATGGCGATCGGCTGGGGGCTTGCGTATCTGTTCTATATCCGCAGTCCGCGGCTTCCGGTCGAGCTGGCCGAGCAGCACGCGCCGCTTTATCGTTTCTTGCTCAACAAGTGGTACTTCGACGAGCTCTACGATTTCCTATTCGTTCGGCCGGTCTTTTGGCTTGGACGCGTGTTCTGGAAATACGGTGATGGCTGGCTGATCGACGGATTTGGACCCGATGGTGTCTCGGCGCGGGTCGTCGACATCACCCGCCGGGTCGTGCGCCTGCAAACCGGCTATCTCTACCACTACGCCTTCACGATGCTGATCGGGGTCGCTGCCGCGGTGACCTGGTTCATGTTCTGGAGTGGACGCTGATGAGTTGGCCGGTCCTCTCCGTCACCATTTTCCTGCCGATCGTCGGCGCGTTGTTCCTCATGACGCTGCGCGGCGACGACGAAGCCGTACAACGAAATGCTCGCTGGATTGCCCTGTGGACCACGCTGATTACGTTTGCGGTCTCGTTGGTGCTGGTCTGGCGTTTCGACTCAAGCTCCGCCGAGTTTCAATTCGTCGAACGCCAACCTTGGCTCGGCGGCACGATCACATATCACATCGGCGTTGATGGGATTTCGCTGCCGTTCGTTATTCTCACCACCGGCCTCATGCCGCTGTGCATCATCGCGAGCTTCCGTGCCGTCACCCGGCGCGTCAAGGAATACATGATCGCCTTCCTGGTGCTTGAGACCCTGATGGTTGGCACCTTCGCGGCGCTCGACCTTGTCCTGTTCTATCTGTTCTTCGAAGGCGGCCTTATTCCGATGTTCCTCATCATCGGCATCTGGGGCGGCCCGCGCCGGGTCTATGCCAGCTTCAAGTTCTTCCTCTACACCTTCCTCGGATCGGTGCTGATGCTGCTCGCCATCATGGCGATGTATTGGAGCGCCGGTACGACCGACATCGCCACTTTGGTGCACCACGAGTTCCCACACTCGCTGCAGACCTGGGCCTGGTTTGCATTCCTTGCTTCATTCGCCGTGAAGCTGCCGATGTGGCCGGTTCATACGTGGTTGCCAGATGCGCATGTCGAGGCGCCGACGGCCGGGTCCGTGATCCTCGCCGCCATCCTACTCAAGTTGGGCGGCTACGGGTTTCTGCGCTTTTCGCTGCCCATGTTCCCGCTCGCGTCGCAGGAGTTCGCCCCGCTGATCTTCGTACTCTCGGTGATTGCCATCACCTACACAGCGCTAGTCGCGCTGGTGCAGGTGGATATGAAGAAGCTCATCGCCTACTCCTCGGTGGCGCATATGGGCTTCGTCACCATGGGCATCTTCGCCGGCACCATGCAGGGCATCGCCGGCGGCATCTTCCAGATGATCTCGCACGGCCTCGTGTCGGGCGCGCTCTTCCTTTGCGTCGGCGTGGTCTATGACCGCATGCACACACGTGAGATTGCCGCTTATGGCGGCCTCGTTAACCGCATGCCGCTCTATGCGGCGGTGTTTATGATTTTCACCCTGGCCAATGTCGGCCTGCCAGGTACCACAGGATTCATCGGTGAGTTCCTGTCGTTGATCGGCACGTTCAAGATCAACACCTGGGTCGCGACCTTCGCGGCGCTCGGGCTGATCACCTCAGCCTGCTACGCCTTGTGGCTCTACCGCAACGTGGTCTTCGGCAAGCTCGAGAAGCCGGCGCTGGCGCATATCCTCGATCTCAGCCCGCGGGAAATCATAACCTTTGCGCCGCTGCTGATTTTGACGATTCTGTTCGGCATCTATCCCAAGCCAGTGCTCGACATGTCGGCAGCGTCGGTGACGGCCCTGATGGAGAACTATCAGCATAGCCTAGCGCGGAATGCGGTGCCTGTAGCGGATCCCCGCGCGGCCAGCACGGCCAACGCAACACCGATCAAGATCAACTACGTCATCTCCGGCGACAGCATTGCCGCGACGTGGGCGGCTTCGGGGAAGTGAGGCGCGGATGAGCGACGTGCTGCAATTGTCCCCGTACTACGCGCTCCTGCCCGAGCTGGTCCTCATCCTCGGCGCCATGGCGCTGTTGATGGTCGGCACCTCGGTTGGTCAATCATCGACCGATTTCGTCACCGGCTGTGCAATCTTTCTGCTGCTGGTCGTCTGTCTGCTGGTGGCCGAAATGCCGGCGGAAAAGCTCGTCTTGTTCAACGGCAGTTTCGTAGTCGAC
>JAFAXD010000591.1 GCA_019241285.1 Xanthobacteraceae bacterium | reverse complement strand
ACGACCGGCAGCCAGCACAAGCCGACGATCACATAGAGTGTCAGGGCGGCGAGGATCCAAGACTCGAGCAGCGAATATCCGATCAACCAGGCGAGCCACGCCCCTGAGATCGGCTGAACGACCACGGCGACCGCCGTGAAGACCGTGTCGGCGATGACGACCGTGCCGGCGGTCGCGGCGATGTTGGCGGGGTCGCCGGCGCGGTTCGCCATCCACATGAAGAACGCGATGCCCAGCCCCGTTCCAAACAGGACGGAGGCGCCGAGAATATGCACGAGTCTCAGCGCCAGGATCAGATCGGTCATCGCTCTTCGAGCACCGCGAGGGCGAATACGATCAGTAACAGAATCGGCACGATCTTGACCAAGCGGCCGAGCGGATCGAGCCAAAGTGCGGGAGCGAGGATCGTACCGAACAGCAGATACAGCGCCGAGACCACCAGCATGCCGATCAGTGCAGTTCGTGCGCAGGGCCGTATGGCAACCGCGAGCCCCAAGGCGATGTCGACGATCGCACCGGCTACGGTGGTCAGACTGGCAAGCGTACCATGGACCCCGGCGCTGGCCAGAAGCGCGAGCGCGCCGGACCACCCGGGACCCACGGCGACAATCCCGGAAATGATCCAGAAGGCAGCAAGACACGCGATCGCCGCGGGCTTGAGAAAATAGAGCCGCGAAAACCACCGGTCTTGGAGCGTAGCCGGCCGCTCATTGAGGATCGCATCGAGATCTTTTGGCTCAATTCCGGTCGCTGCGATCCAGCTGGTCGGATCGCCATGCATGCCGGCGGCAAGCTCCGCAAATGCGGTGGAACGCGCGGGGCTGCGCCAGCCCAGATAGGCGAGCGCATCGGCCCCGGCGGTGATCGCACGGGCGATGATTGCCGGCAGTTCCACCGTTGGCTGCTGCGCAAACCCAAGCCATCGACGCTGCGCCGAAACCAAGTCTGCCACCCGGTAGGATCGCGGGTGCAGAAGCTCGAACGTCCCCCTCACGGATAAGCCCGGTCCCAGTGCCCAAGCCACCGTGTCAGCGACATCCCCCACGCTCACAATGCGCACCTGACGATCGCCGGCGATCAGCGGCGTCCGCCACGGCAATCCGGCGAGACCACGCAACATCGCACTCGCCCCATACACGCCGGCGGCCAACACCACGCCGGGCCGCAAGATGATCCAGGGCAGCGCACTCGCAGCGAGGCGCGCATCGGCGTGGCCCTTGGTTCTGGCGAATGCGCTGGCGCCCTGCTCGCCAGCCCCCATGGCCGAGATCTGCACCAGGCGCTTGATGCCGAGATCCTGGCATGCGGCGAACAAGGCGCGCGGTGCGCTGGTGTGCACTGCCGCCAGATCATCGCGCCAGCTCTGCTGAAAAGTGCCGGCGCAATTCACCACAGCGTCGATGCCGGTGAGCAGGGTGGTCCAGGCCTCTTTACTCTGCAGGTCGCGGAAATCGGCAGCGATCCAGCGCGCATACGGAAACTGCCGTTGTGCCGTGTCGATCTTGCGTCCGGTTCCGACCAGTTCGTGGCCGTCGCGATGTAACCGCGCCAGCACCGCGGAGCCAATGAGACCATAGGCTCCGGTCACAAGCACGCGCATTGCATGCTACGCGGCTTTCAGAACGGAATCTCGTCGTCCATATCGCCGCGCGACCCGCCGCCAGCGCCGGCCATGGCCGGCTTGCGCTCGCGCGGTGCCGGTCCGGGAGAACCGAAATCGCCGTTGTCGTAGCTTTGGTCGCCGCCGCCACCACCAGCACGGTCAAGCATGGTGAGCACCGAGTTGAAGCCCTGCAGCACGATTTCCGTTGAATAGCGGTCCTGGCCCGACTGCTGGTCCTGATATTTGCGCGTTTGCAGCGAGCCCTCGATATAAACCTTCGCGCCTTTCTTCAGGTACTGCTCCGCCACTTTGGCAAGCCCTTCACTGAAGATCACGACGCGATGCCATTCCGTTTTCTCGCGCCGCTCGCCGGTGTTCTTGTCGCGCCAGGTGTCCGAGGTCGCAACGCGCAGATTGACGATGGGCCGGCCGTCCTGCGTCCGTCGCACTTCCGGGTCTGCTCCCAGGTTCCCGACCAAAATCACCTTGTTGACTGAGCCAGCCATGCCTGCGCCTCCATGCGCCACCACCCGTTGCTTCCGGGCTTGATCCAAACTGCCGAGAACCAATTCACCAATAGACCCACCACCTCCGCCCGCAAGCGCAACATGGGAGCCGTCCACACCCGTTGCCACCCCGGCGGCCCGCAATCCACAGGCACAATCTTGTTCTCTTTTTGTTCCTAGCATGGCAGCATCCTAGGCGCAATGGTGCGATTCGCGACTTCCCGCTGTGTACAGGTCGGCTTTGTGCACTGGCGAACGCGAGCGCGGCTGACTACCTTGCGGACAAAACCCCGAGTAGTGAATGAATGACCGTTTCGATCAGCGCCGCGACCGTCGGGTGATCGCCGTTCGCGGGGCGCGCGAGCATAATCTCAAGAACATCGACGTGGAGCTCCCGCGCGACCAGCTGGTCGTGCTCACCGGGCTATCGGGCTCCGGCAAGTCTTCACTTGCGTTCGACACGATCTACGCGGAGGGCCAGCGACGCTACGTCGAGTCCCTGTCGGCCTATGCGCGCCAGTTCCTGGAGATGATGCAGAAGCCGGACGTCGACCAGATCGACGGGTTGTCGCCGGCGATCTCGATCGAGCAGAAGACGACCTCGCGCAACCCGCGCTCCACCGTGGGAACGGTGACCGAGATTTACGACTACATGCGGCTCCTCTGGGCCCGCGTCGGCGTCCCTTACTCGCCCGCCACGGGATTGCCGATCGAGAGCCAGACCGTCTCGCAGATGGTCGACCGTGTGATGGCCCTGCCCGAGGGCACGCGACTCTATCTTCTGGCGCCGGTGGTGCGGGGTCGCAAAGGCGAGTACCGCAAGGAGCTGGCGGAGTGGCTCAAGAAGGGCTTTCAGCGCGTCAAGATTGACGGCGCGTTCCACGAGATCACCGAAGCGCC
>JAFAXD010000565.1 GCA_019241285.1 Xanthobacteraceae bacterium | reverse complement strand
GCTCTTGAATCTTGCGTTGTTGCTGTTCACCGCCAACTATCGGACCGTCGAAACTTCCTACAGCGACACGGCGATTCAAATCGGCGGCATCTATGTGGCGCAGGCAAAGCTCATCGCCTTTGTCGTCGCCATGCTGCTCAGTGCCTTGCTTTGGCTGTTCCTGCGCACGACCGATCTCGGCAAAGCCATGCGCGCCGCAGCCCAGAACCGCGACGTCGCCATGCTGATGGGAATCAACCCGGATCGCGTGTTCTGCGTCGCGGTGGGGGTGGCCTTGGCGCTCGCGGGCGCGGCCGGTTCGCTGCTCATGCCATTTTATCCGGCTTATCCGATGGTCGGCCAGGTATTTGTGCTGATGGCGTTCGTCGCTGTCGTGCTCGGAACGCTTGGCAATATTTCGGGCGCCCTGATCGCGAGCTTGATGATGGGCGTCGCGGAATCGCTCGGGATCCAGTTCGTGGGCGCCGATTCGGGATTGATCGTCGTGTTTGCGATGCTCCTGTTGACCCTCGCCCTGCGGCCGAGCGGTCTTTTCGGAGGGTGGACGCGGTGAGACACGAATTGCTCGGGCGGAGCGGTCTATGGCTGGGCGCGGCCGCGGCAGTCACGCTGGTCCTGCCGCTGGTGTCGAGTTCATTCGCAATCGACATCTACATCAGAGTTCTACTGTTCGCGTTCATCGGCGTTGCTTGGAACCTGATGGGTGGATACGCCAAGCAACTCTCGTTGGGTCACGCCGCTTATTTCGGGCTCGGCGCCTACACGTCGACCATCCTGCAGATCCGCTTCGACATATCGCCGTGGATCGGGATGCTCGCCGGTGGCGTCGTGGCGATGCTAGCGAGCCTTCCAATCGGCGCACTGTGTTTCCGGCTGCGTGGTCCCTATTTCGCGATTGCGACGATCGCGACAGCGCAGGTCTTGATGCTGCTGTTCCTCAAATTTCGCGATTTTGCCTGGGGCGCCGAGGGCACGACGATCCCCAACCTTGGCGACGCGCCATTGATGATGCAGTTCGACGGCAAGGCCCCGTATTACTACATCGCACTCGCTCTGCTGGCGATCGGCCTCCTGATTACCTATGCGATCGAGCGATCGTGGATGGGATACTACCTGGTCGCCGTCGGCGAAGACGAGGACGCCGCCGAAGCCATCGGCGTAGATGCGCTTCGTATGAAGCGCAACATCTATTTGATCAGCGCGTTTCTCACGGCGCTGGCCGGCACGTTCTACGTTCAGTACATTTATTTCATCGATCCGAACGTCGCCTTCAGCTTCAACATTTCAGTGGAAGCGGCGTTGGTGTCTATCGTTGGAGGAATCGGAACGCTCTGGGGTCCGGTGGTCGGCACGGTGCTGCTCGAACCGACGTCGGCTTTGTTGCAAAGCTGGCTGGGGAGCGGGCGTGGCGGCGTTCAGTTGACGATCTACAGCCTCATTCTGATTGCCGTGATCCTGTACCAACCGGCCGGCCTAATCGGCGTTCTGACAGACATCGCGACCAGGTTCGCTCCCGGACGCCAGGCGCGCGCAAAAGAGGCGCCCCTCGATGGCTGAGGCACTCGCCGTTCGCAACCTCAGCCGGCGGTTCGGCGGACTCCGCGCCGTCCAGGATCTGAGCTTTTCCGTCCAGGAAGGCGAGACCGTCGCGCTGATTGGGCCAAACGGTGCCGGCAAGACGACGAGCTTCAATCTGATCACCGGTTACTACCGGCCGGATACGGGCTCGGTCGCGGCCTTCGGTCGCGAGCTCGTCGGCCTGCGGCCGCACGACATCTGTGCGCATGGCCTGGCACGCACGTTTCAGGTTGCCAGACCGTTTGGCAAGATGACGGTGCTTGCCAATGTGATGACCGGTGCGTTGTTGCGCGACCGCAGCCTCGATGGTGCGCGCGAAAGAGCCGCGCAAGTAATCGACTTCGTTGGCCTCTCGGCCAAACAACACGCTCCGGCGCGCGACCTCACGACGATTGACCAGCGCAGGCTCGAGCTCGCTCGCGCGCTGGCGACGCAGCCCCGGCTTCTCCTGCTCGACGAGGTGATGGCCGGGCTGAACCCGACGGAAATCGATCAGGCTGTCGCGCTGGTCGCAAAGCTCGCACAACGAGGGCTGACTATCGTCATTGTCGAGCATGTGATGCGGGCCATCATGGCGGTGGCAACCCACATCGTGGTGCTCGACCACGGCCAGAAGATCGCTGAGGGCAATCCCCAGGAGGTCGTTGCCAACCAAGATGTGATTCGCGCCTATCTGGGAACCGGCTACGCGCATGCCGAGCCTGTTGGAGATGCCCGATGCTAGCGCTATCCGGCGTCACGGCGGGTTACGGATCCGTGCCGGCCGTGCGGGATCTGAGCCTTGCGGTGGGCGAGGGAGAAGCCGTCGGCTTGCTGGGGGCCAACGGGGCCGGCAAGAGCACGACCTTGCGCGCGATTTCGGGTCTCGTGCGCACATCGGCGGGCACCATTACGTTTTTAGGAAAGAGCATCAATTCGCTCCCCCCGTACAGGGTCGCCGAACTGGGCATTGCCCACGTACCCGAAGGTCGACAGGTATTTCCTGAACTAACCGTCAAAGAGAATCTGGAAATCGGCGCGTACGTTCCGAACGCCAAGGCTGACCGCCGCCGCACGCTTGATCTTGTCTTCAGCATCTTTCCCGTCTTGGCCGAGCGTCGCAAGCAACTCGCCGGAACGATGAGCGGGGGCGAACAGCAAATGCTCGCGGTGGGCCGCGGGCTCATGATGAAGCCGCGGCTGCTGATGTTGGATGAGCCATCGCTCGGACTCGCGCCCGTTGTCACCGACGCCACGTTTGCAAAGATTCAAGAAATTCACGCCATGGGCATGGCAATTCTGCTGGTCGAGCAGAACGTGACACGTGCATTGACCCTGGTGCAGCGCGCCTATGTGCTGGAAAGCGGCAGGGTCACCCTGCATGGAAGCAGCCTCGAGTTGGCGCGCAACAAACAAGTGCAGGCAGCCTATCTGGGCATCTAGCCTAAGCGGCGCTCTCGCGTCGGCTATTCCGTCTTTTCTTGCGCCACATCCGTCACCATCCGCGTGAGCAAATAGAGCCGCGGCTCAATCGAATCAGTGTCGATGTATTCCGCATTGTTGGAATGCGAGCCGAAGCCGGGCACGCCGAACCTTTCGAGCACCGGGGCATTGCTGTTGAGCGCCGCGAAGGCGGCATCGGTTCCGCCGCCCGTGGCAACCTGGCCAACGATGAGCGTGCGGCCAAGCTCCGCATAGACGGCTTGCGCATGCTTGGCCAAGGCCTGCTGTGCCGGCTTCATCTCGAGTGGCGGCCTCCGGCGCTCAAACGTCATTTCGACCGTCGTATCGGGAATGAGCTGATCCCTGATGCGCTGGCGAACTTTCGCCTCGATACCATCGTAGTCGGAAACGCGCAGCACACGCACGTCGGCGGTCGCCGAAGCGATCGCCGGAATGACGTTGCGATTGGTGCCGGCGCTGGCGATGGTCCAGTTCATCTTCACCCCGGTCGCGGGATCGGACAGGTCGCGCGTCTGCAAGATCTGATGTGCGAGCTCGTAGAGCGCGTTGCGACCTTGCTCCGGGGCCTGACCGGCATGCGAAGCGCGCCCCTTCACGTTGAGGACAACCGCGCCGATACCGGCAGTCGTCAACGCCAAACTGTCCGAGTTCACGGACGATGGCTCGCATGAAAGTACTGCATCGTGCTCGGCGCCGAACTTGCTGATGGTCGCGCGCGAGCCGGCCGAGCTCACCTCCTCGTCAGCGTTGATCAGGACGGTCAAGAGACCATAGTCGTGGAAATTCATTGCCTTCAGCATGGCCAGCGTGTGCAGGATGAGCGCTATTCCTTGCTTGTCATCCGCAATCCCGAGGCCGTAGGCGCGGTTGCCGTCGAGACGGAACGGCTGCTGCGCCAGCATGCCGCGCAGACAGACCGTGTCCATGTGGGCGATCAGCATGATCTTCTTCGTGCCGGTTCCGACAAAGCGCGCGTGAACCATGCGGCCGATCTGTTCCGGCGTATCGATCATGCGATAGGTGCCGGCCGGATTCGGTTCGATGAATTCGACCTCACCGCCGAGCGCTCTGAGCCGGTCGGCAATCAATGCTGAGATCTTGTCGAGGCCCTCCCGATCGCCGCTGCCGGACTCAATCGAGACCAAGTGCTTCAACGTATCGAGGAACAGCGCCTTCTCCTTCGCGGCGAGCGAAGCCACCGGCTCTTGGGGCGCAGCCAAAACAGGCAACGCATATCCGCCAACCAGGCAGAGCGCAGCGATCAGGATGTTCGAACGGCAACGAAGTTGCGACATGATCGATCCCCGCCGTTTGCGATCAGAACAAGCGAGGCAACTTTAGCGCATGTTCATGAAAAAGTCTGCCTCGGGATCGGGAGCGTTGTTAGCCGACGTAGAAATAGTGCCGGACAAAAAAGATGATTTCGTAAGCTAGTCCGACCAGGACGAAAATGAGATGGAACGCACGGTTGGGCGTCGCGGCCGCAGCCCCACAAAGTATGATGAACAAAGCAATTCGGATCGGATATTCGGGTCCCAACGCCCGCAGATAATCAGTTCCTTTGATCAAGGTATCGACCACGTCCAGAAGCTCGGTCAGGGCCACGAACCCAAAGAACCAAATGCGTCGTGACAGGAAGTAATCCTGATACCCGTCATATTCTCGCAGATCGTCGGGGAAC
>JAFAXD010000557.1 GCA_019241285.1 Xanthobacteraceae bacterium | reverse complement strand
CAAGGCCCTTTCGGCCCCGACCCCCAGGGACCACCGCCTTGATTGCTCCAGGGCATGAAACCTCCAACCGCGCCAAAACGCTGCGCGTGCTCGAAGACGGGGTTATAGGCGCTGCCCTGGGCGCTTTCAACGCACGCAGCGCCGCATCATTGTTGCGCAATGCGCCGATAGCTGGTCACAGTGAAAGGCGCATCGTCGTGCGGTCCCTGTGGGAGATCGCGCCGGGCGGTTTCCTGCCACTGGGACCATTCGATCGTCGGGAGCAGAACGTCTCCCTGCGGCCGCAGATGGACGCGCGTCAGCTCAAGCCGAGCGGCGGCGGACAACAGCTGGGCGAAAATCTCCGCGCCCCCGATCACCATGATGTCGCTTCCGCGGCGCAAGGCATCGCCACGCGCGGCGCTCAGCGCGGTGTGCAGGGTCGGCGCAACTAGGAGGCCCGGCGCCGCAAAGGCCGGATCCCGGCTCACCACGACATTGGTGCGCCCCGGCAGCGGCCGTCCGATCGAGAGGTAGGTCTTGCGCCCCATCACCACCGGCTTGCCCATGGTAAGGGCGCGAAAGTGCCGCAAATCGGATCGCAGGTGCCACGGGAGCTTGCCGTCGGCGCCGATCACGTCGTTGTCAGCAGCGGCGACGACAAGAACGATCTGGGGCGGTTTGTTAGCCTCGGAGTTGGCGCTCAAACTGCCACGGCCGCCTTGATGTGCGGATGCGGTTCGTAGCCTTCCAGCACGAAGTCCTCGTAGCGGAATGCGTCGAGGTCGCGGATCTGCGGGTTCAGCCGCATGACCGGCAGCGACCGGGGAGATCGCGTGAGCTGCAGGCGAGCCTGGTCGAGATGATTGAAATAGAGGTGCGCATCGCCGAGCGTATGAATGAATTCGCCTGGTTGATGGCCGGTCACCTGCGCCAGCATCAGGGTGAGCAGCGCGTAGGAAGCGATGTTGAACGGAACGCCAAGAAAAATATCGGCAGAGCGCTGATAGAGCTGGCAGGACAGAGATCCGTTGGCGACATAGAATTGGAACAGACAGTGGCAGGGTGGCAGGGCCATGCGGTCCACATCGGCCGGGTTCCACGCCGTGACGATCAAGCGACGCGAATCCGGATTGCGCCGGATCGTCAGCACCAGGTTGGCGATCTGATCGATGGTTCCGCCATCACGCGCGGGCCATGAGCGCCATTGCTGGCCGTACACCGGACCGAGATCGCCGCGTGCGTCCGCCCATTCATCCCAGATGTGCACGCCGTGATCATTGAGATATTTGATGTTGGTATCGCCGGCGAGAAACCAAAGCAGCTCGTAGATGATCGACTTGAGATGCAGTTTCTTGGTGGTGAGCAGCGGAAAGCCCCGCGTCAAGTCAAACCGCATCTGATGCCCGAACACCGATAAGGTGCCGGTGCCGGTGCGATCATGCTTCTCGACGCCCTCGTCGAGCACACGCCGCATCAGATCGAGGTATTGGCGCAAGTGGCTTCTCCGAATCGAGCCTCAATTGTAGCGCGCGCCGCGCTAAGCAGAAACCGTCCTGCGGCACGGACGCGCGCGATCAGGTCTCGCCTTCGACGAACACCACGTCGCGCTTGGAGCGGATCATCGGCAGCACCGCCAGCACCAGCAGGAACACCGCTATGGCAAGCAACGTCGCCGAGATCGGCCGATACAGGAACGTCATCGGATCACCGCGCGCGATCAGCATGGCGCGCCGAAGGTTCTCTTCCATCAGCGGACCGAGCACGAAGCCGAGCAGCATCGGCGCCGGCTCGAAGTCGAGCTTGAGCAGCCAGTATCCGACCAGAGCGAACACGGCTGTCATCCCAACGTCGAATGGCGCGTTGTTGATCGAGTAGTTGCCGATGTTGCAGAAGATCAGAATCGCCGGAAACATCATCCGGTAGGGAACCTGCAGCAGCTTCACCCAGACGCCCACCAGCGGCAGGTTGATCACGACCAGCATCAGGTTGCCGAGCCACATCGAGGCGATCATGCCCCAGAACAGGTCCGGCTGCTTGGTCATCACCTGCGGCCCCGGGACGATGCCGTGGATCGTCATGGCGCCGACCATAAGTGCCATGACGGCGTTGGGCGGAATGCCGAGCGTGAGCAGCGGAATGAATGAGGTCTGGGCAGCGGCGTTGTTGGCGCTTTCCGGCGCGGCGACGCCCTCGATGGCGCCGCGGCCAAAGCGCGACGGATCCTTCGAGACCTTCTTTTCGAACGTGTAGGCCGCGAACGCCGCGATCACGGCGCCGCCGCCGGGCAGAATGCCGAGGATCGAGCCGATGATGGTCCCGCGCGTGATGGCGCCGGCCGAGGCCTTGAGATCCGGCCAGGTCGGCATCAAGCCCGTTACTTTCGAGGTCACGATCGAGCGGGTTTCCTCGCTCTGATTCTCCAGGTTGCGGATGATCTCGGCGAAGCCAAACACGCCCATGGCGACGACGACGAAGCCGATGCCGTCAGAGAGCTCCGGCACGTCGAACGCCATGCGGGACTGTCCGGTCTCGATGTCGGACCCAACCATCGAGAGCAGCAACCCGAGCATGATCATCGCGACGGCTTTGATCACCGAGCCCTTGGCGAGCACGACAGCGAAGACAAGGCCGAGCACCATGAGCGAGAAATACTCGGCCGGTCCGAACAATAAGGCCAGTTTGGTGAGCGGCGCTCCAACCGCAGCAACCAGCACGGTCGACACGCAGCCGGCAATGAACGAACCTATGGCCGCAATGGCGAGCGCCGGTCCGGCGCGTCCCTGGCGCGCCATCTGGTGACCATCGAGAGTTGTCACCACCGAGGACGCTTCACCAGGTATGTTGACCAGGATCGACGTGGTCGACCCGCCGTACTGGGCGCCGTAATAGATGCCGGCGAGCATGATCAGTGCGCCAACCGGCGGCAGCCCGAAGGTGATCGGCAACAGCATGGCGATGGTCGCAACTGGGCCGACACCGGGCAACACGCCAATTAACGTGCCGACGAGTGCGCCGATGAGACAGAACAGCAGGTTCATCGGCGAGAGCGCGACGGAGAAGCCGTGCGCCAGATTGATAAAGAGATCCATGGCGCGCCCTCAGAACCTCGGCCAGAAATTGAACGGTAAGTTGAGCGCGTACACGAACAGCAGCGCGCAGAAGATCGTCAATCCGGCAGCCCACAAAATGGTCTCGCGCCAACGCACCTCAACAGTCGCCGCAGCGCACACCACGATTGATATGAAGCTTGCCAGCACCAAGCCGAGCGGCCGAATCGTGCCGGCGAATACAAGCGTCCCGGCCACGACGTACAGCGGTCCGCGATCAGCGCCACGGGCGATTGCGATAGTCACCAGGAGGACCACGATCGCGGCCAGCACGGTCTCGTATTGACGCAGGCCGAGCCCCGCGGTGATCGGGGTCGCGTAGTTCGACACCAGGATGAAAATCGCGATCAGCACGGCGCCGAGCGCGGTGCCGCGCACCGCCACGCGCTCAACCGGTGGGCCGTCCGTCACCAATCCGCCGACCGCAACGATGAGGCCAAGCGCGCCCAGAATGCTGGCAAATATGCGCGGCGCCGTGCCCGGCCCGAAGGCGAACCCGCGCATCCCGGGCAAATCGCGCGATGCCCATAGCGCAAAAGCCGCAACCGCGACCAGAACGAGGCCGCCGTAGAAATCCTGCTGATTGCGAATTCGAAAGCCACCCGATCGGCCCGACGGGGCCTGGATGCCGTCAGACATCAAACTCCTCCCAGCTCACCGCAATTTGTCGCCAGCCCAACCCATTTTGTCGCTGTTCCCCCGCGGTTCCTAGCACACCCGCCACCGTGACCGGAAGCAACTGTTGGGCCGCAACCCACGACCATTTGACAGACGTCGCCTCACAAGACACCGGCAAGGCCCAGCGCTGAGGCGCCGGCCAGCGCCCAAAGCGGGGAGATCCGGGTCCAATGCGCGAGCGCAAACGTCACCGCCGTAACGGCCAACGTGCCCCATCCCTGATCGGCGGAGCGCGCCACGATGAAGGCGGTCGCCCCGACCAACCCGACCGAGACCGGAACAAGACCTGCCTGGACGGCAATCGCCCATTTCGATTCGCGGAAATGATGGAACCCACGCACGACATAGAACGCGACTGCGCAGGCCGGGCCGCACATGCAAATGGTGGCAATCAGCGCACCCGGTATGCCGGCGACTTGCTGGCCGATCAGAGTCACGATCAAGACATTAGGACCCGGCGCCGCCTGGGCGATCGCGACGAGTTGCGCGAACTGGGTGCTGGTCATCCACTGGTACACATCGACGGCTTGCCGATGCATTTCGGGCAGGGCGGAAATCGCCCCGCCGATTGCCAGGAACGAGAGCAGCGAAAAATGCAGCGCCAGTATGAGCAGGGTGCCGCCGGTATCCTTCACGCCGCCCTCCAGGCACGCGCGATGGAGATCGGCACGAGGACGATCAGTACGGCCAATAGTGGCCATTGCATCGGACCGACCCCGACCAAGGCGGCCGCTGCGATCAGAACGGCGCCCAGCCCCCGGCGCGGCAGCATTTCGGCCATCGACACGGCGGTCGCGATCAGAAGGCCGGCGGCAGCTGCGGCAAGGCCGGTCAGCGCGTCGCGCGCCTGCGGTAGCGCGCCGTAGCGCGAGTAGAGCGTTCCAAGAACGATCATCAAAACTGTCGGAGGCCCCACCAGCCCGAGCACGGCAGCGGCGGCCCCCGGCACGCCGCCAACGCGCGAACCATAAATCAGGGAGAAATTGACGATGTTGGGTCCCGGCAGAAACTGGCAAATTGCGAACAGGTCATTGAACTCGTCCGCCGACATCCATCGCCGCTGCTGCACGATAGTGCGACGCGCCCAGGGCAGGACGCCGCCGAAACCGGAAATGGCGATCTTGGCAAAGCCAAAGAAGAGATCGGGTACGGTCGGGACAACCGTACTGGTTGCGAGCACGTTCTCGGTCATGCGCCGTTGTTATCCACGGATAATTCCGGAATGCCAGCCGAATTATTGTGTGGCTGTCCTGCATCGCCTGGGGCGGTAACGAACAGCGCCTCTCGTTCCCCTTTGCGTGTGCCGGCGCTACGCTTATATTAATCACGCCGGCTTGCCGGCTATGGCGATAAATGGCCGTCGTAATAAACCTATCGGACCCGGGGGCAGTACCCGGCGCCTCCACCAATTCAGGGATCGGTTGCAGGATCCCGTATGGGGGCGAAACAGGATCGACGAGGGCGTAAAGGGCGCGCTTTTGCTCGGCATGGTTCCGCCGTTATCGGGCCAATCTCATAGTTGCCAACGACAACTATGCTCCGGTTGCTCAGGCCGCGTAACGCGGTTTGAAAGACCGATTTAAAGTCCTGACGTCTTAGCAGCGGCAGGCGGGGTTCGGAGGCACCTGGCAACAGAAGCCTCCACTTTCTTCTTTGCGGCTGGCCCTGGAACAGCCATAACGGACG
>JAFAXD010000121.1 GCA_019241285.1 Xanthobacteraceae bacterium | reverse complement strand
TGCCGCCCCGCGCTCGCGGCTCGGCGCGCCGCACTTCGCTGGCGGCTATCGCGGCGCGGCTGCGAGTCGGGGCGCGTTTCGCAGTCGGCCTCGCCGCTTTGGCGGGCTTCCTGGGCTTGGCTTTGTTTGTTGTTGTCTTAGCCGCCGCGCGCCGCTTGCGCGCCGGGGCGCCCTCGGTGATCTCATCCATGCTGCGCTTGGTGGCCACCGACCACGGCTCCTCCTCGAGAATGTCCGGAGCGCTGGCCGGGCGTGCCTCGGCATCGTTCGCCTTGATGAGCAACCACGGGTCCTGGCGCTCGCCGTCGCGCTTGCGCATCCGCACCAGGTGCCAGGCGCCATGCAGCTTGTCGCCCTCGAGGCGAAAGTTGAGCCGGCCTGCGCGGTACGCCTTGCGCGCGTCGCCCTCCGGAAACCAGCGGCCGCGGTCCCAGACCATCACCGTGCCGCTGCCGTACTCGCCCTGCGGGATCGTGCCCTCGAACGTATTGTACTCGATCGGATGGTCCTCGACGTGGATCGCAAGCCGCTTCTCGCCCGGCACCAGGCTGGGACCACGGGTTACCGCCCAGCTCTTCATGACCCCGTCGAGCTCGAGTCGCAGGTCGTAGTGCAGCCGGCGCGCGGCGTGCTTCTGAATGACGAATCGGTTGCTGCCCGTCTCGGCTACTTTGCCGCGCGGCTCGGAGGTGACGTCGAATTTGCGCTTGGCGCGATATGTCTTGAGGGCCACGGTGGCCTGCCCTGTTTGGCCCGAATCCGCGGGCTTTGACACAACGCCCGGCCCAAACCCGCGGTTCCGGCATATTAACACCGGTTTTGGCACGGCAGGTGCCCAGGTTTTGGTCACAATGGCCTGTATGATTGTGCCACAGTGGCCGGGAAGCCACGGCCGTCCGGAGACCTGCCTTGCTTTAGGCTCAATTCTCGTCGGAATGCGGCTGTTCGTGCTATAAGATTATGCTTACGCCCAATCACACTCAGGTAGTGCTTTGACCGAATCCTCAACGACACCCCTGCTCGATCAAGTCCACACCCCGGCCGATCTGCGCCGTCTCAATGAGGCGTCGCTGCGCCAGCTTGCGGATGAACTGCGCCAGGAAACCATCAACGCCGTGTCGGTAACGGGCGGCCATCTGGGCGCCGGGTTGGGCGTGGTCGAACTCACCGTGGCATTGCACTACGTGTTTGATACGCCGCGCGACCGCCTGATCTGGGATGTCGGACACCAGGCCTATCCGCACAAGATTCTCACCGGCCGGCGCGACCGCATCCGCACGTTGCGCCAGGGCGGCGGTCTCTCCGGCTTCACCAAACGCGCCGAGAGCGAGTATGACCCGTTCGGCGCCGCGCATGCCTCAACCTCGATCTCCGCCGGACTCGGCATGGCCGTGGCGCGCGACCTCGCACACAAGACCAACAACATCGTCGCGGTGATCGGCGACGGCTCCATGTCAGCCGGCATGGCTTATGAGGCCATGAACAATGCCGGCGCCATGAACTCGCGCCTGATCGTCATTCTCAACGACAACGACATGTCAATCGCGCCGCCGGTCGGCGCCATGTCGGCCTACCTGGCGCGGCTCATCTCCGGGCGCACCTACTTGTCGCTGCGTGAGATCGGCCGCCAATTCGCCCATCACCTGCCGAAGTTCTTCGAGCAGAAGGCAGCGGCGGCTGAGGAATTCGCGCGCGGCTTGCTCACCGGCGGCACATTGTTTGAAGAGCTCGGGTTCTATTACGTCGGCCCGATCGACGGCCACAACATCGAGCACCTGCTCCCCGTTCTCGCCAACGTGCGCGACGCCGAGCACGGCCCGATCCTGGTGCACGTCATCACCCAGAAGGGCAAAGGCTATCCGCCGGCCGAAACCTCCGCCGATAAATACCACGGCGTAGTGAAGTTCGACGTCGCCACCGGCGCACAGGCAAAGTCGGCCGCGCGCGCTCCGGCGTACACCAAAGTGTTTGGCGAATCGCTGATCAAGCAGGCCGAGAAGGACGACAAGATCGTTGCCATTACGGCGGCGATGCCCTCCGGCACCGGCCTCGATCTGTTCGGCAAGCGCTTCCCCGATCGTTGCTTCGACGTCGGCATTGCCGAGCAGCACGCGGTGACGTTCGCGGCCGGCCTCGCGACCGAAGGCTTCCGGCCGTTCGCGGCGATCTACTCGACCTTCCTGCAGCGCGCCTACGATCAGGTCGTGCACGACGTTGCCATTCAGCGCCTGCCCGTTCGCTTTGTGCTGGACCGCGCCGGGCTTGTCGGCGCCGATGGGGCGACGCACGCGGGCTCGTTCGATATCGCCTATCTGGGCTGCCTGCCCGGCTTTGTGTTGATGGCCGCGGCCGATGAGGCGGAGCTGGTGCACATGGTCGCGACCGCTGCGGCGATCGACGATCGCCCTTCGGCGTTGCGCTACCCGCGCGGCGAAGGCATCGGCGTGCCGCTGCCGGCCGAAGGCATCCCGCTCGAAATCGGCAAAGGCCGCATCGTACGTGAAGGCAGCAAGATTGCGTTGCTGTCGTTCGGTACTCGGCTGGCTGAATGCCTGAAGGCCGCTGACGAGCTCGCGACGCTCGGCCTCTCCGCAACCGTGGCGGATGCGCGCTTCGCCAAGCCGCTTGATCTGGATTTGATCCTCCGGCTTGCGCGCGAGCACGAAGTGCTGATCACGATCGAGGAAGGCTCGATCGGCGGTTTCGGCTCATTCGTGATGCACGACCTTGCGGAAGCCGGCGTGCTCGATCGCGGTCTCAAGGTGCGCAGCATGGTGTTGCCGGACGTGTTCCAGGATCAGGACTCGCCAGCCGCCATGTATGTGCAGGCCGGCCTCGACGCCAAGAGCATCGTCGCCAAAGTGTTCGAGGCGCTCGGCAAGCGCTCACCCGGCTTGGTGAAGCTCGCTTCGTCCTGATCAATCCGCAGCCCTCATCGTGAGAGGATGTGAATATTTGCGGCGACGGGTGCTCGCGGCCATCCTTCGAGACGCCTGGCCCCTGGCGGGTCCAGGCTCCTCAGGATGAGGGCCGAAATTGTTGAAGCGCAGCAACCAACCGCAGCCCTCATCCTGAGGAGCACGCGCGCAAGCGCGCGTGCGTCTCGAAGGATGGCCACGGTTGAGAGCCTTTCATTGGGGCCATCCTTCGAGACGCCCCGCTTCGCGGGGCTCCTCAGGATGAGGGCTCAAGAGAAATCGAGTTCCCCATGCCCTCGCGCCGCCGCGCGGATTTGTTGCTGGTCGAGCGCGGCTTGTTTGAAAGCCGCGCGCGGGCGCAGGCCGCGATCGCGGCGGGGCTCGTCACCGCGGACGATGTGGTTGTGGCCAAGCCGTCGGCCGAGATCGCGGTCGACGCGGTGTTGCACGCGACGGCGCCGCACCCTTGGGTCTCGCGCGGCGGCGTCAAGCTCGCCGATGCGTTAGATCGCGCCGGGATCTCGGTACACGGTCGCGTCGCCCTCGACGTGGGCGCCTCGACCGGCGGCTTCTCCGAGGTGTTGCTGACGCGCGGCGCGCGCTTGGTCTATGCCGTCGACGTCGGGCACGGCCAGTTGCATCCGCGCCTGCGCGGGCGCGCGGATCTTGTGCTGTTCGAGCACACGGATATCCGCAGCCTCGATCCGGCGCAGCTCACGGAGCAGCCGGACCTCATCGTCATCGACGTGAGCTTCATCTCGCTCAAGCTCGTGCTGCCGGCGGCCCTCAAGCTTGCCGCACCACGCGCACAGGTCGTTGCCTTGATCAAGCCGCAGTTCGAAGCTTCTCCTCGCAATATCAAGAAGGGGATCGTGCGCGACCCCGCCGTGCATGCGGCGGTGTGCGACGACATCGTCACCGTGGTGCGCCAGCTAGGCTGCACCGTCTCGGCGACGTTTCCCTCAGCGATTGCCGGTGGCGACGGCAACCGTGAATTTTTTATCCTGGCCCAGCGGGATTAGCATGTCCGGCGGCATCAACACTTCGGCGCCAGCGCGCATCTGGCGCGACGAACTGATTGGCACGGTCAAATTGGCCGGCCCGCTGGCGCTCACCCAGCTCGGGCAGATCGCCATGATGACAGTTGATCTCGCGCTGATCGGGCGGCTGGGCAATAGCGCGGTGGCGGCGGCGGCGCTGGCGCACAGCGTCTTGTTCACGGCCTTCATGTTCGGCCTTGGCCTCGTCACCGCCGTCTCGCCGCTCGCCGCCCAGGCATTTGGGGCGCGCAAGCCACGCCTCGTTCGCCGCGCCCTGCGGGTCGGATTGTGGACGGCCGTCATGGTCGGGATCCCGCTCAGTTTGCTGCAGATGCGCGCGGGCGATTTGCTGATCTGGCTTGGACAGCCGACCGACGCGGCGCTGCTGGCGCAACGCTATCTCGACGGGCTCGCCTGGTCGCTGACCCCGGCCTGGCTCTTCATCGCACTGCGCGGCTTCATGAGCGCGCTCAATCGGCCGGAGCCCGCTCTGTGGATCACGCTTGCGGCGATTCCAGCCAATGGCGTTCTCGCCTATTTGTTGATCTTCGGCGCGTTCGGATTGCCGCGGCTCGATTTGCTGGGTGCCGGGATTGCGACCACGCTGGTGAGCATCGGGATGTTCGTCGCGGGGGTGTGGATCTGCTACGCATCTTCGCCGTTCAAGAAATACCACGTCCTCGGCCACATCTGGCGCAGCGACTGGCCGCTGTTCCGCCAGTTGATCGCGATCGGTCTGCCGATCTCGGCGACGTTCTTGCTCGAGCATGGGGTGTTTGCGTCGGCCGCGCTGCTCATGGGCATCATCGGCACGGTCGCGCTCGCCGCGCACCAAGTGGCGCTGCACACGGCGGCGATCGTGTTCATGGTCCCGCTCGGGATCGGCATGGCGGCAACCGTGCGGGTCGGCCACGCGGTCGGCCGGCGCGATGCCGGCGCCGCGCGCCGCGCCGGTTTTGCCGCAATGGCGCTCGGTGTCGTGTTCCAGGCCGCGATGGCGATCTGCGTCGTGCTCGGACGCGAGCAAATTCCGCTGCTGTTCTTCGGCACCGGCGCCGATGCGGCGACGCTTGCGCTCACCGCGACGTTGCTCCTCATCGGCACCAGCTTCTTTATCTTCGACGGCTTGCAAGTCATTGCCAACGGCGCGCTCCGCGGCTTCAACGACACGCGTGTGCCGCTACTGTTTGCCGCGGTGAGCTTCTGGGTGGTTGGCTTCACCTGCGCCTATTGGCTCGCGTTTCGCGCCGGCCTCGGCGCGGCCGGGGTCTGGGTTGGCCTGGTGCTTGGGCTTGCCTGCTACGCGGCGCTGCTGGTCGTGCGTTTTGCCCGCTTGGCGCATCGTGATTATCTACCCTCGACCGCGCGGACAGCAGCAGCGACTGCATAGTCATGATCGAACGCCTGATCGTCACTCACCTCGGTCACCGTGGCGACGGTGTGGCCGACGGCGAGGCCGGACCGATCTACGTCCCCTGCACGTTGCCGGGGGAGACCGTCGAGGTCGAAGCATGGCCCGGTCACCCGGATCGCCGCCAGCTGTTGCGTGTCGCGAGCGCGAGCGCCGAACGCATCGCGCCGATTTGTCCGCATTTCGGCGTGTGCGGCGGCTGCGCGTTGCAACACTGGAACCGGACCGAGTACCGCGCCTGGAAACGCGACCTCGTGCGCACGGCCCTGCAGCAAGCCGGGCTCGACGCGCCAGTGGATGATCTGATCGATGCTCACGGCGAAGGCCGCCGGCGCGCGGTGTTTCATGCACGCAGCGGCACGCACGGCGTGCTCGCCGTCGGGTTTGCGGCCGCGCATCAACACCACATCGTGCCGATCGACCGCTGCCCGATCCTGGCGCCGGGACTTGACGGAGCACTGGCGGCGGCGTGGGCGATCGCGCAGGAGCTCGAGCCGATCAAGAAACCGCTCGACATCGCGGTGACGGCGACCGAGGCCGGCCTCGATATCGACGTGCGCGGGTCGGGACCACTGCAGCCGCGTCTCGGTTCAGCGCTCGCCGCGGTCGCCGAGCGCCATCGCGTCGCCCGCCTGACGCGGCACGGCGAGTTGGTGGCACGGCGCGCAACGCCGACAATCACCATGGGCCGCACCCGCGTCGAGCTCGCACCCGGTGCATTCCTGCAGGCAACCGCCGAAGGCGAGGCCGCGTTGGCCCGCAGCGTGGTGGGGAATCTCGGCAAGCCGAAACTTGTTGTTGATCTATTTTGCGGACTTGGGCCGTTCGCGCTGCGCATCGCCGAGGCGACGCGTGTCATTGCCGCCGATACCGACGCGGACGCCATCGCCGCGCTCGCGAAGGCCGCGCGCACACCCGGCCTGCGCCCGATCGAGGCGACGGCGCGCGATCTGTTCCGCCGGCCGTTCGTAGCGGAAGAGCTGCGCGGCGCTGACGTCGTCGTGTTCGATCCGCCGCGTCAGGGCGCGCAGGCGCAAGCGCGCGCACTCGCCACCAGCAAAGTGCCATTGGTGATTGCAGTCTCCTGCAATCCGGCGACCTTTGCACGCGACGCCAAAATCCTGGTCGACGCCGGCTACAAACTGAAGGCTGTCACCCCGATCGATCAGTTCCGCTATTCATCGCACGTGGAGATCGTGGCACGGCTGGAGCGGTGACTCGTTTCGGCCCTCATCCTGAGGAGCATTCGCGCACTCGCGCGAATGCGTCTCGAAGGATGGCCACAACGAACGGCCGTGCACTTGGCCATCCTTCGAGACGCATGCGAGCTTGAGCTCGCATGCTCCTCAGGATGAGGGCCGTAAGGTAGAAACTGTTAGTCTAATTAAAATCCTGGCCGCCCCAGCGGTATTGCCACATGCGCTCGCCGATCATGCACGAGATACGCGGCGCCTCCGACGTGACGGGAACGACACGCACCGGCGGCGTTCGT
>JAFAXD010000197.1 GCA_019241285.1 Xanthobacteraceae bacterium | reverse complement strand
GCAGTCGCCACGCCGCAGCTGTTGAAGTTTCGCGCGCTCGAGCCTTGGACGGGCGGTGTCCAGGGAACTTACGTCTCGCCCTTCTCGGCCCCGTTTGGGCTTCCGCTCGCCTGGGACCAATGGCTCTATCTGGTCGTGCTGATGTTCGCAATCGCTCTGTTCGTGCTCGCGCGCAATCTGCTGCGCGGCAATACCGGGACGGCCATCATCGCAGTGCGCGATCACCCGGTGGCTGCCGTCAGCATGGGGATCAACATCGCGCTCTACAAATCACTCACCTTCGGGGTGAGCGCGATGTACACCGGGATAGCGGGAGCGCTGGGTGCGCTTGTTGCACAGTTCGTGTCGCCGGACAGCTTTTCGATCTTTCTCTCGCTCGGCTTTCTGGTTGGCAGCGTGATCGGCGGGGTCGCGTCCATATCGGGAGCGGTGTTTGGCGCATTTTTTATTCAGTTCGTTCCGAATTTCGCCGATCAGATCTCGAAAGCGGCGACCTGGGCGGTTTACGGCGCATTCCTGATTGGATTCATGTATCTGATGCCGACCGGCGTGGCGGGCGCTTTGACGCGCTTGTTAAGGCGCATGCGTTTCCTGCACCACACCTAAGAGTCCCTTGCGGTGCTGGACGTCGCGTCATGCATTGACCGGCCGTCCCTTTTGCTCCCACACTGAACAAAACAACATATCGGGAGAACGCCAATGCATCTTTGTCATCCCGGCTGTCACCACGGACCTTCGCGCCGACAAATGCTCGCCATGCTGTCGGCAGCCGGAGCGTCGGCCGTCGGCCTGCGCTATGCCCTCGCGCAAGGCGAGGAGTGGATGATCGACACGCACCATCACATTTATCCACCGCGCTATGTCAGCGCCAATCTGCAGCGCATCATGGCCGATACGCGGACTCTGCCCGCGAACGCCTATACGAGCTGGTCGCCGAAGTTGGCGCTGGAGCAGATGGACAAGGCCAATGTGCGTACCGCGATCGTTTCCATGACCAGCCCCGGCGTGTGGTGGAACAACGACGAGGAAGCGCGCACCTGGGCGCGTGAGTGCAATGAGTTTGGTGCCGGGATGGCACGCGACTATCCGGGGCGCTTCGGCATGTTTGCGGCCATCCCCTTGCCTGACACGGAGGGGAGCCTGCGCGAGACCGCGTATGCGCTCGACACACTGAAGCTCGACGGCATCGGGCTGCTCACGAGCTATGCCGGCAAGCCGTTGGGCGATGCGTCATTCGGCCCGGTTCTTGAAGAGCTCAATCGTCGCAAGGTCGCCGTCTTCGTGCATCCCACGATGTCGTGTTGTGGCATGGCCATCAACGGTGTCGATGCGCCGACAATTGATTTTCCGACTGACACCACGCGTACGATCACCAGCTTGGCTTTCAGCGGTGCATTCGCCCGTTACCCGGATATCAAATTCATCTTTTCGCACGGCGGCGGGACGATGCCGATGATCGTGCAGCGTTTTGGCTCGGTTGGCCGCAATTTCACGCCGGAAGAGATGAAGCAGGCGCTGCCGGATGGCTTTGAAGCCATGGTCAAGCGGCAGTACTACGATATTGCCAGCGTCGCCATGAACCCGGGCGGAATCGCCGCGGTGCTCAATCTCATCCCCGCGAGCCAGCTGTTTTATGGCTCGGACGCGCCCTTCGGTTCAACGACGGTGATCGCGGATCGTCTCGCTAAATTCGCGCTCTCACCCGGCGAGATCAAGGCGATTCGCCGCGAAAACGCGCTGCGGTTATTTCCGCGCTATGCGGTCTAGGCGAGGAATTCTTCAACGCGAACGTGGTGTACGGGGCAGAAGCGGTAGCTTCGTGCGCCACGGTGTTATGTTGTTCTTCCCGCTCGCGACATTGTAACGACAAGCAGGAACCAATCACATTCGTGCCGTGTTAGGGGCGCTAGTGGGGGGCGATTGCTTTGTCAGTGCATCAACAAAGTCTCTGTTCGCGAGGTAAGCGAATGCGCGTACTCCGCCCGGGCGCCATCACAATCGCGTGCGCTGTGCTGCTGGCCTTTCCCTTGTGTCTATCGGCCGCAGCAGCGGATGCACAATACCGGCTCGGGCCACAAGATAAGCTCAACATCAGAGTTGGCGAATGGCGCGCCAATCGGGCCGACGTTTACGAATGGAAATTGCTCAATGGCGAGTTCATCATCGACGCATCGGGCAATCTGTCCCTTCCCTTGCTGGGTGACGTCAAAGCGCAAGGGCTGACGCCCGCGGAACTATCAAGTCGGATCTCCGACAGATTGCAGACCAGGGTAGGTCTCGCTGATCGTCCCGAAGCCGCGGTCGAGGTTGCCGAATATCGGCCGTTTTATATCGTCGGCAATGTGGAACACCCGGGCAAATACCCCTACCGGCCCGGTATGTCGGTGTTGCAGGCAGTGAGCGTCGCGGGCGGGTGGCAGCGGATACTGGATCCCACTTTGCTGCGGTTGCAGCGTGAAGCGATCGTCAGCCGCGGCGATTTACGCGTCGTCGGCGCCGAACGCGACGCGCTCCTTGCACGCCGGGCGCGGCTTCAGGCCGAGTTGGAAAACAAGGACGCGATCGAGTTCCCGGCGGACGTAACCCGAGCGAAGGACGGCGATCAAGCGACCCGTGAAGAGCAGCTCATCTTTCAGGAGCGCAAGCAGCGGCTCGAAGCGAAGATCGACTCCTTGACACGCCTGAAAGCCCTCTTGGAAAACGAAGTGACGGCGCTGCAGTCGAAAGGCGCCGCGCTCGATCAGCAGATCAGCTTGGTGCGCAAGGAACTGGATAATATCAGTAGTCTGGTAAGTCGAGGTTTGTCCTACACGGCGCGCCAGCTGCAACTCGAGCAGAATGTTGCTCAGCTCGTGAGCACCCGGGTGGACGTCGATCTTTCGATGGTCCGGACCCGTCAAGATATCAGCAAGGCGGAGCGCGACATCGTCGATCTCGGCCATGAACGGCGCGACGACATCTTGACGGATCTACGCAAGACCGAGGGCCGTCTTTCCGAGCTTGCACAAAAGGCCGCGACGGCCGAGAGCCTGGTCCACGACTCCGAGGTGACTGCGCCGCAAGCCGCCGATCAGCGCGCCGATGCCGAGACTCAACCGCCCGTCCTGACCGTCCTTCGGCGAGGGGACGACGGCACCGTCCATGAAATAACCGTTGGAGAAACCGATCCGGTCGAGCCGGATGATACGATCAAGGTTCAGAGGCCACTCCCTGGCGCGCGAACGGCATCGGACACCGGCTCGCAGCGCCCAGATTCCTTTGCGGCGAAATAGTCCGCAAGCTGCCGAAACTTCTGGCAAGCGCGCTTACGGTGCTGACAAACTGACGCCGGTGACGCGCTGAGGCGGTCTGTTTACCAAGCCCAGCGCTTCCTCGTAGACGCGCATCGTCTCCAACGCCGTCCGCTCCACGTGTAGCCAATCCAGGTTGCTGCGCGCACGCTCGCGCCAGGCCGCGAGCTGCTCGGGGTTCGTCAACAAAGCAACAATGGCTGCCGCAAGAGCGTTCGGATCGCGCGGAGGCACCAGAATGCCGGCTTCCCCGTGGTCGAGACCCTCTGGGATACCGTCAACATTGGTCGCGACGATTGCGCATCCGGCTTCGCGAGCTTCCGGGATGACCAAGGGCATTGGATCTTTGCGGGACGCAAGCACAAACACGTCGGCTTGTGCGAGGAGCGGCGCCGGATCGCGGCAAAAGCCGAGAAAGTGTATCCGATCCGCCTGTGGCGTGGCGTGCGCCTGCGCTTCGAATTCCGCACGATCCGGTCCATCACCAATGATGTAGAGAGAAGCGTTGCTCACTTCCGCGCCAATCCGGGAGAAAGCAGTAATCAACTCGCCGATGCCCTTGCGGTGATACATGCCGGCCAAGGTCACGATGGCAGGGCGCGCAAGTGTAACGGTCGTCGTTCCATCTGCTGATGGCCGTCGGCGGGGCGAACCCAACGGGCCGTTTCGGACCACGCGGATCTTTCGATCCGGCAGCCAACGGCGCTGCAGATGCTCGGCGACCGCGGTGCTTACTGCAATCACCCGATCACCAACGCCCATCAGAATCGAACTTCGCTGAAACTCATTATGTACCGTCGTTATCAGCTGAAACCGGGTCGTGACGCGCGCCGCTGCGGCCAGCATGGCGCCCGTCATCATATGGGCATGAACAATATCCGGGCGCGTGTGCTCAATGATTGAGCGAAGGCGGAACAATGCTTGGATCAATACCGCCGGCCGGCGCCATTGTTGATCCAGGTTCAGATGTGACACCCCATGCTGAGTTATCAGATCGACATAGGATCCGCCCGCGCTGGCGAAGAACACTTTGTGTCCGCCGATTGCCTGCAGGCAGGCCAAATCCACGGCCACGTTCATAATGCCGTTGCCGATTTCGTGACAATGGTTTGCGAGGTGAAGAATACGAATGGCGCAAGCTCCTCGTGTATTTACCTCGGCGGTTGTCGCGCCTGCATGTTCAGATTCAGAACGACGGTGTCAAGACTGTGAGAAGAAGACTGATTATTTGATGACAAAGGGTCGCTCTGCGACAATGCTTCGAGGAACCAATAGGAAGGCGGTGCGTTGCGACACGTTATCTCTCTCGGGAGCGCGGGGTACGTAAAGTTCAATGCTGCAACAAGGACCCGGTATTCAGCTGCAGGCAAAGACCGGCGCCGGGCCTGCGCGCCTGTTCTCGCGTGCAGACGTTGGGATCTTCTGGAGAAAATATGCCCGACTAATGATCGGTAGCATGTTGGTCGCCGTCGCTGGGGCGATCGTCTATTTGACCTTTGCGTCACCAATCTACGTTGGACGGTCGGAACTGCTGATCGAGCCACTGAAATTTCAGGGAGGCGGAGATTCGGGTGCGCAGGCGATCCCCGTCGACCAAGGGCAGGTGGAAAGTCAGGTTGAGGTCTTGCGGTCCAAGAAGGTAGCGGACGACGTTATCCGTCGGCTCAACCTGACAAGCGATCCGGAGTTTGTACCTCCCAAGACCCCGGCTGATGCAGCCGAGCAATTTCGCATCGCGTCTGAGGAATTTGCCTCTCGCCTCAATGTTCGGCGCATCGGACAGTCCTACGTGGTGGAGGTGACTTTCCGCGCAAGCAAGCCCGAAAAAGCTGCGCAGATCGTGAATGCCGTCGACGATGCCTACCTCAACGGCGAATGGCGTTTCGATCCGCGCTTTGATCGCTTTCGGCGCTTCGCCGAGCAAGTCGAAAAGCAGGCGCTGACGGTCTCCAACGTCCATGTCATTACGCCGGCAACTCCTCCGATCGGTAAGAGCAGCCCGCAAACAAAGCTTGTGCTCGCGCTCGCGATTTTGTTGGGCGGCCTGGTGGGGGCGGGCTCGGCAATGGCGCTCCACAGCCTGGATCGCACCGCGCAATCGCCGGCACAAATCAAGCGCGATACCGGTGTCGAATGCCTGGGAACGCTCCCGCTGTTCCGAAGCAAGCCCGCCAAATCGAACCTCTATGGCTTCAATTGCGTCGCGCAGGCACCCTACTCACGGTTCAGCGACGCCATGCAGTCGATCAAGACCGCAATCGATCTCGCCGCGTTGGGCCAGGATCTAGGCTCGATCGGCATTGTTTCCTCAGAACCGCTGGTTGGCAAAAGCACGGTGGCCAGTAACCTTGCCACGCTTTATTCGCTCGCAGGAGCTCGTCCACTGTTGCTCGATCTCAATTTCCGCAACCCGTCGCTGAGCACAGTGCTCGCGCCGGCCGGTAAATCCGGGCTGCTCGAGCTCGTTCAAGGTAAGGGCGCAGACGGGATCGTTTATGACGAGCGTATTGAAGCGTTTTTCCTGCCGTTGATTGGCGGTCGTCGCATCGCCCGTGCCCTCGACCTGGTCGGTCCGGGGCTTTTGAAGCAACTGATGGACATTTTACACAAATCCTATTCACCGATCATTCTCGATCTGCCTTCCTTACGCGCGGCTCCAGACACGCGGGCGATTTGTGCGGCGTTGGACGGCAATATCATGGTCGCGGAATGGATTCGCACGGACACCGAGCACATTCGCGAGGCCGCGGCCTCATTCGAGGCGGCCAATGCGCATCTTGTCGGAACCATCGTCAACAAGTTCGATGGCTGACTTGTTCGGTATTTCGCTACAAACAAGAGGTTGCAATCTGGTGCGCCGCTTAGCTTTTGCTATCGCCACAGTGTTGCTCGGCACAGGCGTGATGCTGCTCGTGTTTGGCGGCGGCACGACCAGCTTTGGGATGCCGGACGTCCTGGATCTCACGCCTTATCATGTGACCTTTGCCGATGAATTTGATCAACTCGACGTGTCCCCATGGGGACCCCATACCCGTTGGACCGCGCACACCCCGTGGAATGGAGATTTCGGCGACGCCGCCTTCAGCAATCCCGCGCCGGAATTTCCGTTCACCATCGAAAACGGCGTGCTGCGCATCGAGGCGCGAAAGATGCCGGACGGGAAGTGGCGGTCAGGCCTGCTCTCTTCGACAGATCCCAAGGGAAACGGCTTCACGCAGCAATTCGGATATTTCGAGATGCGCGCGAAGCTGCCACCGGGGCCCGGGCTATGGCCGGCATTCTGGCTGATCGCCAATCGTGATCCGGATACGTCGGCAGAGATCGACATCATGGAGCACTATGGAGTTGCTCCGGACAAGTATGAGTCGGTCATGCACGTCTGGCCCAAGGACGGCCGCGGTCGCCAATACCAGGAGCGCCTGGTGCATTCGATCCCGGCCGGCAGTCTGTACAACGAATTTCATACCTTCGGCGCCACGGTCGAACCGGAGACCACAACCTTCTACCTCGACCGGGTGGCAATCGCGCGCACGCCAACGCCCCCCGAGCACCAGCGTCCCATGTTCATCCTGGTTGATCTGGCACTTGGGGCCGGATGGCCGATCGATCAAACACCCAGCCCATCCTACATGTACGTCGACTATATCCGGGCGTACGCGAAGTAGTGATCGGCCCCGTTCAGCGCGCCCACTCGGGCTGCAGTTGATCCGCAGGCGCATCCGTCGCCGGGCTCGCTTGAGAATCCCGCAGACCGGCCGCGGTCCCGGCGAAGAGGAAGAATGGCAGTCCGATATCGACGAAGCTTGCCGCAATGCAGCCCGCAATCAAGGCCGCGAGACACGCCGACTGTGCCGCAGCTCGAAGCGCGTCGACCAACCAGTCGCGGCCCGCGTCGCGTCGCATCAGCACGTTGACGATGAATACCCCATAGGTCACGGATCCGAACACTCCCAGCGTTCCCAGAATGGCAAAGACCAGGCTTGACGCCCGCGTGCTGCCGACCCCGACGCCGAAACCGGACGTCGCGATAAAGTTGGCCAGGGCCTGGCTGTTCCAGCTGCTGCGCTCCATCCCCGAGCTCGAAGTGAGCTTGTCGAACAGCGTCTTGTTCAGCAGATCCTGCGCAAACAGCCAGGATGCGTGATCCAAAGCCACCGCCACGATGGCGAGCAGAGCCAGGAGCGGTCCCAGCAGCGCAAATACCACGCACGCGCTCGTGCCGCGTCCATCACGGATTGCCTTGAGGCAACCAAGATATTCCCAGGCCAGCAGGAGGCCGACCCCCGCATAGGCTGTCGTCGACGTTGAAGCGAGCAGCGCGATCAGCGTCAAAAGCGCGATCACTCCGTTCAGCCCGGGATAGATGCCACGCAACCAAAGCTTGCCGGTGAAAGCGAACAATCCGAGCGACGCATAGGCGAACGCTGAAGCCTCGGTGAAGGACCCCACAATGCGCTTCAAGCCCAATATTTCCACGTCATCAAGCATGCGATAACTGGCGTTGCGCAGAAAGCTCAGAAGCTCGGCGGTTCCGGTCCAATAAGTGCCCAGATCGACGACCACGAACGCGAGATTGAGAATTCCGCACAGCATTCCGGCATAGCAGAGTGCTCTGGTCAGTCGTTGGTCGCGACCAAAGGAGTAAAACACGAGGAAGCAAACGAAATCGCCAATAAAGTAGATTGTCTGGGTCACATTCCCGGTAACGGGATGGAGCGCCCACAAGGTGGTACTGCTGCCGGGATCGCGACTGATCGCAAATACATCAGTTACGCCTTCGAACAGCCGCGGCATGATGTACGCGCCTGCGGCCGCATAGGCGACCGTCAGAAAGAGCCAGAACCCCTCCCGCGGGAAGGCGATCCCGGACAGCGCAACCGGTAGACGCCCGCGATCAATGAGGATCTTCAAGCTGAGAAATCCGAGCAACAAGTGCGCCGGCGACAGATTGGCAGATCCAAAACTCGTCAAAATGACGGCTCCGGCCGCGCCGAGCAGTGTCGAGATAATAAAAAGATAAATTAAAAAAGATGCGTCGAGCAGCAAGCCGAGCAGCCCGAGCAAAATGACTACGGCGCCAAATGGCTCAATCGACATGTGGCTCTAACCGGTGAGAGGCACTGGAGCTAATCGCCGATCGGGCGCGCGGACGGCTTTTGCGCGAACGCCCAGACCATGAGCGGAAAATCTGGCTCGTTGACCAGTGAGCCGAAAAATCCGCGTTTGCGCCAGCTGTTGAGGTTTGCCAGGAAGCACGCCCGATTACCCCAAGATGCTGTCTTGATCCGATCCGCGGGGAAACCTGCGTCTTGCAACAGATATGACAGGCCTTGCTCGGTCCATCGCGTGCAATCGACAGGCGACGGGTGCACGCGAAGCAGAAATGGCGTCGCGATCACCAAGTAGCCGTCAGGCTTGAGCATGGTGAACACGTTCTTGGCGGCACGTGCGGGCCACCTGAGGTGCTCGAACACCTGATCGGCGATGATCACGTCGAATTGCCGCGGCAGCGTGTCTTCGCAGATGTCGAATGTCGGATAGTCGGTCGCGGTGAACGAACGAAAATTGACGGCGCGGCGCCAATGTGGTCCGGCAGAAATCTCCAGCGCGTCGAGTTGCTCAGGTTCGAGCGTGCGCAGGAATGCAAAACACTGCTCATACATGACGACGCGAACCCAATCGGTCACGTCGTAACCCGCAGCCGTTGCAACTTTACGCAAGCGCTCCTTGAGACCTGGACGCGACTGCGTCAGGGCAATCATGCGGGCTGTCAACATGGTGCCATCCGTCGCGGTTCAGAGGGAAAGGGGTGGCGGGGCGTTCGATCGCGCCGGGTTGCCAGCCGTCCGGTGTAGAGGGCCAACAACTCATTGCCCCATTGCTCGGGTGTGGTTGCCAAGTGCGCAGCCGCCATGAACGCCCTGCGGCTCATTGCAGCGACCGTCTCGCTGTCGTGCAACAGCGTCTTTAAAGTCGTTGCTAGCTCATCCTCGTCATACGGGTTGCAGGTTCGTCCGAAGCCGTGCTCCGCGACCTCACCGGCAATGAGGGCAAACCGAGAGACCACAACCGGTATGCCGCTCGTCAGGGCCTCAAGTGTCGTTAGCCCGAAGGTTTCGCGCCATCGCGACGGCGACACCAAAATGCGCGCGTTCCGCGCAATCGTCGCGATCTCGTGCGGAGGCCGGAATCCCAGGAAGTTCACGTCCGGATATTGAAGGGCAAGCTCTTTGCGCAGCGGACCGTCCCCGACCACCGTAAGAATTGCCCCAGCGTCGCGCGCCGCAGCCGCCAGTAGATCGATGCCTTTGTCCCGTTCGAGCCGACCTACAAACAAAATTTCTTTGTTGCGCTCGGCCGTGACCCTCTCGCGGCTCCAAGGAGTAATTGGATTGCGCAATACGTGAATCCGATGCCGCGGTATCCCGCCGCCAACCAGGTAGGGAACCATACCATCATGCACTGCCAAGATGGTGGCTTCCATCTGCGCCGGTTCGAGCACCCTGTTTTGCATAGCGGTTCTGGCCACCCGCCATAATTTGTGAATATAGTTGCGTCGATCGCATTGCGTGAACACGCATTCGGAACTCATGGGTTTCAGGTCGCACGCGTGATGGCGCGGGTAATTGAACTGACCGCCGTTAGGACAGACCAGAAAGTAATCGTGTGTCGAAATAAACAGCCGATCTTGCACTGGTTTTAGCGCCGCAAAGACGGACGGCGATAAAACCTTGTGCCAGTTGTGCAAATGATAGATCGCCTGCGGACTATCGTTTTCGGCGATCCATTGCTCGAGCGATCGACGCGTATTGTGGTCATAGAGCCCACGCAGAGCCGCGGCCCCACGGGCCCCTTCCATGATGTGACGACCGGATAAGGACAAGACACTTTCTGGTTGCGGCAGCGAGCCGCTTCGTGCATCACCTGCCAGATAGCTGACGCGCACCCCACGTGCTTGCAGCACACGCGCCGAGGTCAGTGCGATACCCGCAGCGCCACCGCTCGCCACGCAGTCATCATTGATGATCACCACGTGCGGCGTCGTCAAAAATAATCTCCTGCCGTTCCGATTTCGGGAAGGCCGAAACGCGCGGGCTCGCAGGCGAACCGGTAGGCCTCCTGCTCTTGGTAGCGAGACGCAAAGCCGCACCCCGGGCACATCACGATAAGCGATGCCGGATGCCGCGTGTCAAACCGCTTCAAACCGGTGCGGGACACCGGAATCCTGCCGCTACACTGGCGGCAATCGAACCCGGTGTACCAAGTCTGCCTGAGTTTGGTCCGCAACATTAAACCTGAGTGGTATGTCCGGTCGGAACTCCCCCCTCGACCGCAGCGGTGAGGCAATTCACAAGTTCCTCCTGGGTTCCGTACCGATCAAGCAATTATCGCGCATGCGGTACGTCGCTGCCGGTGCAGTTCATTTGATCGCTTAAAGGTAGCGATCTCTCATAGCCATCATGGTCGCAACCAGCGCCGCGTTCCGGTTGCATCTCTGTCGCCTCCGTCTCGCAGCGCGCGGCAAACAGCCCAGTAAGGGTTCGCTCAAACTGTCCTTCCTTGCTGTTGCAGCCGAACTCGCGCACCGCCGATAAGAAACTTTCATACTGTCGTTGCGCCGCTGTCTTCCTGTCTGTGATCATGTTTCCCCTCACTGTTGTGAACTGCGATCCGGGCATGCAACACCCGAGCCCGCTCAATTCGTTGGGTCATGAACATTGCCGTCTTCGGACTGACTTCAAGCACCTTGCAAAGATGCTGCCACTTCGGCGGATGCGGGCTCGTCGTGAGCAGAAAAATCGCACGTAGCCATTTGTGCAGCGGTACGTGGCTTGATTGGAACAGGGTTCCAATCTTGACTGTGAAGGGTTTGCGACACCGGTAGCATTTGTAGGTGCCAACCCTGGTACTTGCGCCAGAAAGCCTACCGATACGATCAAAAGTTCCACAGCGCGGGCACACTGGTCCTTGCGGCCACACGCGGCGTTCAACGTAACGGTAAGCTTCTTCCTCGTCGCGAAACAGCTCTGCCTTATGAGCGTCCATAAATCACCCCTGACTGACGCTCGGGCTGGTTCCTCCCCATCTGCTCGAAGAGCACGCATCTCTTCGAGGGCGACAATGCAGAACGAGCACTACGATGATTTTTACGCAGGTCAAGACGCAGAATGAAATTCAAAGAAATTTGAAGGAGTGATGATCAACGTATGATGCGGATGTGGCTCGTTACGTTGGTAGCTCTGCGACCCAAGATGCAACATTGATGATCATGGTTCCTCATGCGAGTTCCGATTGACGTTCCTCTGTGACGAACTGTTTGTACGAATCCGATAGCCTTTCGACCAGCTCCGAAACGCCGCCTGAGCGGCGATGGCCATGAAGTACCCAACCTGACAGGCGATACCTAGCAATATGGCGTGGTAAGCCAGTCTCAATGCGCCTTCGAAGCTGGCGCTGAATACCGCATATCCAACAACAGCGAGGACTAGCAGTACGGTAAATACCGGCAGACGAAGCACGAATCCCGCCGCGAACCCAAGAGCCGTAAAGCAAGCGAGCATAATCATCAAGTTGCATCTCCAAAATCGATGTTACGAGCGTAAGGCGGATGGGCGCGACAACGGGAAAACTCGATGGCTACTATCATCAGCAGCCGAAGATGGATGGGTACGCGAAATCTTCCGCACTGCAAGGGAACCTGGAGCGCACTCTGCGCGTCTCGTCATGGTCGAATTGATGCGGGAGCGCTTGATCAATGACGGTTCAGTTCCATTCCGAGCGTCGCGTACGTGAGATCGGGCCGCAACCGCGGACGTCGGAACCCGATGTTTCGAGCGCGCGCTCTGGCGATCGCAACTGGCACGCACGTGGGTCGGGCAGACCCAGCACGCGCGCCGCCAGTCGCATACGCCGACAGTCACCTACCGGTGGGGCGATCAAGCGAACATTGGATATTTCCATGGCGCTGAGTGCGTTCGTTGCCCTGTCGCCATTGTTTATCCTGACCGCGCTTTTGATCAAACTGACGGACCGAGGACCCATATTCTACCGTCATGTGCGATTGGGGCATGGACGGCGCTCATTCGCGTGCGTCAAGTTCCGCACCATGGTGGCGAATGCTGATGAGGTACTGGCAGAACATTTGCGATCATCACCGGAGGCTGCAGCCGAATGGGCCAGTAGCCGCAAGCTGAAGAATGATCCCCGCGTTACCGCCGTCGGCGCAGTCTTGCGCAAGCTCAGTATCGATGAGCTACCACAATTGATCAATGTGCTGCGTGGCGAGATGAGCATGGTAGGGCCGCGTCCAATCGTATTCGACGAGGTTCCGCTGTATGGCGCGGACATCGACTTTTACTTCAGCGCCAGGCCGGGCCTCACGGGCGTCTGGCAAGTCAGTGGTCGGAGTGACGCGGCCTATTCCCGGCGTGTCGCTCTCGATCGCCGTTACGTCGAGAATTGGTCGCTTTGGACCGATCTCGTCGTGGTGATCAAGACGGTTCCGGCGGTGTTGACGGCGCGTAACGCCTACTGATGCACCGCTCGCCTTGGTGCGGGCTCGCTGAAATCCACACAGGAACTTTCCTGGGACCACAATCGGGATTCGAGTGTGAAAGTAGCAATCGTTCACTATTGGCTGGTGGGGATGCGGGGCGGCGAAAAGGTCCTCGAAGCGTTGTGCGAGCTTTGGCCCGACGCCGACATCTTCACCCATGTCGTCGTTCCGAACGCGCTGTCTCCATGCTTGCTCCGCCACAACATTGAGACTTCCTTCGTGGCGAAACTTCCGCGCGCCGCGGCATGGTACAAAGCCTATCTGCCGCTCATGCCGCTCGCGCTCGAGCAGTTCGACCTGCGTGATTATGACCTTGTGATCAGCAGCGAATCGGGGCCTGCCAAGGGCGTCATCGCTCCTCCCCACGCGGTTCACATCTGTTACTGCCACTCACCCATGCGATACGTGTGGAATATGTACCATGAATATCGCCGCTCTGGTGGGACGATGGCCCGGATGGGCATGCCTTTGTTGATGCATTATCTGCGCATGTGGGATCTGAGCTCAGCCAACCGTGTCGATATGTTTGTGGCCAACTCTCACAACGTAGCAGCGAGAATCCGACGGTATTATCAGCGTGACGCCCACGTGGTCTATCCGCCAGTTAACGTCGAGGCTTTCGGCCCGATCGACGATGGCGATCCGGATGACTTCTATCTGATGGTTGGCGAGCTTGTGCGTTACAAGCGACCGGATTTGGCGGTCGAAGCATTCAATGCGTCTGGGAAGCGTCTCGTGGTCATTGGAGGCGGCGAGATGTTGGGCGAACTGCGTCGAATCGCAGGTCCCAACGTCCAGATTTTGGGCAGTCAACCATTTGATACCATCAGACATTCATACCGGCGCTGTCGTGCTCTGATCTTCCCTGGAGAAGAGGACTTCGGGATCGTTCCGGTCGAAGCCATGGCTGCCGGGCGTCCTGTTATCGCGTTTGGTCGTGGCGGCGCGACCGAGACCGTGGTCGATGGGCTCACGGGGATCCTATTCGACCGGCAAACGTGCGCGGCTCTCTCGGGCGCCATCGAGCGGCTCGAAGCGACAAGGTTCGAACCCAGAACAATCGCCGCTCATGCGCGCGCGTTCGATACGTCCCGGTTCAAATCGCAAATGCAAGCGCTGGTCGATGTGGCCCTCAGTGAACGGCATGCCCGCAATGCGCGTCCGGCCGCAACTGCTACGAACTTGCTGCGCGATGTCGCAAGCTCCACGTCCGCGAGCGCGCCATCCCACGATGCCGAAAGGGATGCCGCATGAGCACGACTATTCACGGAAACATGAAGCGGCTGCGCGTGGCGGTTGGGATCGCGACTGCCGGGAGGCCACTCATCCTGAAGCAGATGCTTCAGGAACTAGGAAAACAATGCCGTCAACCGGACTTGGTGGTTGTTTGTGCATCCGGCAACGAGGATCTCGGAGACATCCAGCTTGAGTTTCCTGCAGTCGTCACGTTGTTCGCGGGACGAGGCTTGGCGCAAAAACGCAATGCGATTCTGCGCCGCGTGTCGGAATGCGATGTTCTGATCTTTCTCGACGATGATTTCATCGTCCATCCGGACTATGTGGCGGCAACGGAATCGGCATTCGCATCCGACGATGCCATCGCCATGACCACGGGTGAGGTGATCGCGGATGGCGTTTGCGGGCCGGGTCTTGACGTAGCCGCAGCGCTAGGTGCTTTGCGGAATGTAAACAGAACTGCCGCCGCTGAGCCCTGTGACGTCTACAGCGCATACGGCTGCAATATGAGCTTGCGGCTCGATCTGGCGCGTAAGCATCACTTGCTGTTCGACGAGGAACTCCCGCTTTACGGCTGGCTGGAGGACGTGGATTTCAGCCGGCGCGTTGCCGCCTACGGCCGCATCATCAAAGTTCCCGCAGCGCGCGGCGTCCATCTCGGCGTTAAGGCAGCGCGGCAACGCGGTGTCCAGCTCGGTTATTCCCAAGTTGCCAATCCGGTTTACCTGATGCGCAAGGGCACCTACGGGGCGCGATACGCCGCAGCCCTGATGATGCGCAACATCTTGGCGAACTTTGGTCGGGCACTGTGGCCGGAAGCTCATGTGGATCGCCCTGGCCGCGCCTTGGGCAACCTGCGTGCCGTTCTCGAGCTGATTGATGGTCGCCTGCACCCGCAGCGCATCCTCTCGCTTTAACACCCCGTGGTGACGGATACCTGAAGGAGCACACCCTGAGACACGCGACCTGGACCGCAATCGAGTCTTCTCCATTTGCACTGCGGGCATACCGTTCCTATCGCCGGCTCCCGAGCGCGATGCGCGCGCCGCTTCGGTGGATGGCCTCGCCGGGCTGGCACCTGGCTGCGGCTTGGGTCCGCTATGGATCCGGCAACACGGTCCTGAGCGGGCCTTTTGCCGGGACAAGGCTTTATCTGTCCCCCCTCTCTGGGCGGCACCTGCTCGGGTACCTGCTTGGAACACAAGAGATCGAGCTGCACGGCGCGGTCGAGGAAATTGTATCGCGACGCTACGCCACAATCATAAACATTGGTGCGGCTGACGGTTACTATGCCTTGGGTCTGGCGCGTCGGCTCCCGGAGGCCGGCGTGCTCGCATTCGAGGCGAATTCAGCTCATCACAAGTATCTCCAAGCATCCGCGCGTGTGAACGGTGTGAGCGAACGCATGTTCGTGCGCGGCTTTTGCAGCGGACATGAGTTGCGCGCCGCACTTGCCACTGTGCGTAAACCCGCGCTGGTGGTTTGCGACATCGAGGGTGGCGAAGTGGAATTGCTGGACCCGGAGACCGTCGGAGATCTCCGCAGCGTTGATCTCTTGGTCGAGACCCACGATCAGTACGTCGCCAATTGCACGCAGATCCTGAACTCTCGCTTCGCGGCGACTCACACGGTCCAGCAGTTTTCCGGTCGTCCCCGCGACGCGTCCGATTTTCCGAGCGCTGCGCTCCCGCAACTGGCGCGCATATTCCCGGAAACAGCGATCGAGTTGATGAACGAGCGGCGAAAAGAGCCGCAACAATGGCTGCTGCTGACGGCACGTGATGCCGCGCGGCACTCGCGTCATGTGGCTCAGGAAAATCGTTCATCATGACGCATGCCAATGTGCTGCTCGTGACTGGAACGGCTTATCTGCCCCAAGTGGTCGGCGGGGTCGAATTGAATACGCACGAAATGGCGACCGAGCTCAACCGCCGTGGCTGTAAGACGGCCGTGCTCGCCAAGTTGTCACCACGCGACGCGTTTGGGGCTACCCGACTATTGCTGGCACACTGGCGCGGAGTGCGGACCTCGGTCGATCAGAATCTTGGCTATGCCGTCTATCGATCACGCAATCCGTGTGAGCTCAGTGATGTCCCGTTGCCGGACGTTGCTGTCATCCAAAACGGAAGAATGCTCGAGCTGGCCGAGGCATTTGCGCGGCGTGGTGTTCCTTGCGTTGCTTATTTCCATGGCCTGCCGTTCGAGTGCACCGAGCAGGACTGGCACGCCGCCGCCGTGCGTCGCTGGTTCGCTGGCTATATCGCCAATTCGGCCTACACGGCGAGGCGCTTTCGCGCTCGCTGTGGAATAGACGCTCATGTCATTCCTCCAATCTTCAATCCAGCGCGCTACCAGGCCATCGGTGAACGGCGGTTTGCAACGTTTATCAATCCCGTCGCGGCCAAGGGGCTCGAGTTGGTACTGGCTGTTGCCGAGCTGTGCCCTGAAATCCCATTCCGCTTCGTCAAAGCATGGCCGCTTTCGCCGGCGCAATCGTTGTTGCTGAAGCGCCGCGTCGCACAGCTGCACAACGTGCAACTGCTTGAGCGTCGTACCGACATGCGCTCGATTTATGCGGGAACGCGCGTCCTGCTGGTGCCCAGCAAGCCCGGGCACGAGACTTGGGGGCGCGTCGCCTCGGAGGCCCAATTCAGCGGGATACCCGTGCTCGCAAGCGATGCCGGAGGTCTGCCCGAAGCGGTCGGTCCCGGCGGAACAATCATGCCGGACAATGCGTCCCCGCAGGCTTGGGCCGGAGCACTGCAACGCCTGTGGACCGAGCGCGAGCATTACGAAGCCAAATCAGCAGCCGCGCTCGCACATTCCCGGCGTGGCGCCATCAATCTCGATCGCCAGCTCCATTCCCTGCGCGACATTCTTGCCCATGCGTGCTCGGGCAACTCCGCGAGCATCGGCATGTCGGCAACAGGCACTTGATATGCAAGCATCGGTTCAATTTGCTCGAAAGTCCTTATGGAGCGCGATTGCCAGTGCATTCGTGACGCTGAGCAGCTTTCTCAGCAGCATTATCGCGGCGCGTATCCTGGGCGTGTCTGGGAGTGGCGAGGTCGCGTACGTGATTTGGCTGATGTCCGTCGGCTCAGTCATTATCGATCTCGGGTTGTCAGCCATTGTGGCTCGGTATGTTCCGGAAATGCATGGGCGCGGGCAGCACCGCCAAGCTGACCAGCTCGCCGGCACTTTGGTTCTGATTCTCGTCATCACCGCAGTCGGCGCTTGCGCCCTCGCTTTTCTCTCTCTCCAGCTTGGGATCGTCCCCATCGGGGCATTGCGTGCAGCGTTTGGAGAATTCTCGCTGATCACCTTGTTGGCGATCTACGTTTCGGTTCAAGTTCTTGGCGCATTTGCGCTGTTCTATCTGCGCGGCCTGCAGCATTTCGGTCGCCTCGCCCGGGTATGCGGGCTATCTCTGATCTTGCAACTTATCTGTGTGGCGCTTGGGAGTTATTGGTTCGGGGTCGCAGGTGCTGTGGCCGGCTACATTGCCGGGCAGGTTGTACCGGCACTCCTGGCACTCACGCTGGTGCGGCATGCAGCCCCGATCGATGCAAGCCTTCGATCACGCATTTGGCGCTATGGCGCCTATTCGTGGGCCGCAAATATTGCGAACGCATTTGTTTGGGCGCGCATTGAGATATTCTTCCTGCAGCGCTTTTGGGACAGCCATTCGGTCGGTTTGTTTGCGGCGGCGTTGACTTTGACCAACTTGGCGACGCAAGGGCCGATGCTGCTCACCACCGCGTTTCTCCCGCTGCTGTCGGAGCGATATGGCGCAAACGATACAGCGGGAATGCGAAATATTCTCGCAGCCGGAACGCGCTTGCTTGCTGCACTTGTCTTCCCGGCATGTTTCGGGGTAGCGGCGGTCATGCCGGTTTTGCTTCCGCTGCTGTACGGGCCGGACTTCACCCCCGCGATCCTGCCGGCGATGGTGCTGGTCTGCGTATCGGGGATTGCGGCGACCACCGTTATTGCGACCAATCTGGTCAATGCGCTGGAGCGCAGTGATTTCATCTTCGCCAACTCGTTTGCTGGGGCATTGTTTGCCGTCGCACTCGGATTCGCGTTGGTACCGCAGTTCGGACTGATGGGAGCCACCGCTGCGCGCGCCAGCATTCAGGCAGGGATGATCGTCATCGGTTGCTGGTTCGTCGTCAGGCAACTGCAATATCCTTTGCCCTGGCGAGCACTGGGCAGGCTGCTCGTGGCGTCGCTTTGTTCCGCGGCGAGCGCCGGCCTATGCGTTGCAATATGGCCGTCGCCTGCAGGGCTGTTGGTTGCGATTCTAGTAGCGTGCGCCGCATATCTTCTCGCGTTGCGAACACTGCAGGCTTTGCCGTCTCAGGACGTGGCAGTGCTGATCGCAATCAGCGGGGCGCTGCCAAAACCACTGCCGGCGATATCGAGACGCACTCTCCTGTTTGTGCAGCGAAACCCTGCTTGGCAGGAAAGCGGGCTGGTGCCGGATGAGCCCGTCGGGGCCAAGGTGCGCTGATCCTTCGGAACGGAAGCATCGGGATGGCACAATGAAATCTGTTTCGGTGGCGATGGCCACATACAATGGTGCGCGACATATTCAACAACAACTCGATAGTCTGGCCGCGCAGAGCTATCTTCCGGCGGAGCTTGTCATTTCGGATGATCGCTCCGACGACGATACGTTGGCCATCATTCAGGACTTCGCTGAGACGGCTCCGTTTCCGGTCGCCCTGCACGTCAACAACGATCGCCTCGGGTATCGCCGTAACTTCATGCAGGCCGCCAGACTGTCGCGCTCGGAACTCATCGCGTTCTGCGATCAGGATGACAGGTGGTATCCGCACAAGCTCGCGGTCATCGTCGAGGCATTTACAAATCCAGACGTTTTGCTTGCTTATCACAATGCCGATGTTGTTGGTCACGACGGTGCGCGGTACGGCTCATTGGGTGAATATCGCGCAAAGCGCCGCTCCAACTTGCCGATGAGTCTCGGGCCGTGGACGTACGCACTGGGATTCACGCAGGTATTCAGGCGCTCCATGCTGGAGCTGGCGCGCTTCTGGCCGGAATCGCTCGACCACAATGCGACGGGTGAGCGGATGGCTCACGACCAGTGGTACTTTTTCCTGGCGTCCGTGTTTGGAAGCATCATCTATCATCACGAGCCGCTGGTGGCCTACATCCAACACGGCGGAAACACGTACGGCCTGGAACGCAAGCATGTCGCTGTCAGTGCGATCCGCTTTCTGACCGAGAACCGCAAAGGGCATATCGCGCGTTACGCGGTCGCACTCGAGCGCCGCGCGAGCATTCTGGAAAGCGCAGCCGCTGAGCTCGACGAGCCATGGCAGGCTCGCGCGCGGGCGGCGGCGAGTCGTTATCGCGAACTGGGTATGCTCTATGCCGAGCAACGCAATCTCTATCTTTCTCCGCGATTTCCCCGCCGCCTCAGCGTGTTCGGCAATCTCGTAACCAAGCATGGCTACCGGCCCTACTGGGGGCTGGGACGGCGCGCTCTGATCAAGGATGCGTCGCTCGGACTGCTTCTTGGCCCTCGGCTTCGGCGTCCGGTTGACGCTTAGAGGTTTAGCTACGCAGGTGGATGTCATGGTGATGATCGGACCGGCACCGCAGATTGAAAGCGCGGACGAGTGGCCGCCGCATGAGCTGGAAGTGCTGGGGGCTTGCCCCATATGCGGTGGCAGTCAAAGGCGCGTTTTGTTTTCCGGCTTGCGCGATCTCGCTTTCGCGTCGGCGCCGGGGGATTGGACGATGTGGCGATGCGCCTGCGGCGCGGCCTATCTTGATCCGAGGCCTACACTTGTTTCCATCGGCGCCGCCTATGCGCGCTACTACACGCATGCTCCAGGGCACGAGCGTGGCCGGGTGGCAGGCAGGAACGTTCTTACGCGCGCGATTGCTAATATCAAAAATGATTACCTCAATCGCACATTCGGCTATCGGTTGCCTGCCGTGCCGCTTGGAGCGGCTGTCGTGCGGCGAACCTCCAGCTCACGACGCGCGTTGGAACACTCGATCCGGCATCTGCCGGCACCGTCTTCGAAGGCGATGAGATTGCTCGACGCCGGCTGCGGAAGTGGTGAGTTTCTGGAAATCGCTAGCGGGCTTGGCTTTACATCGGTCGGGCTCGATCCGGATCCCAAGGCGGCGGAAGCGGGACAGCGTGCCGGCCTCGATATTCGCCCAGGAATCTTGCCCGGAAGCGGACTTGAACGCGGCTCGTTCGAGCACGTGACCTTGAAAGATGTTCTCGAGCACTTACACGATCCGGTAGAGGCCCTCCGTGAGGTTTGGTCACTGCTGAAACCTTCTGGGCGGGTTTGGATATCACAACCGAATCTCGGAGCCGTTGGGCTTGCCGAGTTTGGACCTTACTGGCGGGGCCTTGAACCGCCGCGGCATCTCAGTTTGACGGATGTCGACGGCATGCGCGCCCTATTGCAACGATGCGGGTTCGTGAATGTCCAGATTCTGCCGCCGCAACCGAGCGCCGCATTCTATTTCAAACAAAGTCTGTACCAGAGACATGGGCTCGACCCGTATGGGGAAGAGCCACTGCACGAATGGAACCACGCGTGGGAGCAACGTAGCCGGAAGGCAGACGCCGATGCGGCGCGTAATTATCGGATCGGCGAAAGCCTGACCGTCGTCGCGTACAGACCGGCTTAGTCCCCCTGCCGAAGGAGGGGAACTGGTTCCCGCGTAACCCGAACTTCGCCGTTCTGGCAAAATCGGACCACATTGACTGATTGCGCATAATCCGGTGAGCCGGAGTAGTAGGCCGTGGTCGGATGTCCGACCTTTGCGGCACGGTTCCAATGCCCCAACGCGATGTAGTCAGCCGCGGTGTTGGCAAGATGCGCATCGCTGATGAGCCACGATGGCCGGGGATGGCGGGTAAGATCGGGAGCGGATTCGTAGTGGCCGTGTCCCAAGGCAATTTGCCAGCGCGTCCGCCGCGGCCGGGCTCGTTCGAACGGGAGCATGTCGCCGTAGCCGAGGTGAGGGCGGCCCCAAATTTCGAGATCGAGATGTGAGAACAGCAGTGCGTCCGGGCAGGTGACGCCCAGGACATGCAAGTTGTCGATCTCACGTAGGGAACGCTGGCGGTAGACGGCGTTGGGAATGACCGGATCGTGGTTGCCCGGCAAAATCGCGATCGCGAGCTCACTATTGGCGAGGATGGCTGCGGTCCGCTCGATGAGGGCCGGCGGCAGGCGGTGCGATTCGAAGGTATCGCCAGCAAGCAGGATAACATCGGCCTGATGTCGGCGACCGACAGTCAGGACGGCGCTCAGCATGTCCAGGCCGTCGCTGGCACCCGGACGGTTGGTGACGTCATCGATATGCAGATCCGAGCTGTGCACCGCAACGAGATCGCGGTCGGCGTGGCGGGAGGGGCTTGGCGTCATGCTGGGCGCGGATCTTGTTAATTAACCAATTGAGAACAAAGAATAATTTTTGGAGCTTGACTCCTTCTCCAGAGCGCGGAATCAATTAGAACAAAGAGAGAACATTCCTGCGTATGAGTCATGTCATGCAGCCGGTCAGAACCGATGCATTGGATCAGCTTCGGCATCAGGTGGCAAAGATCGAGGCCGATGCCCCGAGGTTGCCGGACGCAAAGCTTTTTCTTCCTCTCGGCATTCGGCAGATCGACTCAACGCTTGGCGGTGGCTTTGCATTTGGGGCCATTCACGAACTGGCGCCCGCTTTACCGATTCATGTCGGCACAATGCAAGGATTTGCGGTTGCTCTCGCAGCTTTGACCCGCGGTTCCGTGCTTTGGGTTGAGACCGATTTCGCCCGCATGGAAAACGGTGCGCCTTATGGTCCGGGTCTCGCCTTGCAGGGTCTCGATCCCGATCGCTTGGTGATGTTGGCCGTGCCGCGTGCGACCGACGTGTTGTGGGCCATGGAGGAGGCATTACGCAGTCGCGCGGTGGCAATCGCGGTCGGCGACGTGCCGGATGATCGCACGCTGGATGAAGGAACCGCCACGCGACGGCTTTCGCTCACGGCGCGCGAGGCACACGGTTTTGGTTTGTTGCTGCGGCACCGGCCTTCTGAGGCCGCGAGTGCGGCAGCTACGCGTTGGCAGATCGCCGCGGCGCCTGGCGCGCAGGATCAGTTCGGCGGCATCGGCCGCACCACGTTTGCTCTCGCGCTCACCAAGAACCGTCGCGGTCCTTGCGGTCGTTGGCTTGTCACCTGGGATCATCATGAACGCGTCTTCCACCCGGCGCTATCTGTCGGTTTGGCTGAGACGGCTCGCGACCGATCGGTTCGCGCGCGTCTCGCCCAGACCGGTTGATGAGCCGCTCGTTATCGTCGCGCCGATCAAATCGGCGCTGCGCATTACGGCCCTCAACGATGCCGCAGCCCGCCTTCGGCTGCGCACCGGTATGGCACTTGCCGATGCGCGCGCCATGTATCCGGCACTTGCCGTGGAACATGCCGATCCGGATGCAGACCAGCGTTTGTTGGAAGCGATTGCCGATTGGTGCGATCGGTATACGCCGCTGGTCGGCCTTATGTCGCCTGACGGTCTCGCCTTCGATATCAGCGGTTGCGCCCATTTGTTTGGAGGCGAAGCGGCGCTCTGCCGCGATCTTGGAGGGCGACTCGCAACGCAAGGGTTTGCGGTCCGGATCGCGGTTGCCGGTACTTTGGGCTGCGCCTATGCGGTGGCCCGCTTTGGCGAGATCCGCGCTGACTCGTATGTGATTGTTCCGCACGGCAGCTTACGTGCGCCGCTCGCATCCTTGCCCTTGGCATCGCTTCGGCTCGCATCGGAGGTTACCGATGCCCTGGGACAGGTCGGCCTCAAGCTGATCGGCGACGTGTTGGAACGCCCGCGTGCTCCGCTCGCCGCCCGTTTTGGTGTCGAGCTTATTCGCCGTCTCGATCAGGCGTTGGGGCTTGAGGATGAACCGATCAGGCCGCGTCTTCCTGTGCCGGTGGCGATGGTAGAGCGGCGTTTTCCCGAACCGATCGGGCTCGAATCTGATGTGCTCGGCACTATCAGTCAGCTGGCGCGTGATCTCGATCGTGTGCTGGAACGACGAGGTGAAGGCGCACGGCTTCTCCAGGTTGCGTTGTTTCGTGTCGACGGCAAGGTGCATCGCATCGAGCTTGGCACCAGCGCGCCCGTGCGTGATCCGATGCGCGTGCAGCGTTTATTTGTCGATCGGCTCGCGGTGTTGGGTGATGCGTGCGATCCCGGTTTCGGGTTTGACATGCTGCGGCTCACTGCCCTGGTGACCGAACGTTTTGATCCGCCCCAGACTGGTTTTGCCGGCTCGGATAGTGATGCGTCGCTGGCACATTTGATAGATCGTCTAGGCGCGCGTTTTGGACTGCGGCGGGTCACCCGGTTGGTTGCGCAAGACACACATATTCCGGAATTCGCCGTCGCGGCGATGCCGGCCCATGCACCCGGATCGGCAAAGCAACAATTGCTCCCGCTCGAACAAGAGAGCCTCATTCCGCTTCGACCAATTCGTTTGTTTGAACGTCCTGAACGGATTGAAGCAGTGGCCGAAGTGCCGGATGGGCCTCCGGTTCGCTTTCGTTGGCGGCAGGTGCTGCATGAAGTCGCGCGCGCCGAGGGACCGGAGCGCATTGCGACGGAGTGGTGGCGCGACCAGGATGGCCGTGACCTGACGCGCGATTACTTCCGGGTGGAAAGCCGCCAGGGCGCACGCGTCTGGCTTTATCGGGAGGGACTTTATGGACGCGAGACCGTACAGCCGCGCTGGTTCCTGCACGGATTGTTTGCCTGATGCCCAGCTATGCCGAGCTTGCTGTCACCACTAATTTCTCCTTTTTGCGCGGGGCATCACACCCGGAGGAACTGGTCGACTACGCCAAGCGGCTCGGGCTTGCGGGCCTCGGCATTGCGGACCGTAATTCGGTGGCTGGTGTGGTGCGCGCCCATACGAAAGCCAAGGACATCGGATTTTCCATCGCGGTCGGTGCGCGCCTTGTGTTTTCCGACGCCGATATGCCCGACATCCTGGCTTATCCGCAGGATCGCCCTGCCTGGGGACGGCTGACGCGGCTTCTGAGCTTGGGCAAGCGCCGCGCCGAAAAAGGCGAGTGTGCCCTGGGATTACCGGATCTCCTGGATTTCATCGAAGGCTTGAATTTGATTGTGCTGCCTCCGGCACGGCTCGCGATGACAGACTTGAATGCGCTGCTCGCGCGCTTGGCCGCGGCCGCATCGCGCAATTCCGTCTGGCTCGGCGCAAGTCTGCTTTATCGCGGTGATGAGGCACGCAGGCTCGCGCGTTTAGCCCAGGTCGCATCCGATGCCCGCGTGCCGCTGATCGCCGTTAATGATGTGCTCTATCATGTGCCGGAGCGCCGCGCCCTGCAGGACGTGGTCACCTGCATTCGCGAGCATGTGACTTTAACCAATGCCGGTCGCCGTCTCGAAGCTAACGCAGAGCGGCACCTGAAGGATGCGGCCGAAATGACGCGGTTGTTTCGCGCCGCACCCGAAGCAATCACCCAGACGCTGCGGTTTTTCGAGCGCTGCCGCTTCTCGCTCAATCAGCTCCAATACGATTATCCGGACGAGACCCGTCAGGGATATGCAACTCCGCAAGACGCACTGGTTGCTTTTGTGGATGAGGGCGCCCGGCAGCGGTACCCCAACGGCATGAGCGAAAAAGTCCGCCGTGCGCTCGATCATGAACTCGCGGTCACCGCCGAGCTCAAATACGCCCCGTATTTCTTGACTGTGCACGATATCGTGCGATTCTCGAAAGCGAAGGGCATTCTTTGCCAAGGGCGCGGCTCTGCGGCAAATTCGGTCATCTGTTTCTGTCTGGGCATCACCGAGGTCGATCCCGACAGGATCGCGCTTCTGTTTGAACGCTTCGTGTCGGCTGAACGGCGCGAGCCTCCGGATATCGACGTTGATTTCGAACATGAGCGGCGTGAGGAAGTCATCCAATATATCTACGAGCGCTATTCGCGTGAGCGCTGTGGCATTGCGGCGACGGTGATCTGCTATCGCGGCCGCAGCGCCATTCGCGAGGTCGGCAAGGTTTTTGGACTCTCCGAGGACACCGTGGGCGCGCTGGCCGGCACGCTCTGGGGCTGGTCGATGGACGGTGTCAGCCAGAAAGAAGCGCGTCGCGCCGGGGTTGATCCATCCGATCCGCGCATTGCCCAGGTTCTCGCGCTGACCCAGGAACTGATGGGCTTCCCGCGTCAT
>JAFAXD010000017.1 GCA_019241285.1 Xanthobacteraceae bacterium | reverse complement strand
AAGCTGGCGGATCGGCATGCGGCGACTCGGCTGACCAATCGCAGTGTAGCTTAATCAAAGGACGGCCGCGCGGTGCGCAAGCGCTTCACGCCGGCGCGACGTTTCTTGCCTTCGATGCGGCGCTCGCGTGAGGCCAGCGTAGGACGCGTCGGACGGCGAGGTTTCGGGCGCACGGCGGCCTGCCGGATCAAGTCAATGAGCCGCTCGCGCGCGTCCTCGCGATTGCGCTCCTGAGTGCGATGGCGCTGCGCCATGATCACAAGCACACCGTCCTGGGTGAGCCGACTGCCGGCGAGGCGTACGAGGCGGGCCCTCACGTCGGGCGGCAGCGAGGGCGAGCCGCGCACGTCGAAGCGCAACTGCACGGCAGTGGCGAGCTTGTTGACGTTCTGTCCGCCCGGACCAGACGCACGTACGAAGGTTTCGGAAATCTCGCCGTCGTCGATCGCAATCTCGTCGGTGATGCGAATCATGGGTGACCTCGCGTCGAGGTCACATAGCGTATCGCCGGACGCTTCGCTTGGCTCAACCGCCCTTGGCGGCAGCGAGCTGCGGGCGTCCCACCACGGTGACCAGCAGGCCGCCATCGAGCAGACGCTTGGCGACGCGCTTGACGTCGGCGAGCGTCACCGCCTCGACCAGGCTGTTGCGCCGCTTGATGTAATCGATGCCCATATCGTCCATTTGCAGCGCCACCAGTTGCCCGGCGATTTTCGAGGACGTGTCGAAACGCAGCGCATAGGAACCTTCGAGATAGGACTTGGCGCGCTTGAGTTCCTGTTCGGTCGGGCCCTCTTCGGCCAGCCGATGAATCTCATTGATGACCACGTCCAAGGTCTGGCCGGCCCGGTCACCGCGCGTCGCGGTGCCGCTCATGAACACCGCGGTGTGGTCGAGCGGCAGCAACGCCGAGTAGACCGAATACGCAAGCCCGCGCACCTCGCGCACCTCTTTATAGAGCCGCGAGGCGAAGGATCCGCCGCCCAGGATCTCGTTGACGATGTAGGCGGCCATGAAATCGGGATCACGGATCGGAATGCCCTCGCCGCCGATCATCACCACCGATTGCGGCACGTCCAGATCGATCATGATCTTGCGCCCGAGCCCCTGGGGATTCGCGGCGGCGACGGGCGTCAGGTCCGCTTTCGCGGGCAATGATCCGAAAATGCTGTCGATGATCTTGCCGGCCGTCTCCGCATCAACGTTGCCGACGATACCGATCTTCAGATTGTCGCGGGCGAAGACGCGACGCGTATAGTCGCGCAGATCCGCCGGCGTAATGGTTGCAACGGATTCCTGCGTTCCATTCACCGGGCGCTCATAAGGATGCCCGTGAAACGCCGTCGCCCACCACTGTTTGCTCGCGATCTGATTCGGGCTGGTGTCGGCGCGCCGCAAGTCCGAAAGCATGTTGCTGCGGATCCGCTCGACCGCGTCCGCGTCGAACCGCGCGGCGGTCAAGGAGAGCTTGGTGAGATCGAAGGCCTTGTCCTGACGGTCGAGCAAGGTGCGCAGCGAGCCATTGAACTGATCGCGCGACGCAGAAAAACTCAACCCGATCGCGTTCGCCTCGAGCTGCTCATGAAAGCTGCGCGAATCGAGATCACCCGCGCCTTCATCGATCAGTCCGGCGACGAGGCTCGCGACGCCGGCCTTGTCGGCTGGATCCTGACTGGAGCCGCCACGGAACGCAAAATCGATGGCAATCAGCGGCGCGGTCGGCGAATGCACCAGCCACGCCTCGATGCCCATCGGGCTGACGACGCGCTCCACTTCGGTGGCGGCACTGGCCGGCGCCAGCGTCAACAGCGCGAGCGCCAGGGCAGTTGCGATGCGCAGGGTGAGCGAGGGCGATGCGATCAAGATTTCTTCTCCTCGGGCTTCGGCCATTCACGGATCAGATATCCGGTGACGGAGCGGTGCTTATCGAGCCACTCGCGCGCTACAGCGCGCACCTGATCGGCCGTCACCGCGCGCACCTGATCGGTCCAGGACTGCACGTCCTCAACCGTCGAACCGGTGGCGAGCGATTCGCCGTACCACCGCGCCAACGTGGCCTGATTGTCCTTGGCGTAGACCGCATCGGCGATCATCCGCGTTTTCGCGCGTTCAAGCTCTTCCGGCGTCACGCCGTTGCTGGCGACTTCATCAATGACCGAATCGACAGCCGCCTCGAGCTGCGGAAGGCTCACATGCGGGCGCGGCGTGGCGTAGATACTGAACACCGTCATGTCGACCGCACTGCTCGAGTAGCTCGCGCCCGCGCTGTTGGCGAGCTCGCGGTCCTCCACCAGCGCGCGGTAGAGCCGACTGTTCGACCCACCGCCGAGAATGTGCGCGAGCACATCGAGCGCTTCCTGCTCGCCCGCCTTGGCGCTGTTGTCCGATGGCGCCAGGTACGCGCGCTGCAGGCTGGGTTGTGCCCGGCCATCCTCAAGCGTCACGTGGCGCATCGCGGTCGGCGGCGGCTCCTGCGGGCGAACGCGCGGTCCAATCTCAGCCACCCGCGCGACCTTGCCGTAGGTTTCCTCGGCCAGCGCGCGCACCTCGTCGGCCGTCACGTCACCTGCCACCACCACGATCGCGTTATTGGGCGTGTAGAAGTGATGATAAAACTCGAGCGCATCCTGACGGTTGAGCTTCTCGATCTCAGGACGCCAGCCGATCACCGGCCGGCCATAAGGATGATTGAGGAAAAGCGCGGCCTCGACCTGCTCGCGCAACCGCGCGTCCGGATTGTTGGCGACGCGCATGTTGTATTCTTCGAGCACCACATCGAGCTCGGGCTTGACGTTCGCATCCGTGAGCACCAAGCCGGTCATGCGGTCGGCCTCAAAACCCATCACCAGCGGCAGATATTCGCGCGCGACGCGCTGATAGAACGCGGTGTAGTCGGCCGTCGTGAACGCGTTCTCCTGTCCGCCGATGGTCGCCAGCACCTGCGAGAATTTGCCGTCCGGATTTTTCTCGGTGCCCTTGAACATCAGGTGTTCGAGGAAATGCGCGATACCGGATTTGCCGGGCGGTTCGTCGGCGGACCCCACCTTGTACCAGACCATGTGGGTCACGACCGGGACCCGGTGATCGGGGATGACGACGACCTCGAGCCCGTTGGCCAGCGTGAAATGCGTCACGTCGGCGTTCTCGCTTACCGCCTGAGTTGCGGCGCGGGGCGCCACGACGGCCACCGCGAGCACGAGACTGAGGGGAGCGACGACGCGGGCGAGAACGCCCAACGCGCGTTGCAACGGCTGCGACAGTCCAAGTTTGCTCATGCGATTAGCCACAGCCTCCCGTCGATGTGAGTCGCCCGCTCGTTGCAAAGCGCATGCCGTGAGTGCTACCCCGGCTATGCGGGCGCCGCGTGACCCGTGCTCCACGCGCGCGCATCGGCATTGGTTCGGTAAGCTGCCGCTATAGAGGCGTCCAATCGGCGGAGCAAGTTACCGATCGGCAAGCTATTTCCCTTCCACGTCGCCGCCGACCGCCGTGTCGTGCTTGTCGTTCTTGTCCGGCTCGAGGCTGTTTTTCGTCCCGTAGGTGTATTTCGGTGACGGGGTACGCAGGCCAGCCGGAGGATCGGTCAGGGTGCTGCGCGAAGGCTCCTCCTTGAACTCAACCACGTCGGGTCCGCGGTCGAACCACTTGGTCGGATTGAGATTGAAGCCCTGGAAGCCGAGTTGGTTCGGCATGAGCTGCTGGCTCCTGCCGTCAGGGTCGGATTGGGGGCCGGCATCAGCCGTTCGCTTGGCCGGCTTGGGCCCACGGAGTTCATCCGGGCGCAGTTGACGCATGTCCTCAGTTTCCGCGTCGCTCCCCTGTTTGGTACTCCTCTTTCTGGTCACGACCTTGCGCGGCGTCATGTCCCTGTCCTTGGGCCACGCAGCGTCTGGCGGCGGTGCGGCCGCTTGCGGCGGCGGAAGGTCGCGCGTCGGCGGCACCACCAGTGGGGACCGCTCATGGTAATTGATGCCGGGCTCGACCGTGTTCTTCAGGCCGATGCCGTTCAAAATACCCCTGAAGATCTTGGTGTCGATCCAGTCGTCGGCGGTGTCGTCATCGCCAGCCTGGGCGTCGCCGTTCTGGGCGTTTTTGTTTTCGGCGTTATTATCGCCGGCTCGCGCGGGAAGCG
>JAFAXD010000607.1 GCA_019241285.1 Xanthobacteraceae bacterium | reverse complement strand
CGTCCTACTGGCAGACCATTCGCGCGTATCCCAACAACGGTGGCGCCTATATCGTTGCAAAAAGCAATCTGGGCACGCGCATGAGCCTGCTCGCCGCGGCGGCCCTGATGATCGATTACGTGTTGAATGTCGCAGTCGGTATCTCGGCCGGCGTCGGCGCGCTCGTCTCTGCAGTGCCGGCGTTGCACCCACACATGCTCTCCCTCTGTCTCGGCATCCTGTTTCTGATCACGCTGGTCAATTTGCGCGGGACGCCGGATGCGGGCCGCATTTTCGCGCTGCCCGCCTATCTCTATATCGGCAGCTTTTTCCTGGTCCTGGCGATCGGCATCGGCAAGGCACTCGCGTCAGGAGGCCATCCCGCTCCCATCGTGGCGCCAACAAAGCTGCCGCCTGCGACGGAGGCCGTGAGCCTATGGCTATTGCTCCGCGCCTTTGCCAGCGGCTGCACCGCGATGACCGGCGTCGAGGCGGTCAGCAACGGCATGAGTGCATTCCGTGACCCGCCGGTTCTCTACGGACATCGTACGCTCAGCGTCATCGTCGCGGTGTTGGGTTTGCTGCTCGCGGCGATCGCGTATTTGGTCCACGTCTTCGGCATCGGCGCGATGGATCAGAGCCAGCCTGAGTATCGCAGCGTCCTCTCGCAGCTCGCCGGAGCCGTGGTCGGGGAAGGTGTCCTGTATTATGTCGCGATCGGCTCCTTGCTGTGCGTCCTCACGCTATCCGCCACCACCAGTTTCATCGATTTTCCGCGGCTTTGCCGGTTGGTCGCCGAGGATGGATTCCTGCCGCGGCCATTCGCGACGGCCGGGCGGCGGCTGGTCTTCTCCGTCGGCATCATCTACCTGGCCGTCATGGCCGGTCTGCTTTTGTTTGCTTTTGAAGGCATCACCGACCGGCTTATCCCGCTTTTTGCGATCGGCGCCTTCCTGACCTTCACGATCTCACAGATGGGCATGGTCGTGCACTGGCGCCGTGGCATCCGCCAAGCTCGAACCGCACGCGAACGCGCCGGACAGCGCGCGCATTTTCTCATCAACGCGGTTGGGGCCACCACGACCGGAGTGGCGCTCGTCATTATCGTCATTGCAAAATTCGGCGAAGGCGCCTGGATCACGATGCTCGTCATCCCGTGCGTCATTGCCCTGCTGTTGACCGTCCACAGCTATTACGATCGCCTGACGAAAGAAGTCGAAGTAGGAGCAATCGATCTCGACGACACACGGCCACCGATCCTTCTCGTCACTGTCCAGCGCTGGGACCGGCTCGCCAGCAAGGCTTTGCGACTGGCCATAACTTTGTCGCCTGACGTCATCGGAATCCACTTGACCCACCTTGCCGGCCCAGAGGCCAAGCCACATACCGAGGACCTACAGGCGCAGTGGCATCGCGACGTGGAAACACCGGCGGCCACAGCAGGCCTGCCGCTGCCACGGCTGATCATTCTGCCGGCCGCCCGCCGGGCCATCCACGAGCCGATCTTGAAACTGGTCGAAGAACTGGAAGAGAGGTTTGGCAAGCGCCGCATCGTCGTTCTCGTGCCCGAGATCGTGAAACGCCACTGGTATCAGTACGTACTGCACTCCCATCATGCTTGGCGCCTGCGCCAGCAGCTTCTGCTGCACGGCGGCTCACGCGTCACGATCATGAATATTCCGTGGCACGTCGATTGAGCTGGAGAACACGCTCGCCCGCCCGCGACACGCTGGGAGCAAGCCCAGTTGTTGCATCGGGCTTGCTCGGTTTGCTTTGACGGCCTGGCTTCCCATCACGACACCAATCGTGTCGACTAGCGGGATCTGGATCACTCAACTATCGGCGACCGTGAGGCCGGTTTCCCATGCTTTCAATAACGCTCAGCTGGTTCGTTTGATCTGGCGGATACCCCTCCGTCCAAGCGTCGATGTAGAGATTTGGAATGCTCTCAACGCGGTGCGCCGCATCGTGGGGCGCCACACGTTGCGGGTTGTCGAGCACGGTCTTGGCGGCAGCCGAAACTGAAAGAACGATGGCGATTGCGACCGCAGTTGCAAGCGTTTTCATGGAGTATCTCCCTAACAGAGGCGCGATTGCGCGACGGTTTGTATCATGTAGATTCGCCACTACTAATTGATTTCAACGATCGGGCATAACGTTGCAGCCGTAGCACCTGGCTTCCGTTTTCGATTTCATACGACGCTTGTGCGATTTCACTCACCAGCGAAAAGCGGATGAGATTTCTGCGCGGCGTTGTTTCAGGCGTAACGACCTGAGGGCGGGTTCATTTTTGGGAAAGGTGCCAGATCCCGTTCCAGTCGGCCGGAGGAGGACTGCCACGCAGCAGCCCAACCCGTTCGAGAAAGAGGTGCGTCGGGCCATCCTCTACGACGGTATCGAGGCAGCTTTCGAAGTGGGCCTGCGCCGCGTCCCAGTCCTGTTGCCGATACGCCGCCAAGCCGCTCGCAAACTGGTCGCGCAGCCTGCTCTGCTCGGGCTTAAGCTCGCCGGCGCGTCCCATTGCCTCGTAGATGCGCACCGGTTCCGTCTTGCCGGCAACCGTGATCAAATCAAGCTCTCGCGCCTCGATCGCCTGTTGCGCGAGCCGGTACGTCTCCTCGCTCAGAATGATCGAGGTGCCGTAGAGTTTGTTGATGCTCTCAAGCCGTGAGGCCAGGTTGACGGTATCGCCGATCACCGTATAGGACCGCGCCGCTTCCGAGCCGATAGTCCCGACAACGGCCTCACCGGTTGCGATACCCATGCGGATCATCAGCTTTGGCGGGTTGCGTCGCATGCCCGTGATCTCGGGCAGCTGCGCACGCAGCGCCACGATTGCTTCCTGCTGTGCCAGCGCTGCCAGGCAGGCGTCGCCGGCATGGTCATCGCCGGGTGAGAACGGCGGCGTCCAGAATGCCATCACGGCATCGCCGATATACTTGTCGATTACACCTCGATGCTCGTGGATCACGCCAGCAACGACGCCGAAATAGCTGTTCAACAAGTTGACCACGGCGCTGGCGGTGAGTTGCTCGCTGATGCCGGTAAAGCCTTTGATGTCGGAAAAGAACACCGTGAGATTGCGGCGCTCCGCCTGATCCGCGTTGTTGCCGATCAGCTGGGTGACGATCCGCGGGTCGACGAATTTGCCAAACGTTTCCTTGATGCGTTCGCGCGAGCGCAGCTCCTCGAGCATGCGATTGAACGAGAGTGCAAGCTCTCCGACTTCGTCGCGTGAACGGATCACCACCGGGACCGAATCCGCGCCGGATTCGAGTGCCCGGGTGCTGGCAACGAGCTGGCGCAAGCCCTCGATGACGCGGGTCGAACCAATTGCGCTGATGCCAAGCCCGATCCCGCAAGCGACCAGGAATAGGGCAAAGCTCAGATACGTGTCGAGTCGTTGCCGTGCCAGCACTTCCTTGGTCGACCGGTCCGTCAGATCGGCGACGCCGCGGCGAATGTCGGACAGGTCCGAACCGAACGTCTGCGAGAACTTCGCAAAATCCAGGGATGTTGTGCGCGCGTCCTCACGCCGGCCGTCGGCGAGCGCCGCCATCGTGCGGTCGCCGACGGACAGAAAGTCCTCGAGGTTGCGGCTCAAGTATTTGAAGGAGCCCTCGACCCGCGCCAGATCGACGCGGTCGGCGGCGGCGTAGCGCTGATCTTGGATCGCCCGCGCGAGCAGGCCGCCCGCCGCGGCAACATCTGAGCGCATTTCATCGGTCAGCTCCTGCTTGGCGGTCGCGGCCGCCTTGAGCTCGTCTGCGCTTGCGGGACTGAGTCGCAGCACCCGCATGATGTTGAGCTCGTAGCGGTCCGTGTCCACGTCGAATTGCGAAACGATCCGCGACAACGGGAGCTCGTAGCCGACGATGTTGCCGATCTGATCGCTGTCCAGCTTCTGAATGACGGCGAGCACACCGACCACGATCCCGAACAGCGCCAGAAGAATGCCGGCGAGCAAAAAAATCTTCTTGCGGATCGTCATCCGAATCTCTGAAGCAGTTTTACGTCCTCTCCGCGGTATCCATTATCATAGTAGTCAGCCGGTGAGTCACCTGCCCACGCGATCGCAACCGGTGCGACTCTCCGGCCTGAAATCGCCCCAATCCGCCACGCGTCGCCTTGCCGACGCGCAGGTCACACGCGCTGCAGCACCACGACCGGAATCTGCCGGTCCGTTTTTGTCTGGTAGTCCGCGTAAGGCGGATAGATCTCCACCATCTTGGCCCACAGCGCGGCGCGCTCCGCGCCCGTTGCCGTCCGCGCCCGGGCTTTAAATTTATCCGCTTTGACTTGCACCTCAACGTCGGGGTTGGCCTCGAGATTCAAGTACCAGGCCGGATGGGCCGGCGCGCCACCTTTTGAAGCGATAACCACGTAGTCCGGGCCGGATTGCCCGAAGATCAGCGGCAGCGTCAGAACCTTTCCGGACTTGCGCCCGCGGGTGCTCAGCAGGAGCGTCGGCACCATGCCCTTGCCGCCGCCAATGCTCGAGTCCCACAGGTATCCGTCTTCGCCATTGGTGGCGACGTAGCGCGACAAGTGATTTTGGATCCAGGCAGGGAGCTCTGAAGACTTTACCGGTTCAGCCATGCTGTTCTCCATTTTCACATCGAAGATCAGGTGTTGCAAAAAAACCCGGACATCTCAACGGGCCAGAACTTGGTGCGACCATGCGGTGCTGCCCGTGGTCGCATTGGCACGGCGAGCGGATTACGGGCACCATAGGTTAGCTGGCATCCGCGCCCGTGACCACGCCAGGGGTCCTCATTCCTTGAAACCCGACGACAATCCTGAACCAAAAATAGCAAACCATCGTCATGGCCGGGCCTTTACACTTGTCCCGGCGATCTCGCTTAGATCAGCGAAGGCAATGACGAGTTCCTGTGCCTTGCTATCGGAATCGCGGGGACAAGCCCAGCGGTGACGACAGAGAGGGGCCGTCAAGGTGCTGTTTGAGATGCGTGATCAGACCGTCACGATGCGAAAGATCTCCACGCCAGCCGATATAGCCGTCCGGTCGTACAAGAAACATCGCGCTGTGCTGGCCGTAACCCTTGCCGAATTCCCCGTCTGCATCGTGATAGCACGCCAGACCGAACGCATCGGCCAGCTCGGTAACTCCGATAGCGACGACGCGAACCAGTGAACCAAACCGCGCGCGCAGGTCCTGCGCGAGCCTGACCACCCCGGCATTGATCTCGGCCGAAGGCGACTGCGACAGATGAACCATCAGAACGTGCTCGGTGCCACGCAGGACCTCAAGTAGCCGAACCGGAAATCCCACCCCGTGTCGTCGCAGGCCGGTGACGTTGGGCGCGCGGTCTCCCGCGCCGGGAACTTCCGGACCAAGCTCGGGAGCATCATCCCTGACCCAATCCGTGGCGCGATAGGAAATGCGGAGCTGTGTGTCGGCAAGTCGATCGGGTCTGCCGCCTTTTTCGCGCCCGTATTGCTCGCTTGCCGCGCGCGTGCGCGCAACGACGTCGGCGCCCACGGGCCGCCGCTCAGCTTCATAGCTGTCGAGCAGCCGGTCCGGCGCCTGGCCTCGCGTAACGAGCGCGAGTTTCCAGGCGAGATTATAGGCATCTTGAATGCCGGTATTCATCCCCTGCCCGCCCGTCGGCGGATGGATATGGGCGGCATCGCCGGCAATGAAACCGCGACC
>JAFAXD010000606.1 GCA_019241285.1 Xanthobacteraceae bacterium | reverse complement strand
TTTTCTCGGTCGCGATCACCCTGAACCACTACACCGGGTGCAGGACCAACGTGGACGCCTACTTCGTCGGCTGCGGCAGGCATCACATAGCAAACGCCCGCAATGGCCAAAGTTGCGAGAGCAAGTCGTGTCATCGAACTACTCCATGTCTTGTTGCCTATCCTACAATGCGCTGGTCTTCGGAGGGTTCCGACATCGACAGGTCCATCGGCCCTCCTATGGCGCCCACCAGGTCTGTTGTGGTCAGCAGGAGCGATGGCGAGATACGCAGGAGTGCGGTCACAGTCCTCAAAAGATAAGCCCCCTGGCGGAGACTATATCGCCAGAGGGCTCGGTTCTCATTGGAGGCTTGAGAGCGTGCAGCAACACAACGGGCTAATCAGCTCATCGTTCCCAAACGCCTCACAGTGGTTACTGGCCTGAAGTGCCGCCGGTTCCACCCGTTCCTGTTCCTGATGAGCCGCCCGACATTCCCGACGAACCGCTTCCGGTCCCGGAGCCGCCCATACCGGAGCCGCTACTGCCACCCATGCCGGTGCCTGAGCCGGAACCCGAGCCCGAACTGGCACCAGAGCTTGCCCCACCGGCGCCACCTCCCGCTCCGCCGCCCGCCCCGCCTCCACCACCCGCTGCTTGCGCTGCGCCAACGGCGAGCACGGTGAACAGCGCGATTAACTGCAACTTCTTCATTGCGAACTCCAAGATTGGGAAAATTCCCTGAAGGTCAAGACGTGCAGGCGGTGATCGTTCCAGCGCCACCGTCGGGATCGAAGTGGTAGGGCCTCCCCTGGGCGATCTGCGAGATCGACGCGATTGAAGCTGGTCACCAAACCGGATTTGATGGGATCGGCCCCGATGTTGATCTGCGCCCCGGCATTTAACCGGTAGGCTGGACGCCAAGCTTCATTTCGCGAGCAAAAGAAGTAAACCGCGTCCACAAAGAGCGTAGCTTGCCCCTTCGCTACCAATCCAAGTCTCGCTTCCGGGTAGAGCGACGTTCTCGGGCCCCTCGGCCCAATTGCAGGTATCTGTGACGCGGTACCAATTCTTACCGCCCGCTGGGGGCAACACGAAGCTCACCTCGTCCGACCATCCGTTGAACCCCACGTATATTGCCGAGGCGGGATCACCGAACTCAGCACCGTCGATCTCCCATGCAATAGAGTGGTTCTCGGCATTTGCCCAATAGCCGGGGTCGGCAACCGTTCCGGCTGGTGTGTACCATTGGAGCTGCACCATGCCGTTCCCGTCGTTGTCACGGGCGGAATACCAAATTTGGGGGCGCAAGGCCGGATGCGTCTTGCGGAATGCGATCATGCGCGTCGTGAAGGTTGCGAAGTTCGCCTGTTCCGCGGTCAAGCTGAAGCTCAACCAGTTGGCAAAGGAATCCAAATTGTACGGGTTGTTGTTGCAGTTCAGGGATCGCAAATGCTCGTCGCCGCCACTGATCATCGGCGTGCCCGCCGATAACAGCAATAGCGCAAGTCCGGTGCGCGCCGCACGTCGCTGATCAGCCGCTGCTCCTCCCTGATCCCAGCTGTTGTCATCGTCCGTTCCTCCGTCCGAAGGACCGTAGGGCCATGTTTGATTGTTGTTCTTTCCGTCACACGAATAGAGGTCGCGCAACGTAAGGCCATCATGGGCATCAATGAAGTTCACGGAGTTCCACGGGGAGCGCCCGTTGTTCTGATAAAGGTCGGATGAACCCGCAAACCGCGTGGCAAGCGTAGCGATTGAAACATCCTGTTCGCCGAGCTTATTCTGCGCCTTACGAAGATCGTCGCGATACTTGCCATTCCATTCCGACCATCCCGCCGGGAACCCGCCGACCTGGTAGGTATCCTCACCGATCGCCCATGGCTCGGCAATCAGATCGACGCCCGCGCCTCCGCCCTCCGGCCGTGGCTTCAGCTCTCGCACAATTCGGTTGAGAGCCGTGCTTGGATCGAGCTTGTCGAACCGGAAACATCCATGATCGCAGGTATTTCCGAGGACTGCCGCAAGGTCGAACCGAAAGCCGTCCACGCCCATCACATCGCGCCAGTAGACAAGCGAATCGACAATAAGGTTCTGCGCGACGGTGTTATGGGTATTGAAATTGCCGCCCACACCTGTGTTGTCAAAAGAGAACTGCATGTCCTCTGTCAAGGAGTAGTAGGTCGGATTGTCCAGTCCTCGGAACGAAAGAAGGTTGTAGGTCGTCTTATCGGCAGCATTCCAAGCCCCGCCCTCGCCGGTGTGGTTGTAAACCACGTCGATCAGCACCTTAATGCCAGCGTCGTGAAACGCCTTGACCATGGATTTGAATTCCCGAGTGGGCCCGCCCGGCGAGCGGTCGGAAGCGTAACGGCGATCTGGCGCAAAGTATGCGAGCGTCGCATAACCCCAATAGTTGTCACCGGCGGCAGAGTCCGGCGTCAGATCGTTGGCATCATTCTGGGTCTCCTGGACGGGAAGAAACTCCACAGCGGTCACGCCGAGGGCCGCAAGATAGCCAGCCTTGAGCGCGGCGCCACGATAGGTGCCGCGGGCCTCGGCCGGAATGTCGGGATCGTTCTCGGTGAGCCCGCGCAAATGGACTTCGTAGACTATGTCGTCTTTTTGCGCGCGCGTCGGCTTTGTCCCAAAGCTGTGCTCCGCCCTCAACACAATGCCTTTCGGCGCTTTGGGGCCGCTGTCGAGCACGCGATAGTTCTCGCCGGTCGCAAACACGGTGCCGTCGTTGTTGTGTGCATTGATCGGGTCATGGCTGAGTTCGAGCGCATAGGGGTCGAGCAGCAACTTGTTAGGATTGAACCGATTGCCGGACGCATCTACGTCGACGACGAAGCCTGCGGATGATCCCGGACTCCAATTTGGAACATACGGCCAGTTTGGACCCCAAGCCCGATATCCATAAAAGATGGGTCCGTCGCTTCCGGCGACCCGCAGGTCCGACATGCTGACACTGGCCGACCATACGTTCGCAGCGTCCTTGCTCAGCACATACGTGGCGAGCGCCGGAGTGCCATAAGCGTCAGCGTAAAGCTGAAGCTCGATGCGAGTGGCGCGCGATGAATAAACCCGGAAGACGATGTCGCTGCTCGCCGGATCATATCTAGCGCCCAAGTGCTGTGAATCGACGACTGCGTGGGCCGGTCCCACCGCCCAAGCGAGGCACATAAGCCCGAAGATCAAGCAGGCGACGCTCCGAATGTCGACCATTGCGCGCTTCTCCCATGAACAGCAGTTAAATCCGGCCGGCCGAGGGTCACGGTCGGCGCGAATGTCAGGGCAGCACGTTGCGCAGATTGCAACTGTCATGGCGGGGGGATGTGTGATCGAGCGCACGTCGACGGCTCAAAAACGCACACGCTGTCATGGCGCATCATCAGAACGGTTCTAAATCGGCTGCCTCGACCGACTAAGTTCAAGAACCCGGATGCGCCGGCAGCGACGCGGATACTCGAATGGTGAAGCAGAAGCACGAACCGCCGACTGGACCCCGAGGCTAGCGCTGGTCCCGCACACCAAATCAGATACCCGACAATGCTCCTTAGTCGCCACGTTAAATAACAATCTAGGGTCAAAATTCATTAATTTTGCTGCAAG
>JAFAXD010000444.1 GCA_019241285.1 Xanthobacteraceae bacterium | reverse complement strand
TCCCGATACCGGGACGCGCAACATGGGCACCTACCGGGCCGCCTTGAAGGCAACCGACCGGCTCGGCGTGCGGATGGCGACCCGGATTGGTGGGGCCGGCGGCTATCAGCACTGGCTCAAACATCACGCGCGCGGAACGCCGATGCCGTGCGCGATCGTCATCGGCTGTGCCCCGGTGGTCCTGTTCACCGGCCCGCAGAAACTTGCGCTCAATCAGGACGAGATGGGCGTGGCAGGCGGGCTTGCCGGCGCACCGATCCGCACCGTCAAGGCGGTGAGTGTCGATCTCGACGTGCCCGCCGACGCCGAGATCGTGATCGAGGGCTTGATCGATCCCAACCTGCTCGAGCCGGAGGGGCCATTCGGTGAGAGCCATGGCCACGTGGCGCTGGAAGATTTCAACATGTCGATGCAGGTCACCGCAATTACGCGCAAGCGCGCGCCGGTGTTTGTGTCGATCATCAGCCAAGTGACGCCGAGTGAGTCGAGCGTCATCAAGAAGGTCGCCTACGAGCCGCTGTTCCTGAATCACCTGCGCAACAACCTGTCGATCAAGGGCGTGCGTGCGGTGGTGATGCACGAGCCGCTCACCAACATCCGCAAGGTTATCTTCGTGCAGTTCGACAGCGCGACACCGCGCACCGAAGTGTGGCGCGCGCTGCACGGGACGGCCACGTTGCAGGCGGCCTGCGGCAAGATGGTCATCGGGGTGAGCGAGGATATCGACGCGACCAATGCGGATGCGGTGTTCTGGTCGCTCGCTTATCGCTGCAATCCAGCCGAGGACGTGCACATTGCGCGTTTTCGGTCGGGCGGGCATGGACCCAAAGCGGGCTCCGGCGCAACCGATTCGACGATGCTGATCGATGCGACGCTCAAACACCCGTTGCCGCCGGTCGCTCTGCCGACCCGCGACTACATGGAGCATGCGCGCGAGCTGTGGGATCGGCTCGGGCTGCCGCCGCTCACGCCGCAAGCGCCGTGGCACGGCTATTCGCTCGGCCTTTGGGATGCGGAATGGGACAAATACGCCCAGCGTGCGGTGAGTGGCGCCTGGGAGCAGAGTGGCACGGAAACATTTGCGGCACGGCGCGGCGGACTCAAACCGGAGACGCCGGTCCGCGACGTCGAGGATACTTCGCGCGGGATGGAGTAGGCCTCCGCGTCATTGCGAGGAGCGCAGCGACGAAGCAATCCAGTGCGGCGCCTCAGCAACTGGATTGTTCGCTTCGCTCGCAATGACGAGCCTTGGTCTAGCGCTGACCGTGAATCGCGCGCCAGATCGTGTACGGCGTGGCTGGCATGGTGATGTCGCGGACCCCGTAGGACCGCAGCGCGTCGACGATAGCGTTGATGATCACCGCCGGGGCCGGCGTGGTGCCGCCTTCGCCGCCGGCCTTGATGCCGAGTGGATTTGTTGGTGAGAGCACCTCGACGATCTCGGTCGCGAAGGACGGCAGCAGATCGGCGCGCGGCATGCCGTAGTCCATGAATGAGCCCGCGAGGGGTTGCCCGGCATCATCCAGATGGCAATGTTCCCAGAGCGCCTGGCCAACCCCCTGGGCGATGCCGCCATGGGTCTGGCCATGCACGATCATCGGGTTGATGCAGCGCCCGACGTCATCGACGCAAGCGTAGCGCGTGAGCTCGATCTCGCCCGTCTCGGGATCGATCTCCACTTCGGCCACGGCGCAACCGTTAGGAAATACCGGATCATGCATCTCGTTGTCGGTGACGATCGTCAGGCCGGTTGCAAGCGCCTCGGGGAGCGCGATGCGCTGTGCCTCGCGCGCGAGCTCGTGCCAATCCAGCGTGCGGTTGGTCGACGGCGACCCGAAGCGCCCATCAACAAATGTGACGGCGTCTGCACTGGTCTCCAACACCAGTGCGGCGAGCGCCTTGCCACGTGCAATCAACCCTGCGGCGGCTTTGGTGAACACGGTCGCGGCGTGGCGCATGGAGCGGCCGGAGTGCGAGCCGCCGCCGACACTGACGACATCGGTATCGCCGATGATAATGCGGATTTGTTCGACCGGGACCATCAACAAATCGGCAATGACCTGAGCGAAGCTCGTCTCATGCCCCTGGCCGCTGGGTTGGGTGCCGATCACAACGTCGATGGGGCCGTCGGGCGTGACGGTGATCTCGGTGCGCTCGCGCGGCGCGCCGATGGAGGACTCCACGTAATTGGCGAGGCCGAGCCCGAACAGCCGGCCGCGCGCCTTGGCGGCGGCGCGTCGCTTTTCGGCACCGCTCCAGTCGGCGATGCGCATGGCGAGATCCATGTTGGCTTCGTACTGGCCGCTGTCGTAGGTCGCGCCGACCGCATTGGTGTAAGGCATCGCGGTCGGGGGAATGAGATTGCGGCGGCGGAGCGCGATGCGATCGACGCCCAGCTGATCCGCCGCGACGTCGATCACCCGTTCGATCGCGAACGTGACCTCCGGCCGGCCCGAGCTGCGATAGGCGTTGGTCGGCATGGTGTTGGTGAACACGGCCCGCGCCCGCAAGGTGGCTGCCGGAATGGCGTAGGATCCGGTGATGAGTGCCGCGCCCTTGCCGAGCGGGGAGAGCGAGACGCACCAGCCGCCGACATTGCTGATGTTGTCGGCGCGCATGGCAAGGAAGCGCCCGTCCGAGGTGAGCGCGAGCTCGACGCGGGTGAGAAGATCGCGCCCCTGATAGTCCGTCAGAAACGCCTCGGAGCGGCTGGCGGTGTACTTCACCGGGCGGCCGAGTTTCTGCGCGGCCCACAGCACCAGGCCGAACTCGGGGTAGACGCGGTTGCGCGAGCCGAAATTGCCGCCGACATCGAACGAGAGCACGCGCAGGCGCTCGGGTGCGATGCCGAGCACGGCGGCCAATTCTTGTTTCTGACGCACGGCGCCGCCGCTGCCGGCATGGAGCGTATAGCGGCCGTCCGTGGCGTCGTAATGCGCCAGCGCGGCGCGCAGCTCCATCGGTGCGGCGGTGACGCGGCCGATGCTGAACTCCATGCGGACGACGTGATCCGCCGCCGCGAAGGCCTGGTCGGTTGCAGCCGCATCGCCGAACCAGGTATCGACCAAGACGTTGTCGGCGACTTCGTCCCAGATCGACGGCGCGCCGGGCGCAAGCGCGGCGGCCGTGTCGGTGACAGCGGTCAGTTCCTGATAGGTGACACGCACCGCTTCGGCCGCGTCGCGCGCCTGACTCTCGGTTTGGGCGACGATCAGTACGACCGCTTCGCCGACATGGCGCACCTTGTCACGCGCCAACAGCCGGTGCCGGCCCGGGAAGACTGGCCCGCCACCAGGTCCAGTCAGCTTCATGTCGTAGCGGGTCGATGGCACCGGACTGTGATCAATCGGGCGCAGGCCATCGGCTTCGCAATCGGCGCCGGTGAAAACGCCCAGCACGCCCGGCATTGCACGCGCCGGCTCGAGCTCGATCGCAAGGATGCGCGCGTGCGGGTAGGGCGAGCGGACGATCGCCGCATACGCCTGGCCGTCAAGATTGAAGTCGTCGCTGAAGCGGCCGCGCCCGGTGATGAGGCGATGATCCTCCTTGCGCCGGAGCGGTTGTCCGATGGCGTTCATTAAACGCCGACGTTGTCGATCAGCCGGGTCCGGCCAAGCCGCGCAGCAACAAGAAGCCGGATGGGTTCGTCACCGTGTTTGTTCAGGGGCGCCAATGTTTCCGCGTTGCGCGCCTCCAGATAATCGAGCACGAAACCGGCCGCCGTGATTGCTTTGCGCCCGTGGGCCAAAGCTTTTGCGACTGAGGATCCGGCAGCAACGCTCTGGGCACACTGTTTCAGGGTCCCATACAGCACCGGTGCCACGGCGCGCTCCGCCTCGCCGAGATAGGCGTTGCGCGAGGACAGGGCGAGGCCGTCGCGCTCGCGCACCGTGGGCACGCCGATGATGCGTAGCCGCAGGTCGAGATCGCGAGCAAGCCGCGTCACGACTTTGAGCTGCTGGAAATCCTTCTCGCCGAACAGGGCGAAGTCCGGCCGGCATTGCAGGAAGAGCTTTGCCACCACCGTGGCGACACCGCCGAAGAAATGCGGCCGGAACGCATCTTCGAGGCCGGCCTTGGCAGCGCCTTCCGGCGCGATCCGGGTCGCGAATCCATCCGGGTACATGACCTCGGCTGATGGTGCCCAGACCAGGTCGACGCCCTCGCGCGCGAGCGCGGCGAGATCTTCCGCAAAGGTGCGCGGATACGAGGCGAGATCCTCGTGCGGCGCAAATTGTGTCGGGTTGACGAAGATGGAGACGATCACCCGTTCGGCACGCTGGCGGGCACGCCGCACCAGCGCGAGATGGCCCGCATGCAGCGCGCCCATGGTGGGAACGAGCGCAACCTTCGCGGAGCCGAACTCCGCGCGCGCGCGGTCGAGCGCGCGCAGTGTTCGAGCCAGATTGGGACGCCGCATGCTTCACCGTGCAAGTGGGCGCATTGCGGCGCCCGTTGGGTTTCGCTGCGCGCGTTCTACATCAACTGGATTCCGCTGCGATAGAGCTTACGCGGGCACGGCGGCGGGGCGGCGCACGCCGCCGCGGCGAATACTGATCGCCAGGAGAGCCGCAACCAGGCAGGCGGCGCCGGCGGCGTAGAAGGCCGGCAGATAGGTTGCGAACTCGGAGCGCGTGAAGCCCGCGCCGAACGCCGCAGTCGCTGCACCGAGCTGATGGCCGACGAAGATCCAGCCGAACATCAGCCCCGCCTTTTCGCGGCCGAACGTGCTCGCTGCGAGCTTGACGGTGGGCGGCACGGTCGCGATCCAATCGAGGCCATAAAACATGGCGAACAGACTCAGGCCATAGAGCGAGAACGAGGACGACGGCAGGTAGAGCAGCGAGAGCCCGCGCAGCCCGTAGTACCAGAACAGGAGCCAGCGGTTGTCATAGCGATCGGACAGCCAGCCCGACAGGATCGTGCCGATGAAATCGAACGCGCCCATCATCGCCAAAGTCGATGCGGCGTCGACCTCGGGCATGCCGAAATCGGCGCACAGCGAGATGAAGTGCGTCTGGATCAGCCCGTTGGTGGAC
>JAFAXD010000318.1 GCA_019241285.1 Xanthobacteraceae bacterium | reverse complement strand
GGGATCGGATCCTGCCAGATCAGCGTCTCCTTCGGAACCAGCGGGCCGAGATAACGAATGATCGGGGCCATGTCGCGATGCGTCAGCTTGAACCATGCCCGAGCGAACGCATCGGCGAACTGGTCCGGATGCTCGTAGAAGCGGCGCGAGATCTTCTCGTAGATCGGGTCGAACCGGAGCGAGAGGTCCGTGGTCAGCATCGACGGCGCGTGTTTCTTCGCCTTGTCGAACGCATCCGGGATCGTGCCGGCGCCGGTGCCGTTCTTGGTGGTCCACTGATACGCTCCGGCCGGGCTCTTGGTGAGCTCCCACTCGTTCTCGAACAGGTTCTTGAAGAAATTATTGCTCCACTGCGTGGGCGTCTGGCTCCAGATCACCTCCGGGCCGCCGGTGATGGTGTCGCCCGCTTTGCCGGTGCCATACTTGCTCTTCCAGCCGAGACCCTGTTCCTCGATCGGGGCCGCTTCCGGCTCCGGGCCGACCAGCTTGGCATCTCCGGCGCCATGGGTCTTGCCGAAGGTGTGGCCGCCGGCGATCAGGGCGACGGTCTCTTCGTCGTTCATCGCCATGCGGCTGAAGGTCTCACGAATGTCCTTCGCTGCCGCGAGCGGATCCGGCTTGCCGTTCGGGCCTTCCGGATTGACGTAGATCAAGCCCATTTGCACCGCGCCGAGCGGACCCTGAAGCTCGCGGTCGCCGCTGTAGCGCTCGTCACCGAGCCAGGTGGCTTCCGGGCCCCAGTTGATCTCTTCGGGTTCCCACACATCCGCGCGCCCGCCGCCGAAACCGAAGGTCTTGAAGCCCATCGAGTCAAGGGCGACGTTGCCGGCCAGAACCATCAGGTCGGCCCAGGAGATTTTCCGCCCGTATTTCTGCTTGATCGGCCACAACAGCCGGCGCGCCTTGTCGAGGTTGGCGTTGTCCGGCCAGCTGTTGAGCGGGGCGAAGCGCTGCTGGCCTGCACCGGCGCCGCCGCGGCCGTCGCCAATTCGGTAGGTGCCGGCGCTGTGCCAGGCCATGCGAATGAACAGGCCGCCGTAATGGCCAAAGTCCGCCGGCCACCATTCCTGCGAGTCGGTCATCAGGGCATGCAGGTCCTTGATCACCGCATTGAGGTCGAGACTCTTGAATTCCTTGGCATAGTCGAAGGTCTCGCCCATCGGATTGGAGCGGGCGGAATGCTGGTGGAGAACCTGGAGGTCCAGCTGTTTCGGCCACCAGTCGCGGTTGGTGAACCCGCCCGCGAACGGGCATTTGTTTTGGCTGTCCATGGTATCCATGTTTTCTCCGATCCTGTTCCGGGGGTTTTGCCGCATCGTATATTAAAATTGGCAATCGTTGGGAAGCGGGCCGGCTTCATGGCTTTGATGCGTCCTTGCGTCGGCCGCGCGCACGAATAACAGCCTCCCGGCAGCGCGTTTGCCGGCACTTTCGAGCGCGGCATTGACGTGGATCAAAGAAAAAAATTTCAACCGTAACAATCGCGGTGTAACGCCACCGCCAGGCGCCCGGCCCGCGTGTCGATCGCGCTCACTGTCCGGTGATCGGCATCAGTCCCGCTTTGGCAATGACCGGCGCGGCCTCAGGCGATGTGAGGAAGCGGATCAGCGCCCGCCCGGCGTCGGGCTGTTGTGCCGAGCTGGTGATGGCCCCGGCATAGAAGATCATCGGCTGAACGTCCGCCGGAATAGGCCCGACCAGGGTGATCCCGGGGACGTGTATGATTTCGCTCACCTGCTGAAAACCGATCTCAGCCTCGCCGCGCGCGATCACGGCCGCGACCGGCTCGCCCGACGGAGGTCCTCGGATCTTGCGGATCTTACCTGCGATCTGGTCGGCCACGCCGAGCTCGGGGAACAACGTGGTCGTCAGATAGGTGCCGCTGCTGCTGTCCGAATAGGCGATCGACTTTGCCGCGAGCAGCGTCTGTTTCAATGCCTCGATGCTGCTGATGTCCGGCTTCGCAGCTCCGGCGCGCACCACCACGCCAATGAGGGAGCGCGCCAGATTGACCTTGCTGTCGGCCTGGACCACGCCTCGGCTTGCCAGCTCATTGGCCGATGCCGCATCGAGGATCACCACGTCGGCCGGTTCGCCGCGCGCGAGGCGCGTGGGAATGGCCTCGGGGGAGTCGCCCAAGGAGGGGCCGCGCGTCGTTACAAGATGGTTTCCGCTTGCCTGCTCGAATGCTGGCCCGAGCTCGGAGTAGACCTCGAAGAACCCGGCCGAGATCATGACGTGCACATCCGCCGCATGCGCCGAGCCGATTAGGCACAGCATCGCAAAGGCCAATGCCGACAATCGTGTAGCGAATGTTCCAAACTCCATGCGGTGCTCCAAAAGCATACGTCCGGTTCCCCGCATCATAGCAAAGGAACGAACCGCCCGCGCCGTGCCGAACGGCGCGACTTCTATGGAACCCGACGCCATCGCCTATGAGTTGATGTAGACGCCAAGCAGCGCGGTCTATACCTCTCCCCGCTCGCAGGGAGAGGTAAAAAGCGGCACGGCCGTGCAAATGCGATAGCTCTGACGCGCGCGACGCCTCAGGCTTTGCCAAAAAACCCAGAGGCGATCTCGATGAAGGCGGCGGAGCGTTCGCGCGGCAGGTTGTGTCCGCAGGCTCCGAGCAGGTGCACGTCGGCGCGTGGCAGTTTGCGCGACAGCACCAATGTCGTTTGCTCCGGCGGGCAGGGTTGATCGTCGCGGCCGTGCAGCATCACCACTTGCGCTCCGATGCGCCCGATCTCGTCATCGGTCAGCACCGCGGCGTCGAGCAGGCGTTGGCGCGGCTCGGCGAAGAGCTCGGCGCAATAGTCCGGATAGCCCTCCTGCCTGAGCAATTTCCAGCGATCCTCGATCATGGCATCGGTCACGCTCTCGGCGGCGCACACCATGCGGCTCATGGCTTGGCGCAGCGCAGTGCGATCGCCCGGCGCGGACCAGAAACCGTTGAGGGCGGCGTTGATCGGATAGGGGACGCCGACTGTGCATGACGTCATCGCTTTGACGATCCGCGGATTGCGGGCCGCGAGTTTGAGCGCCATGGCGCCGCCCATGGAATGGCCGATGATGCCGACCGGCCCCACCGGCATCAGAGCCAGCATGTCGTCCGCTTGCCACACCCAGAGCTCGACGTCGAAATAGGGCTTGTTCCGGCTGCGCTCGGACCCGCCAAAGCCGATCAGGTCCATGGCGAAGATGTGAAAGCGCTGGCTCAGCGGCTCGAGCACGGGGCCGAAATTGCCGACCACAGATGTGCCCGGACCGACGCCATGCAGCATCAGGATCGGAAAACCGGAGCCGCCTTCCAAGTAGTGGACCTGGTGACCGGCGAGGCTCGCATTCTTGCTTTGCACGAGATCGCTCAGTCGAATTGTTTGGCGCCAGGAACGACGCGCAGCGCGGCCGCGGCGACCTGACGGTCCTGCTCGCCGGTTCCCGAGCCGATGCCGATCGCGCCGACCACGCGGCCATCGATGATGATCGGCAGGCCGCCCGGCAAGTTGATGCGCTCGCCTTGCGTGGCGATGGCGAGTTTCAGGTCGACGCCGGCCAGGATGTTGCCGGTCGGCTCGCCATAGGAGGCGGCGGTCTTGGCTTTCATGAGCGATGTCTGCATCGACATCGCAAAGGCGCCATCCATGCGGGCGAAGGCGAGCAGGTGTCCGCCGGCATCAACAATGGAGATGCACTGCGGCACTTTCATCGCCGTCGCTTCGGCAACGGCGGCGGCGAGCATGGCTTGCGCGCCGCTGTAGCTCAAGATCTGGGTTGGAATGGTGAACGTCATTGTTTCTGATCCTCTGCTGATCGCTTGCCGACGAGGTCGACATGGTAGCCGGCGGTCTTCTGATAGTTGGCAAAGATCTCCCGCAACTGTTCGGGAGGGATAATGTCCTCGACCTTGTCGAACGGCTTGCCGCCGGACGCCTTTTC
>JAFAXD010000104.1 GCA_019241285.1 Xanthobacteraceae bacterium | reverse complement strand
GTGCCGTCCTCACCTTTGCGCTTACGTTCGTTGTCGCCCGCCAACAGCGGACGCCATTCACTGGCGGGATCGTGGGCCGGGAGTTTGTCCTTGGGCTTCATGGCACCGATAGTTGACGACGTTCGGCGGGCCCGCACGTACATGCGCCGATGATCTAAGCCATGAAGGCAGGAATCATGCCGCACCGCGCGCAACCTCGCTTGTAAATAATAGGCGACGAAGGTTTCGGTTTCCAGTGCAGCACAAGTATCGGTGAATAATCGCGGCCATGTTGAGGCAGCCGATACCGGCAGGCGCGACGCAGCAACGCAAAAAAGTGATGGAACGGGAAAGCGCGCCTCGGCGCACGTCTCAACCCGTCAGTGCGGCGCGGACGTCCTATGGCGCGGCAATAGTTCGAAATGAGTGCCGCGCGCCTGCGCGCGCGGCCAACGTGGCGACCCCCTTCTGCTGAATTCCGCTTGAACGCGCTGACGCCTTAGGCGCCACCGTTCGTCGTCTTGGCGAGAAAGCCTTCGAGCGGCTTGTAGGTTTCCTTGGCAAGATCTGAGTAGAGATCGCTGATCTTGGTCGCCTCGGATACGAAGCCTTCATAGGCGGTCTTGAAATAGTCGCTCTGCACTTCGATCGCCTTCTCGAGCATCTTGGCGCCGAAAAGCTTTTCCATAGCCGCGGTGGAGTCTTCAAAGGACCGCTTTGAGTAGTCCGCCACTTCGACTGCAATCGCTTGCAGACTCTTGGACACGGCCCCGAACGACTTCATCGCCATGTCCATGTTTTCCTTGCCGAACTTCTGCACCTCATCGAAATTTTTCAGCATCGTTAGCTCCCTGCCGGCCTGTCGATTTGCGGCTCCGGCCAGCCGCCCCCACGACCGATGCCGCCTATTTATGCCGCGTTGCACAAAAAGTCAACAAAAATATTGCAGTGCAATATGAGACGATCACCATTATGCCCAAATCGCCTCACACCTTAAGGAATTAGCAATGGGCCACCGATAGCGTGGTTGACTGTGCCTGACCGGTGACACAAGGCGACGTAGGCGACAGGACACCGTTTCGTTTTGCTGCGGCGCACACCGCAGCCATTGGGGAAATGGCGAACGGTGCAGGGGATCGGACGCTCCCGCGTCCGGTGATGGAGGGGGAAGATGGTGCGTGCGGGATCGCGGACCGCTATCCACGCTGTTGTTTGGGGACTGATCTCAACCGTTACAGTGATCGCGACGACGCCGGCCGACGCCCGGCGTCACTATAACGCGCGGCGTTCGCATGCGAGCCACCACACGTCGCACGGGTCCTCGCATTCGAGCTATTCACCGCCCTATTCGGCGATCGTGGTCGACGGAAATTCCGGCGCGACGTTGCACGAAACGAGCGCCGACAGCACGCGTCACCCAGCCTCACTGACCAAGATCATGACTCTCTACCTGCTGTTCGAGCAGTTCGAAGCCAAGAAGCTCACGCTCGAATCCGAGCTGCCGATGTCGGAGCACTGCGCATCGCGGCCGCCGACCAAGCTCGGTATCGAACCCGGTGGCACGATCCGCAGCGAGGACGCCATCAAGGCGCTGGTGACGCGTTCGGCCAATGACGTCGCCTGCGCGATCGGCGAGGCCATCGGCGGCAACGAGGAAAGTTTCGCCGCGCTGATGACCAACAAGGCGCATGCGATCGGCATGTCGCGCACCGTGTACCGCAACGCATCTGGCCTGCCGGACGACGACCAGGTGACGACCGCACGCGACCAGGCGACGCTCGGTCGCGCCATTCAGGACCGGTTTCCGCGCTACTACCACTATTTCTCGACCCTCTCGTTCACCTGGCACGGCCACGCGATCCGCAACCACAACCACCTGGTCGGCGGCATGGAAGGCGTTGACGGCATCAAGACCGGCTTCGTCACTGCGTCCGGGTTCAATCTGGTGTCGTCGATCCGGCGCAACGGCCATCACCTCGTCGGCGTGGTGATGGGCGGGTCAAGCGCAGGCGCGCGCGATTCCCGCATGCGCGAGCTGCTCAGCGAGTATATCGAGAAAGGCAGCACCCGCCGCACGGCGCCGCTGATCGCCGAGGGCCGCGTCCCGGCGAAGCCCGAAACAAGCTCTGAGCTATCGATTGCAGCGACGCCGACGCCGCCGTTTGTCGCTTCGTCAGCGCCAGTAGCCCAAGCTCCCGCGCCTGCCCCGCAGCCGGCCGTCGCGCGTACGGCCGTGCAGGCCAAGACCGCTGCGATCACGGTTGGATCGAATGACGATATTCGCCCGATCCGGGTGAAGACTGTGCGCGTGCGCGCCGCAACCTTGCGCACCGCCGCAATCGGAAGCACGCCGCCCCCGCCTGCTGCGGAGCCGGCCGCGCCCCCCGCGGTGGAGGCGACACCGGCACCGCAACCGGTCCCATCAACCCCGGTCGCCGCAGCCGCGCCGCCACCAACTGCACCAGCGCCCGCCCCCGTCGTCGTGGCCGCGGTCCCGCCGCCACCGCCTGCTCCCGCACCCGCGCGGGTCGTCGCCGTAGTGGCGCCGGCACCGGTTGCTGCTCCCGCACCTCCAGCGCCTGCCGTAATCGCAGCCGCAGCAGCACCCGCCGACACCAGCAACAACAAGACCATGAACGAGCCGGCACAGGTCGCCGCCGCATCTGCTCCCGCACCGGCCGCCAGCCCGGCGCGCCAGCAAATCGCCGATCCGGCGGATGATGCCTCAGGCGCGCGCGACGGCTGGATCATTCAGGTGGGCGCACTGGAGACCGTGAATGAGGCCAAGGAGCGTCTCGGCTCCGCGCAATCGAGTGCCGCGCATTTGCTGCGGCGGGCCAAATCGTTCACCGAGAAAGTGGTCAAGGGCGACAAGACGCTCTACCGCGCGCGTTTTGCCGGGCTCGACAAGGGTCAGGCCGAAGCCGCCTGCCGCACGCTCAAGCATGAGGACATTCCCTGCATCCTCGTGGCCGGGAAATAGGAGTCAGGTAACGGGAAGTCAGGCGTCAGGAAGCGAGCTTTCGCTACTTCCTTCCCGACACCTGAATTTCCTGATTGCTGTTGCCTGTTAACCACCTGCCGGCACAATTTGATGCCAGGCATCGCCGAAAGCGCAGTCTGAAAACACTTTGGTAACCGCTTGCATGCATCGTCGCTCCAACGCAGCGCGATGCATGAGAACTTACCGATGGCGGCGAAGAAGCACCTCTTTGGCCTCGTTGACACGAGCCGCGAGATACGTCGAGCCCCCCTGGTCGGGATGCAGTTTCTTCATGAGCGACCGGTGAGCCCGCCCGATCTCGTCCGCGGTCGCCCCCGTCGTCACGCCAAGGATCTGATAAGCTTCCTCTTCGGTCATTTTGCCGGTGGCGCGCCGGATATTCCCCGCGTCCGCACCATCGTCACGGCCTTCACGCCAGCCGGGATCCCGGCGGTCAAGATAAGCTGCGAGTAGCCTGCGGCTCTCTTCGTCCACCTCACCGATCATCGTCTTCAACGAACGCAGGTCGAGCGCATCGAGCGCCGTGCCGGACCGTGGTCCGGCGATCACTTGGCCGCGCATCGCCCCGCTATCGTGATCGAGCTCCATCTCCAGGAAAGCCGAACGCACCCGCGAAACCTGCCCAGCACTCTTCTGCGTACGCTGGCCGAAGGCGGTCTGCAGCGGGTTCCAGCCGAGCAGGCCAAAGCCGGTCAGCCCGAGCGGAAGCGCGAAACTGAGATTGCCCCGCAGCAACATCAGCCCCGCACCGACCAGCGCGATGACGCCACCGGCCCGGCGCGCACCCAACGCGAGCCCGCGCGGATCGGCTTTGGTGAAAACGCCGAGCGCCCAAAGCAGGATGACCAGGACCACAAGCCCTAATACGAGCGGGAGCATGCGCTATCTCAGTTGCTGCAGAAGCTTCATGGCGCCAGCGTTGTTGCGTGCCGACAGGTCGGCCAGGGCCTTGCGGCCACCGGCCGCATAAGCCGCGACCGCGCGCAGCAGTTCCGCCAATTCGTGCGCGGCGCCCGGGCTGAAGCGGCAATGCGCCCCGTTGCTCAGGCGCGCAATCTCACGAAATGCGGACGTCGCGATCGGATCGGCGCCTTCCTGAAACAGGAACACCGGAACGCCACGCAAGCCGAGCTCACCGGCGACGGTAGATAACTGGTCGACGCTCTCCTCCATCGCATCCCCGACAAAGACCAACGCTTGAACTTTCTGCCGCTCAGTCTCGCGGCGCGCGTGTGCGAGAACTTTGCCGATCTGCGTCTGGCCTCCGCGGCAATCGATCGTGCCCATGACTTCGGCAAGGCTGCGTCCGTCAGAAAACCAGCGCGAGGCGCGGCACTCGCCAAGCCCGCGGTAATAGACGAGCTGGACGTCGAGGCCGCCGATGGCCGCGGTTTCGCGAAACATGTCGGCCTGCAATTCGCAGGCAATGTCCCACGTCGGCTGCCGGCTCAACGTCGCGTCGAGCGCGAAGACCAGCCGCCCGCGCGTTCCCGCTTCTGGCCGTGGCGCCGCTTGCGACAAGACGCTGGCCTTCGCCAAGAACGCATCGATCTCCGCGCGTCCTGAGGCCGGTGCCGGAGTGTGATCGGAACCGCGATCCTTCGCCATGGTGGCGATCATATAGTATCGGGCGCGACTGTGCGCAGAGGTGCCGGACTATGTGCGGCGGGCACTCCGCCGTGGGGACGGCTTTCCGCTATCCGCCAGTAACCGGTCGCGCACCGTCGCGATCACCTCGTCGGCCAATGCATCGTCAGCGCCGACGCAGGCGCGTGATAGCGTCAGTGCCCCGATCAAGGTCGACAGGACCGTGATCGCCTCGACCCGCTGCTCGCTCGCCTCGCCGGGCATGATCTTGGCAAAGGCCTCGATGTATTGGCGGACGCCTTCCGCGAAGGCCGCTTTCAACTCCGCCCCGTGCCGCGCCGCGTCGGTCCCCAGCGTTGCCATCGGGCAGCTCGCGCCCGGCGCATCGCGCGTCTCGCGGGCGAGATACCGGCTGACATAGTGCGCAAACGCGCTATCGCGACCGCCCTTGCCCGCCTCCGCCGCCTGGCGCTCAACTCGGCCGACAGCCGCCACGAATGCTTCGCGGAATGCTGCCGCGGCCAATTCTTCCTTGGACTCGAAGTGGTTATAGAACCCGCCGTGGGTCAGCCCGGCGGCCTGCATCAGTTCCGCGACCGCGATCCCGTCCACTCCCTTCTCGCGAAACAGGCGAGCGGCAGCCGCCAGCACCTTGGCCCGGTTGGCCGCGGCTTCTTCCTTGCTGATGCGCATGGCAGCCCCTCTCTGCTGCTGTGCAGTTGACAATGATGATGTATATCATCATTGTTCGATGATCGCCATCATCATTCTGCGCCCCACCTATACCCCGGGCGCGGCCCCTGCAAGAGGAAAGCCATGCTCGCCAGCTTTCTCGCCCCTCGCCTCGCCCGGCTGAACATCCACTACGGATGGGTGATCGTCGCGGTCACGTTCCTCACGATGCTGAGCACGGCCGGCGCCATGGGTCTCCCGGGCGCGCTGATCCTCCCGCTCAATAAGGAATTCGGGTGGGACGTCGGCTCGATTTCCAGTGCGCTGGCGCTGCGGCTTGCTTTGTTCGGACTGATGGGACCGTTCTCGGCCGGGCTGATCGAGCGGTATGGCGTGCGCGCCATCGTGCTTACCGCCATCTCGTTGCTCATCATCGGACTGTTGTCGGCATTGCTGATGACGCAGTTGTGGCACCTGGTGTTGCTCTGGGGTTTGGTCGTCGGGATCGGAACTGGCCTTACCGCGGTCGTCCTTGGCGCGATCGTCTCAACCCGCTGGTTCAGCAAGCACCGCGGCCTTGTGCTGGGCATGCTGACGGCCAGCAACGCCACGGGCCAGCTCGTTTTCCTCCCGTTCGCCGCCTGGCTCGTCTCGCATGTGGGCTGGCGCATGGCCCTCATTCCCTCCATTGCAGCCCTCTCGGTCGTGGCACTGCTGGTCGTGCTGTTCATGCGCGATCGCCCCACCGACGTCGGCCTGCTGCCGCTCGGCGACACGGTCGCGCCGCCTGCCGCCCCGCGCCAGTCCGCGGTCACGCAGGCGCTCGGCGCGTTTGCTGAAGCTTCGCGCTCGACCACGTTTTGGATCCTGTTCGCGACGTTCTTCATCTGCGGCCTGTCCACCAACGGGCTGATCCAGACGCACTTCATCTCGCTGTGCGCCGATTTCGGCATGCCCGAGGTCGACGCCGCATCGACTTTGGCGATGATGGGCGCGTTCGATTTCATCGGCACGATCCTGTCGGGCTGGCTGTCCGATCGCTA
>JAFAXD010000335.1 GCA_019241285.1 Xanthobacteraceae bacterium | reverse complement strand
CGAATGGTGCAAATTCGCGCGCGAGCACTGGCCCGCGAACCAGATGCGGCCGCGCTCGTGCAGCGCGTAATGCTCTTCGGCACGGGTTGAGCTTGCCCGTTTGTTCTGATCCAGTGTTGTCGGAACAGGTGGTAGCGCTCGCGCGCGAAATCGCTGGAGCGGACGCGAGTGACGAAATTAGGCGTCTGCGCGCTTGATCGCTGAAGCGCAAATCGACCTGCGCCGCGTTCGTCAAGCGCGGCATCAACTACTGACGGATGCGTTGCGGAATCCAAACTACGACTCTTGGGCAAACGCGCGTGTGAAAGTCAAACTTCTTGGCAAGCTTCTGAAGTCGAACGCAACGGATATCTCACCAGCCCTGACGGATATCTTCACCTTGAGCCCGCAAGGCGAAGACAAGCTCGCACTCATTCTGTCGCAGGAGGTCAAGCGCTTAGAAGCCCTTGAACGTTATGAAAGACGCGCCCTATCGCGCCGCAGTGTTGCGGTTGAAATCTTTGACCGGGGGCAGCGTGCAAATAAAAAACTCATGTAGGTGCCTGCTACAGGAACCGAAGCCGACTATTGCACCCTTGCCTCAAATTCTCTCCCTCCCCAGGAGCCGTTTTCTTGCGGGGAGAGGGTATGAAGGGACGCCCATACGCATCATCCGACGTTGCCAGATTGACGGGCAATTCAAAGAAATAGAACCAGGAGTTGTCGAATTGGCAGAACGAAGCCAAAATTGCTAGCAATTTCAAAGATCCTCGAGTTTAATCATGGGGTAAATGCAGTGCTGATCCGCTAAATTTCAGAACCAACCCAAACTCGGACGGGAGACTCCGCTTCAGATCGTTGCTGCTATTGGATCCGGGGCCTGCTCAGCCGCCACTGGTTCGGCAACCTCGACCCAGTTTCTTCCATTTTGCCTTCGCCCGGTAAAGCGCGGCGTCCGCCGCCTTCACCAGGATTGCAGCGTTGGTTCCGGGAGTGCTGATCATGCAGCTCACGCCGACACTGACGCTTGGCAGCGTTCCCCCGTGACTGGCCCTGCCGTCGACCATGCCGCGGCGAATGCGTTCGGCCACAAGACGGGCACCATTGATGTCCGTGTCGGGTAGCACCACGGCGAATTCATCTCCTCCATAGCGGGCAGCGAGATCACCGGGTCGGCGGATGCTCTCCTGGATCACCTGCGCCAGAGCCTGTAGCGCCTCGTCCCCGCGCAAATGGCCATAGCGGTCGTTAAACGATTTGAACTTGTCGATGTCGATCATCAGCAGGGCAATGCGCGCGCCGCTGCGCGCAGAGCGCCGCCACTCCCGGTACAGGGTTTCATCGAAATAGCGCCGATTGGCCAACCCAGTCAGGCCGTCGGTTGCCGCCAGCGCCGCGAGTTTCGCCTCTGCGGAGTCGCGTCGTCGCAATTCGCGCCGCAGCAGCGACGCCAACCCAATAATTACCAGGCACAATGCCAACGTGATCGCGCCGATTGCGAGCGCGCTCTTGCGCCATTGCGCGTAGATATCGCGGGTGGACTGAGCGACCGCGATGATTAACGGAAGGTCGCCGACCTGCGCGACCACAAACAGTCGTTCTACCGGATCGATCGCGGACGTCGCGGTGAATGAGCCACTTTTCAGCTGTAGCGCTTGCCGAAAAACGGGGGTGTTGCCGAGTTCCAGACCAATGTCGCCGGTCCCATCGAGCGAAGGTTGGCGCATCAGGACCGTGCCGTCTGTGCGGGTGAGGCTGATCACGTCACCGCGTCCAAGCTGAAGCCGTTGAAACAGCTCACGGAAATAACTGAGACGGATGGAGCCAACGACAATGCCTTGGAATTCGCCATCCTCGTCGGGAAGGCGCCGACTCAGCGCAATCGTGTCGGCCCCCTCCGAAATGCGGCTCTTGAACGGTTGGCTCACGTAAAGTCCAACATTGGGCGATTGCAGATGAACCTGGAAATAGTCTCGATCGGCCAAATTCTCATGCTGGGGGTCTGAGGACCTGGAATTGATCAACACATTGCCTGAAGCATCGAGCGCGCCCATGACGCCCAGATCCCTGCCGGTCGCGGCGCGATCGAACAGCGCCCATCGCCGGGCCCTTGGGCCAATGTCCGCGATATCCGGGTTGACGATCCCGTCGCGCAGACGTTGCAGGGAGAGATCGTAGAGTTCGATATTACGGGCAATATCATTGCGCAGGACCTGCGTGATGCTGCGGCCGTATCGTTCAGCTTCGGTCCAGGCGTCCTGGCGTGCTTGCCAAAGGGTAAACGCCACCACGGCCACAATGGCGCAGGCGAGCGTGTAGCTGATCGGCATGATAACGCGACTGAGCCCGGGCAGTCGCACTTGGGGCAATGGGTCTTTCATCAACCTGGCTGTCCGGACCGCGACCAATCCGCATCATCGCTGCAATTCCGGGGACTTCAATCACAAAACGGGGTGGCAGGCGAGATCGATAGTAAGTCGGGCGGTCCGGCGGCTGCTACTTGTCGTTTGTTGGGCGACCGCCCGGCGCGCTTCCGAAACCGGCCAGTGCTCGTCTAAATCGTCCCGCCCAGGGCCAGCCAGAGCACCAGCGCGACCAGCGCTACGCCGAGCACCGACCACATACAGACCGCAACCAGCTCGTAGGGCGTCTCGCCGTCCTGCTGTGCGGCCGGCCGGCCAATCCAAGACGCCCGTGAGTTGCGATTTGCAACCATCGCCATTGCCCAAGCTTCCGGCAGGGTTTGCGCCACGCGCTGGTCTCAAGTCCAGCGCGGGTCGCATTGAGCACGGCAGTCACGGGCCGCGCTGTGACGCGGTTCACACTCGATGATCACATCCGCGTGGTCTGACCGCTCAGGCTTCGTATTTGAAGGAGAGCGCAACACGGGTTCGGAATGCCGTCACCTTGCCGCCTTCGACCTTCATATCCATTTTGACAACTTCCGCCACACGAAGGTCGCGGATCGATCCTGCCGCGGTTTCCACCGCGCGACGACCAGCATCTTCCCACGAGGTGCTGCTTTCGCCGACCACATCGACGATCCTGTAGACGCTCTGCACTTGTCGCTTTGCCATTGCGTCCTCCCATTCAGCCTACTGGTAACGGTTGCTCTCGGTTTGAGCCGTAGGCTTGTCACGATATTGAATAGTAATTGCCGAAAGCAATCCCCGACGGCAGCCGCCGCCGCCAATCCGATCGCAACAAAGCGACTTCATGCATGTAGGTCGGTGCCGTGGTCCCCGGATGCACCATCAACTCCAGCTCGCGAAAGCGCGGCAACTGCCCGGATTCGAGGCCCGCATAGAAGTCGCGAAACTCGCCCAGTCCCGCCGGACTGGCTGTTCTGTAGTGCCAGCGGAGCGCATGACAGAACAGGCGCTTCTTGAACCATCGGATTGGACTGAGGCGCTGGCCTGGTGGCAAGAGATTGATGGTCGAGCGAACGCGACGGATGCCAAATCTGCGCTGCAGCGCTTTCAACACCGGAAACAGCTTCGGCAGGGTGTGGATATGCTGATGGGAATCGAAATGACTGACTGGGATTCCCGCCACAAGAGCGCGTTCGACCTGCGCGGTTAGTTCGTCAAAAGCGGCACGTTGCAGCTGTGACGTGATCTGCGTTTTAAAGAGCTTGGGCGAGAGTGAGCCATTCTCATCCAGAATTGGTTCGAGTTGCGGCGACGGTCGCAATGGCGGAAACACGGTGAGGTTGAGATGCACACCGAATGAGCATTCGGGAAATTGCGCGATGACCTTGGCGGCTTGCGCAAATGCCGGAGCATTGGCGATCACGGTCGCCGACGTCACCGCCTTGGCTTCGATCAACGCGAATATTTCGTCGTTGAGCGCGCTCTCGGTACCGAGGTCCTCGGCGCTTACAATGATCAGCATTCAGTTCGCTTGAACGTACGGTTACGGAAACGCGACAATCCAAATCGCAGCAACGGGCCAGCGGAGCCGCGGAGGCGAAATTTCACCTTACCGACCAGCGCAGTTGCACAGTTTATGAGCGCTATGGGGTCTTGTTATATTTTTCTTATTTTCCTTTAGTCAATAGCGGTTCTCAAGTACCAGCTGGGGGCGGCGTCTAGCACCCTCTTCAAGGGAGCGGCTCCCGTTGACGCATGTTCGCGTCGTATGGGATTCGCGTCACGCCTTCGGCCGAAATCGCAAACGACATCAAGTCCTGGCCGAGGACGAACGGGCCGTCATAGGCCATCTTCACTCTCGCCGTGATTTCATCTTCAGTGGACCGTTCGATCTGGCCGCGGCTGTAGAGCGAAATGTGCGAAAAGACGGCTTCGCGCGGTCGGACCTCACCGAGGATGCGCCCAACCATCTCGGGATTGCCGAGGTATTGATAAAAATGGTTGACATAATCGGGAGCAGCCGCTTCGAGCTGTCGGCTGGCGACAGCGAGGCAGTGGATCAGCAAGTCCACGTTTTTGGCGTGGGCGACGAGATTGGGGGCGTAGGTCGTATCGCCTGACAACACGACCGCATGGTCTGCATGGTCGATTCGATATCCATAGGCCGGCTTGGCATGCCCATGATCGACTAGAAAAGCAGTGACGACCACGCCGTCGCGTGAAAAAACAACACCACCTTCCGGCGCCAGGGCATGTGTTGAAATCGTCAGCGCATGCGGATCAGCCTCCTTGCCGACTACGCGTATCTGATTATTTTGCGCGAACCCACCAAAACTCGACGAATGCTCATCAACAACTCCTTCTGTACGCCTGGCTCGTGTTCGAGCAGCCCCGAAACGAACGTCGAGCCTAGGCGTTATGTTGTAAAGCTTTGAAACGAACAATCAGGCATATCAATCGTGCTTAGGACAGATACCATCGATGCACGTACGCGCGACAACATAGTTCGGGCACGCCGTCATGTCGCGGTGGTTGCGAGCCTCGTCGGCGTCATGTTTGTCGCTACAACGCTTCCGACCCCGCTCTATGTCATCTATGAGCACACGTTTGGGTTCTCCCGCGTCACGCTGACGCTCGTTTACGCGGTCTATGTCGTCGGTAATCTTGTAGCTCTGCTGCTGCTCGGGCGGACCTCGGACATTATCGGACGGCGTAAGGTGAGCTTGGCTGCAATCGCAGTTGCGGCTCTGAGCGCGTTTCTATTTTTGTTCGCATCGGGCACGAGCTGGCTGTTCTGGGCGCGGATTTTCAACGGGCTGGCGATCGGGCTGACGGCCGGTACAGGGACCGCCTGGATCACTGAACTCGATCCCGATCAAGATCGCTCCCGTGCCTCCTTCATCACCACCAGCAGCAATTTCCTGGGCCTCGCAACCGGTTCATCGCTGGCGGGCTTGCTCGCCCAATACGAGCCATGGCCGCTGCAATTCCCCTTCGTGATCTATCTGCTTGTTTTGGCGATCCTCGCAATTCTGGTCGCGCGCACGCGTGAAACCGTCACAGAACACGGCGAGGACTTACGTGC
>JAFAXD010000215.1 GCA_019241285.1 Xanthobacteraceae bacterium | reverse complement strand
TCCGGGTATCCTTCACGAGTCCGTCCCAGAACTCCTCCGGCTGCAGCGCAAGCCGGCCGGGCTCGAACGCCATAAACGCCTCCTCGAAGCCGGGCCATTTCGCCTCGATCACGCTCCAGGCAAATCCCGCGCAGAACGCGCGCTTGGTCATCTCCGCCAGAATGCGGTCATTGCCCAGCCGGGCGAGCACCTTGGGATCAGGCTTCGGCGGCAGCAGGCGCTTGAGCGCGTCGGGTCCGCCCTTGCGCTTCTCGGCGCGAGCCCGGATCTTGCTGAATTTCACCATGATGCATTCCCAAGGCGCCGCATGAGTTATAGATGCGCGTTCTATAGCTCATGACAGGCCGCCTTTGTGAGCTATAGCAGAAACACCTCTACCTGTTGCGAATCGCGAGTTCCCTCATGACGCCACCCCATCCGCCCGACTCGGCCTTGCTGCCCAACCAGCGGCATCTGTTTGATATTCCCGACGAGGTGGCGTTCCTCAATTGCGCCTACATGTCGCCGCTGCCGAAAGTATCGATCGCCGCCGGCGTGCAGGGGCTCGGCCGCAAGGCGCAGCCGTGGAGCATCGCGCCAGGCGATTTCTTCTCCGGCAGCGAGACGGTGCGGGCGCGCTTTGCGGCCCTGATCAACGCCCGCCCGGATGACGTCGCCTTTGCGCCGGCGGTGTCGTACGGGATGGCGCAGGCCGCCGCCAACATCGCGCTGACCAAGACGCAGACCATCATCACACTGGCCGAGCAGTTTCCCTCTAACGTCTATCCGTGGATGGATCTTGCCGAGCGCACTGGCGCGCGCTTCGTCAGCGTGCTGCGGCCTGGGGATGATGACTGGACCGCAGCTGTCCTGGACCTGATCGATTCCGCGACCGGCGTCGTCGCGCTTCCGCACTGCCACTGGACTGACGGCGGGTTGATCGATCTCGAGGCGGTTGGGAAGGCGTGCCGCCGCGTGGGTGCAGTTCTTTGTGTTGATGGCACCCAGTCAGTCGGCGCATTCCCGTTTGATGTTCAACGCATCGATCCCGATTACCTCGCTGTGGCGAGCTACAAATGGTTGCTCGGGCCCTATAGCTTCGGCTTTCTCTACGTGGCGCCACGCCGCCAGGGCGGGCGGCCGATCGAGCACAACTGGATCGCGCGCCGCGCGTCGGAGGATTTCGCGGGCCTCGTCAATTATCGGCACGAATTTCACGAGGGCGCGCGCCGCTTCGACGTCGGCGAGCGCAGCAATTTCGCCCTGATGCCGGTCGCCGACGCCTCGCTTAAACTCATCTCAGACTGGACGGTGCCGCGCCTCCTGGCAACGTTGACGCGCCGGACGGAGGAGATCGCCACGCGCGCCCGTGCGGAGCTCCGCATCGAGAGCGTCCCGAGCGCGCGCCGCGCCGGCCATTATCTCGGGCTGCGCTTTCCCGGCGGGATCCCGACGCATCTGCCGGGCCGCCTTGCGGCCGAAAACGTGCATGTCTCCGTGCGCGGCGCCGCCATGCGGGTCACGCCACACCTGTGGACCACGGATGCCGACGTCGAGCGCCTGTTTGCGGTATTGCGATCAACCCTGGCTTAGCACCAATTGTTCTTATTTTGTTCTTGCAAAGCATAATCAAAGGATTATGCTTCAGGTTATGGAGGATGTGCCATGACCATTGCCGACAAAGGACCTGCCCTCGATCCCCACTCCGGCCCGACCGCGATTGTCATGCGCGGGAGCGACCTTAAGCCCAAGCCGACCCAGTGGCTGTGGCCGAACCGTATCGCCCGGGGGAAGCTCACGCTTCTCGCCGGTGCATCCGGAACCGGCAAATCCGCTTTGGCGACAACCATCATGGCGGCCGTCACCACCGGCGGCTCTTTCCCGTGCGGCGAAGGTCGCGCCCCACAGGGGGCGGCTCTCCTGGTCTGCCCGCATGGCGACCCCGATGTGCTGCTGCCGCGCCTCAAAGCGGCGGGCGCCGACCTCACCCGGGTCCAGCTCATTCGCGAGGTGCCGGGTTCGAAGGGGCCACGCCCGTTTGATGTCGTGACGGATCTGCCGCTGCTCGATGCCGCTGTCCGCAGCATCAAAGATTTGCGGGCGATCGTCATCGACGCCTTCACGCTGCCAACCCGCCGCGCAGCCACGGAGCAGGCGCGTCTCCTGCTCAAGTCGCTCGCAGCGCTGGCGGAGAGTCATGCGATTTCCATCATGTTGGTCATGCAGCCCTCCGGTCGCGATCGCCTCGGTGAGAAGCCGGCCTCGTTCCACCCACTGGCGCTGGACGCGGCGCGCGCCGCTTTCATGATCGAGACCGATCCAGCTGACGAGAACCGGCGCTTGCTGCAGCAGATCAAGAATGAGTTTGCCGCCGACCGCGGCATGCTGGCCTTCCGCATCAAAGCCCAGGAGACGCAGCCCGGTCACACGGCGGCGCGGATCGTGTTCGAGCCGCAGCATCATCGGCTGAGTGTGCGCCAGTTCAGGGCGCGCCAGGCGCGGTCCTTCAACGCGGCCAAGCTCGAGGCGATCGAGTTCGT
>JAFAXD010000156.1 GCA_019241285.1 Xanthobacteraceae bacterium | reverse complement strand
TGGCCAGGAAGCGCTCGCGCAGCGGCTTGAGCACGAACAGAGCCAATCCAACCACCGCAAAATTCATGATCGCCGTCAATACGAATACCAAGTGCCAGCCGCCACTCGCTGATTGGATCAGGTTGGCAACTGGAACCAGGAAGGCCGACGCACCTTTGGCAGTGTAGAGCAGGCTCAGGTTGACGGTGGCAAACTTGGTGCCAAAAGTGTCCGTGCACGTTGACGGGAACAGACTGAAGATTTCGCCCCAGGTGAGGAAGATCAAAGCGGCGAAGAGAACGAATGCCCATGGGGAGTGGCCCAGTGTTCCGAGCAACCAATATGCAACTCCGCCGAGACCAAACGCGATCGCCATGGTGTATTCGCGGCCGATCTGGTCTGAAATCCAGCCGAACAGAGGTCGGGCGCCACCATTGCAGACGTTATCGACGATCAGCGCCACGCTCAGAGCCGACGCTCCGAAGAAGATTGCCACATCTCCAACATTGAAATCCTTTGCAATCGGTGCGATCTGGGCCGTCGCCATCAGTCCGCTGGCCGACACCATGACGAACATGATGTAAAGTAGCCAAAATACCGGAGTGGATAATGCTTCCGAAGGTGTGTAGCTGCGCGTGGTCTGCAGCACTTTCGGTGCGGCGATGCCGACCATTTCGGCAGGATCAGGTGCTCGGAGTAGCCAAGCCAGAACAAAAACGACGCCTCCTTGGATCAGCCCAAACCAGAAAAACGCCGTTTCGTAACCGGCAGTCCCAATAACTGCCCGGATTGGAACGACCGTCAGGGCCGCGCCCGCGCCGTAACCCGCTGCGGTTAGACCGACCGCTAAGCCGCGTCGGTCGGGAAACCACTTAACCGCCAGACCGACACAGGTGGCGTACACGGCCCCGCCTCCAGTGCCGCCGACCACTGCGCCAAGATACAGCATTTCGAGGGATTGCGCGTAGGCGCTGATGATCCAACCGAGGGCAACCATAATTCCCCCGAATGCGACCACTACCTTCGGCCCGCGTCGTGCGCCAAGGTTATCGACGATCCAGCCGTGTATCGGAGTGAGCCAAGTCTCGAGGGCAATAAATATGCTGAACGCCAACTGGATCGAGGCGATCGACCAGCCATGTGCTTTGTTGATGGGATTGACGAAAAGGGTCCAGCCGTACTGCAAGTTAGCGATCAGGACCATACAAGCGATGCAGGCGATAAGCTGGCCCCACCGCACGCCCTCCGAGGCGCGGGCGGGCACCCCAGCTATGCTGGTGTTAGTAGCGGTACTCATTTTTTCCTCCCGATGCGCCCTATCGCCGAGGCGAGAGAGCTGCTTGCAAACAGAAGGTCTATCGTGCGGCTAACGCCGCCCGCGATTGCTGGCTATCGGCGATCTGGTCTGCAACCAGCATCCACTGTTCGCCGATCTCTTCGTATAGGCGCCGAGTATCGACGTCGCGGTGCTGTTGTGGCGGCATCCCAGCATTCGGCCGCATCTCCCAACATTGTTCCCGATTTAACAACATCGGCTTGCCCCCAACAAGTCAGCCCACTGAAGGGCAAACAACAAACTGGCGGATTCGTTCGAACGCTGATCGAGTTTCGGCCGGGGCGGTACTCGGCTCGAGCGTGGACAGCAAGGGAACAGACGGGCTTGTCGTTCATGATGATAAAGCCATTCCTGGCAGCCACAAGGAATAGGGCGCGACCGGCCACGGTCGCGCCCTCACTCGGGTCCGGCCAAGCACGGGGGGCTTTGGGGGGAGAAGGGACTGACCGGACGCTGATGATGATCGCACCGCTAAATGTCAGGGCATTAACCCTTGCTAAGTCCGCTGTGCGTCCGTCCGCCGCATGAAGTTGGCGGCCGAAGCTGTGGGCGCTAGGACGACGCCCGCCGCACAAGATGCCGCCGCGCTCCGAGTTCCGTTCATCGCTGCGGATGAGATTAAATTGAAAACGAAAGAATAAGTGTCGGGCCTGAATCGCAATCGCTGGCTCTAGCCGCCGGCTCGCATGATCTGGGCAGTGTTCTCCGCCGCACAGCGCGTTTGTCGCGGCACAGCTTCTCAGAGACGCGGGCGTCTTCATTGGGGAACAAAACCAAGTGCTTGGCGTCATTATCGCGCCAGTGCGAACATCTCATCATGGCGTGGAAACCGGACGCCCAACACAAGCAACTCGCCGCATCCTTGTTGGTGTCGAATGCTGCATTGCGAAGCGCGCTGAAGGAGATTTATCACTTGAAGGGCGTCGATGGGGCGCAGTGGCTCGGTAACTTTGAGCAACAGCTTCTATTCGATCCGGGCGGTCTCATCGAGCGCTCAAACGAAGAAGTCGGCGACGTGAACGATGCGATAAGGTTTATGGTCCAGGCACTGTTCGAGGCGGTTCGATCAGACATTGCAAAGGAAGGGCTCGATCTATCGCCGCTTGCAACTTCAGCTTCGAGTAGAAAAAAGCATTGAGAGCCTCGGGGTATCTGGTGACGAGGAATGGGTTGCACCGAGGTCTCGCGCCTTGGTCTGCGCCGGCGCCGCGAGCGGCGCGCCCAAGCCAGAAAAATAATTTCCCGAGCAGAAAAACCGTTTTGGGGATCGACCCCCACTCCACCACCTCCGGCTGAGAAAATACTCGACCTGGAGCGAGAAGCTCGCGAGGTTGTTGTGGCGCAGGAAATGCCGGGTTGGTGTCGTGCCTATGCTAGCCGAATATTACCGAACGAAGGCCCAGGAATGCGTCGCGTGCGCCAAGCTCGTGGCCGATGCCGAGAAAAAGCGCCTGTATGAAGACCTCGCGCGCGAGTGGTCTGAACTCGCCGAACGGGCTGATAACCTCGGTCTAGGGCGAGACGATCTCTAAGCCGTCGCTCGCCTTCGATCACGTCATCGCCTGAAGCTCGGCGCTGGTGAACGTCAAGTCTCGCGGATTGCCATCAGCCGATTGCGCCACGCCTTCTCAACGTGAAGCTGCACGATTGCCCGCTTGATAGCCGTGTCCTCGTCGGGCGCATAGACGTGGCCGACCAGCTTCGCAGGCGTAGGCGCGATCCGCACGATCCGCCAGCGGTGGTCTGTCCTTCGCTCGGGTGTTGTGGTGCGCTTCGCCATGCTCGGCTATATAGTACCTGCGCTCACGGAAGGCGAGAG